>NZ_CP020694.1:3070000-3371091 GCF_003611275.1 Sulfitobacter sp. D7
GGCTTGCAGAGAACCTGACCGCGCTCAACGCCGTCACGCTCAACGCCACGCAGCAGCGCGCCGATGTTGTCGCCAGCTTCACCACGGTCCAGCAGCTTGCGGAACATTTCCACACCGGTGCAGGTGGTTTTCTTGGTGTCGCGGATGCCGACGATTTCAATCTCGTCGCCAACGTTGATCACGCCACGCTCAACACGGCCGGTCACAACGGTACCACGACCAGAGATCGAGAACACGTCTTCGACGGGCATCAGGAACGGCTGGTCAACAGCACGCTCTGGTGTCGGGATGTAGTTGTCGACTTCTTCCATCAGCTTGCGGATTGCATTTTCGCCGATGTTTTCGTCACGGCCTTCCATCGCCGCCAGAGCGGAACCAGGCACAACGGGGATGTCGTCGCCGGGGTAGTCGTAGGAAGACAGCAGCTCGCGGATTTCCATCTCAACCAGCTCAAGCAGCTCTTCGTCGTCGACCTGGTCAACTTTGTTCATGAAGACGACCATGGCGGGGATGCCAACCTGACGGCCGAGCAGGATGTGCTCGCGGGTCTGGGGCATCGGGCCGTCGGCCGCGTTCACAACCAAGATAGCGCCGTCCATCTGAGCGGCACCGGTGATCATGTTTTTCACATAGTCAGCGTGGCCGGGGCAGTCGACGTGGGCGTAGTGACGTGCTTCGGTCTCATACTCGACGTGTGCGGTCGAGATGGTGATGCCGCGGGCCTTCTCTTCGGGCGCGCCGTCGATCTGGTCGTACGCTTGGAAGTCACCGAAGTATTTGGTGATCGCCGCGGTCAGCGTGGTTTTACCGTGGTCAACGTGGCCGATTGTGCCGATGTTGACGTGTGGCTTGTTACGTTCAAACTTTGCCTTTGCCATGGTGGCGCCCTTTTAATTGAGGGGCCCCAACGGGGACCCGAACCCTATCTGGCGGGCGATGTATTGGGTTCGGGCGGTAAAATCAAGCGTGACTTGCGTCTTGGGGCCACTTAAAGCCCATCGGGCCCATGCGGCAGCGGTTCGGCGCGCCCCGACGGGGGTTATTTATCCTCCGGCTCCCCGGCAGGCGACGGTGCCACACCACCGCTGAACCAACCCTCTTCGCGGTTTTGCTTGACCAGATAGGTCTCGATCGACTTGGCCGCGTTCTGGCTGAGGTTCTTGAGCTGCTCTTCGGCGGATTTGGTATAGCCCGAGCCAACAACCGGGCCCTGATCGAGGGATTCGAAGACAGTGATCTGATGCGGCTCGGGGTTCAGCTTCATGTTCTTCGCGTCATCCCAGACCGTGAGGTTAAGAATCAGGATCGACTTCGGGGCAAAGACCAGTGGGATGCCCGGCTGTGCCAGCACGTAGCCTTCGACGCTGATGCCGAAGTGATAGAGACGCTCCCCATCGTAGCGGTCGAAGCGTTCGGCGGTGGCGGCGCGCACGGCCTCGGCCAATTCTTCTTTGCTGACCTCGCGGCTCAGCGGCCCCTTCTGCGCTTTGGGCGCCACGACGATATTGTGGTGCAGGTTGAAGTCCCCCAGCGGGGTCGGCGCTTTGTCGAGGTCGGAGGCCCCGTTGCAGGCGGCCAGCGTCGCGACGAAGGTCAACAGGGCAAGAACTCGGAACATGGGCAATCCTTCGGGGGCGTTAAGATTTCGAAAAGGGGTAGCCGATGGCCGGGAGGGGCGCAATCATTTGCCGCAGTTGCGCGCCTGCCGGTCCGGTCTATCTTGGATATGAGTGAGGACAGCATCATGACCCAACCATCCCCCCTGCCCGTGCGCGTACCGCTGGTGACCGAGCCTGTGGGAATGCTCGGCAGTTTGCAGATGGCGCGGCGCAACGTGCTGAGCATCATCCCCAAGATCGCCACCACCCAGCCCATGGTTTCGGGCAAGACCGGCAAGCGCTGGCATATGGTGATGGATCCGGGTGCTATCCGGGAAATCCTGCTCGACCGGCTGGAGGACTACCCGAAGTCCGATGTCACCAAGAACCTGCTGCGCCCGGCCATCGGGGAATCGCTCTTTATCGCAGAAGGGGCGCATTGGCGCTGGCAGCGCCGGGCGGCGGCCCCTGTCTTCTCACAGCGCAACGTGCGCAACCTTGCCCCGGTGATGAGCGCCGCCGCTGACCGCTCGGCCAAGCGCATCGCCGCTGCTGGGCCGCGCGCGGTCAACATGCTCGATGAGATGGTGACGACGACTTTCGAGGTGATCGGCGACGTGACCTTCTCAGGCGATGGCACCTTTGACCGCGACAAGGTGCATGGCGCCATCGACGACTATATCGCCGAGGCGGGCAAGATCAGCCTCTTCGATATCCTCGGCCTGCCCGATTGGCTGCCGCGTCCGGGGCGGATGATGTCCGGTCAGGCGCTGAAGCAGATGAAGGCGATGGCCGATCAGGCGATCGAAGCGCGGGTGGCGCGCGGCCATGACGGCACGCCCGATCTGCTGGACCTGCTGTTGGAGGGCGAAGACCCCAAGACCAAGCGCCGGATGAACACCGGAGAGCTACGCGATAACCTCTTGACCTTCATCGTCGCGGGGCATGAGACAACGGCACTGACGCTAGCTTGGTCGATGTACCTCATGGGGTTCGACCCCGAGATGCAGGCGCGCGCTAGCGCAGAGGTGCGCGATGTGCTGCAAGGCCGTGCCTGCACCGGCGACGATGTGGACAAGCTGCCCTTGGTGCGGATGATCATCGACGAGGCGCTGCGGCTCTACCCCGCCGCCGGGATCATTTCGCGCACGGCGCAAAAGCACGACAGGCTCTGCGACCGCGAAATCCGCCCCGGCGACACGGTGATGATCCCGATCTACGCGCTAGGCCGCAATGAACTGCTTTGGGACGATCCCGATGCTTTCCGGCCTGAACGTTTCGCCGACCGCAAGGCGATCGACCGCTATACCTATCTGCCCTTCGGGGACGGACCGCGCATCTGCATCGGGGCGAGCTTTGCGTTGCAGGAGGCTGTAATCATCCTCGCCACCCTGCTGGGGCGGTTCAAGTTCACCCCTGTGCCGGGCAAGGACCCGGAGCCGGTGATGATCCTGACCCTGCGCCCCGAGGGCGGCGTCTGGATGACCGCCGAGCCGCTGGACTGACCGCGCCCCGAAAGGCGCGGCTGTTTCACGTGAACTTGTTGTCGCGCGGGAAGCCGCGCGGCGCCATCCGGCCCGAGCTTGCGCGCTTGCCGGTCCATTCTGCCAGATCGGCCTCGGTACGTGTCCGGCCCGCCGGGTCTTGCCAGCTGAGGCCCGCTTCCCGCGTGAAGGTCGTGGCGTCCGACAGGCCGCCATCCTTGTACTTCTGCAGGCGCACGCCCTTGCCCCGGCCCATCTCGGGCAATTCATCAAGGCCAAAGACCAGCACCTTGCGGTTCTCGCCCACGGTGGCGACGCTATCACCCGACACCGGATGACAGACCAGCGCCGAGACGCCTTCGCCACGCACGTTGAGCACCTGTTTGCCGCTGCGGGTCTGGGCCACGACGTCATCCTCGGGCACCACGAAACCGTCGCCTGCCGTTGAGGCAACCAACAGCTTGCGCCCCGGCTGGTGGATAAAGAGTGACACGATCTGCACTTCGTTAGGCAGATCAACCATCAGACGCAAAGGCTCGCCCATGCCGCGCCCGCCGGGCAGGTTGGCGGCGGAGACGGTGTAGAAACGCCCGTTCGAGCCGAAGACCAGCAACCGGTCCGTCGTTTCGGCATGGAAGATAAAGCGCGGGCCGTCGCCGTCTTTGAACTTCAACTCGCGGTTCAGATCGATATGGCCGGTCATGGCGCGGATCCAGCCCATCTGGCTGCAGACCACGGTGATCGGCTCACGGTCGATCATCGCCTCAATCGGGACATCCTCAACCTCTCCGGCGGTGTCGAATTCGGTCAGGCGCTGGCCGCGCTTGATGCCGTCGATCACCCAGTCCTTGCCGAACTGCTTTTTCGTCGCGCGCAGCTGGTCAGCGATGGTGGACCATTGCAGGTCGTCGCTTTCCAGCAGGTCTTCGAGACCCGCGCGTTCGGTCATCAGCGTGTCACGCTCTTTCACCAGCGCGTCTTCTTCCAAACGCCGCAAGGACCGCAGGCGCATGTTGAGGATCGCCTCGGCCTGCACATCCGACAGGCCATTCTCGCGGCCTGCATAGCTGTGCGGGATGGCGCGGGTGTCACCGCTCTCAGTCAGCACGCCGGTGGCTTCGGCCTCGGCATCCGCGATGACCGCCAGTTTCGACACATCGACCCCCGCCAAGGGCGAGACATAGGCGGATTCGTCCATCGCGCGGCTCAGCGTATCCTGATGCGCACGGCTCCAATCCTCGTACATCAAGGCGGCTTTGGGGTCGTCGTCGTAGCGGATGATCTCGATCACCCGGTCAAGGTTCAGAAAGGCCGTGATCAGGCCCTGCAGCACCTCAAGCCGGTGGTCGATCTTGTCCATCCGGTGCCGCGAGCGGCGTTGCAGCACCTCGCGCCGGTGGTCAAGGAAAGCGCGCAACACTTCCTTGAGCGAGCAGACCTTGGGCGTTTGGCCATCGATCAACACGTTCATGTTGAGCGAGAAGCGCACCTCAAGGTCCGAGTTGCGGAACAGCATCCCCATCAGCACGTTCGGATCGACGTTCTTCGAGCGCGGCTCGATAATCATGCGGATGTCTTCGGCGGATTCGTCGCGGACATCGGCAAGAATCGGGATCTTCTTGGTCTGGATCAGTTCGGCGATCTTTTCGATCAGCTTGGATTTCTGAACCTGATAGGGAATCTCGGTAACGACAATCTGCCAAGCGCCCCGGCCAAGGTCCTCAACTTCCCAACGACAACGCAGCCGGAAAGAGCCGCGGCCCGTGCGGTAGGCATTGGCGATATTCTCAGGCGGCTCGACGATCACGCCACCGGTGGGGAAATCCGGGCCGGGGACGTAGTTCAACAACGTCTCGTCGCGGGCGTCGGGCGTCTTGATCAGGTGAATACAGGCGTCACACAGCTCGGCAATGTTATGCGGCGGAATGTTCGTGGCCATGCCCACGGCGATGCCCGAAGAGCCATTGGCCAGCAGATTCGGAAACTGCGCGGGCAGCACCACCGGTTCGGTCAGCGTGCCATCGTAATTCTCACGGAAATCAACCGCGTTCTCGTTCAGCCCTTCCAGCATGGCTTCGGCCACGGCGGTCATCCGCGCCTCGGTATAGCGCGAGGCCGCAGGGTTATCGCCGTCGATGTTGCCAAAGTTGCCCTGCCCGTCGACCAGCGGATAGCGCACGTTGAAATCCTGCGCCAGACGCGCCATCGCGTCATAGATCGCGGCATCGCCATGCGGGTGATAGTTCCCCATCACGTCGCCCGAAATCTTCGCCGATTTACGGAAGCCGCCCGTCGAGGACAGCCGCAACTCGCGCATGGCATAAAGGATGCGGCGGTGCACCGGTTTCAACCCATCGCGCGCATCCGGCAGCGCCCGGTGCATGATCGTGCTCAAGGCATAGGTCAGATACCGCTCTCCCAAGGCGCGGCGCAGCGGCTCGGACAGGTCATTCGGGTCGAGTTCTGGGGGTGTGCTTATGTCTGACATGACGGGTCTTTTAGCCAAGCACGGCAGAGCGGGCAAGCGACAGATTGCCCGCCCTTTGCCCGCAGTCGACTCGGGAAAAAGGTCGCCAACACGGTTTCAAGTGAGAAAAAAGCAATACTTTCCGGATATGCGAATTCTTGCCAATCGGAATTGAACCATTCGCGAAGTTTCGCGTTGGTCTCTCAACAGCAACATGGTTTTGACACGGGACAAGGAACAGCAAAATGAAACGGTTCATCTTTTTGACATTTGGTTTCATGGGCTGGGCATTCTACGAGATGAGCGGCGGGGCGGATTTCGTGCCAGCAGGCCCGCAGATGGCCAGCTCTGAGACGGCAGCATCGGCGCTGATCGCCAGCGCAGAAGCCGGCACATCCTCGTCCAAGCTTGTCACCGCCGCCGCGGCAAATGCAGCCCGCAAGGCCGAAAGCCCCATCACCCCCTTCGCCGAGCGCGCACCGGCACGGGATGTGACTGCGACCCGCGTGGCGCTGAACCTTACAACACTCAGCGACTTGCCGCAGGCCAATGACGCGATGGTGCAAAAGGCCGTGGCCACCCCCGCGGACCGCGCTGGCGCGAAAGTCGTCAAAGCTGTCAGCACCAGCACCCCCAAAGTGGAAAAGGCCGCCTATTCGACCACAAGCGCCAATGCGCCAGTCGTCATTCCAAGCCTGATCAACGCCACCGACAACGGCACGACCTATGTCAGCACTACGCAGGCCGACATTCGCAAAGTGAATGGCACCCGCGTCAATGTCCGCGGTGGGCCGGGCACCAATTTCGGTGTGGTCGGGAAACTGGGCAAAGGTGACGCCGTAGAGGTGGTCGAAGACAACGGTGCCGGTTGGGTGCGCTTTCGCAGCGTCGACGGCACGGCATCCGGTTGGATGGCCGACTTCCTGCTCAACAACGGCTAACTTGCCAATCTTACAGCATCGCGCGATGAAGGGCCTTTCAAATGAAGGGCCCTTTGCATGACTGCGACCCGTTCCATCCTCATCACCGGTTGTTCCAGCGGCATCGGCTATGCCGCCGCCCATGGCATGCGCGCCCGCGGCTGGCGCGTCTTTGCCGCCTGCCGCCAACAAGCGGATTGTGACCGGCTGAGCGCCGAAGGGTTCGACGCGCCCCGTCTCGATTATACCGATGAGGCCAGCATCCAATCGGCCCTCGCCCAAGTACTAGAGCAAACCGGCGGCACCTTGGATGCTGTCTTTAACAACGGTGCCCACGCGACGCCCGGACTGGTCGAAGACCTTCCCACCGATGCGCTGCGCGAGATATTCGAGGCGAATTTCTTTGGCTGGCACAGCCTGACCCGCGCGGTGATCCCGGTGATGCGCAATCAAGGGCATGGGCGGATCGTGCAATGTTCTTCGGTGCTTGGCATGGTGGCGATGCCATGGCGCGGGGCGTATAACTCCACGAAATTCGCGCTGGAGGGGCTGACCGACACCCTGCGGCTTGAAATGCGCGGCACGGGGGTTGAGTTGATCCTGATCGAACCCGGCCCCGTCACCTCAAAGCTGCGGACCAAGGCGATCCCGCGCTTCGAGCGTTGGATCGACTGGAAAAACAGCCCCCGCGCGGCGGAGTATGAGGCCACCATGCGCCCCCGGCTCTATGACGACAGCGGCAAAAAGGACCGTTTCGAACTCCCGCCCGAGGCGGTGGTCGAGAAACTGGCCCATGCCGTCGAATCCCCCCGGCCCCGCCCGCGCTATTTCGTCACAACCCCAACCCATATCGCCGGTGTTTTGCGGCGTATCCTGCCGACGCGGGCGCTGGACTGGGTCACCAGCCGCTGATTTTGGTTGCGCGACTGCCCTGCGCCGCTACATCTCGGGGCAACGAAAGGACAGCCCATGCCAAATGATCCGTTTTTCGTGATCGTCCTGCTTTCCGTCGTGGCGGTCGCCGTTGTGCTCCTGATGGGGCTGGGCGGCTTTGCCACGGGGGGAAAATTCAACAAACGCAACGCCAACAAACTGATGCGCTGGCGGATCATCGCGCAGTTCATCGCCGTGCTGCTGATCCTCGCCTATGTCTATTTCCGAGGGGGCACGATCTGATGGTTGTACTGAACAAGATTTACACCCGCACCGGGGACAAGGGCACGACCGCGCTTGGCAATGGCGAACGTGTCGCCAAACATGACGCGCGGGTCGAGGCCTATGGCACCTCGGATGAGTTGAACTGCTTTGTCGGCGTTGCCCGGCTTGAAGCCACCGGCGCCACGGACGAAGCACTGGCCCGCATCCAGAACGACCTTTTTGATCTGGGCGCCGACCTTTGCCGTCCCGATATGGAGGCCGACCGCGATGCAGAGTACCCGCCCCTGCGGGTCACGCAAGAACAGGTTGACCGGCTTGAACGCGAGATCGACGTGATGAACTCCGAGTTGGAGCCGCTACGGAGCTTCATCCTGCCCGGTGGCCGCGCGCTGGCCGCACATCTGCATGTTTGCCGCACCGTGGCGCGCCGCGCCGAACGGCTGGCGGTTCTGCTGTCAGAGCAAACGGCGATCAACCCGGCCTGTGTCACCTATCTGAACCGTCTCAGCGACTGGTTCTTCGTCGCCGCGCGTATGGCCAATAACGCGGGCAAGGAAGACGTGCTCTGGGTGCCGGGCGCGAACCGCGCATAAAATAGCGCTAACAGACAAAAATCGGGGAAAACGCCGCGTTCAAAACTGCCGACCTGCCGATTTTGGCCTGTTTTGATCCGATCCGCTTCGTTACACCCGTGTGGAGAATTAGGGAGACCGGGCCACCAGCCCGCGTCGCAAACTGAGGAGAGAGACCGCTCATGAAGGTATTGGTGCCTGTCAAACGCGTGATCGACTATAACGTGAAAGTTCGTGTCAAAGCGGACGGATCGGGTGTTGATCTTGCCAATGTGAAAATGTCGATGAACCCCTTCGACGAAATCGCCGTTGAACAAGCGATTCGTCTGAAAGAAGCCGGTCAGGCTGAAGAGGTCGTCGCTGTCTCCATCGGTGTGAAGCAAGCGCAGGAAACGCTGCGTACCGCGCTCGCCATGGGTGCGGATCGCGCGATCCTCGTGGTCGCATCGGACGATGTACACAAGGACATCGAGCCGCTGGCCGTGGCCAAAATCTTGAAAGCGATTGTTGACGAAGAACAGCCGGGCCTCGTGCTCTGCGGCAAACAGGCGATCGACAATGACATGAACGCCACCGGGCAGATGCTCTCGGCGTTGATGGGCTGGTCGCAGGCAACATTCGCCTCGGAAATCGCCATCGAAGGCGACAAGGCAAAAGTCACCCGCGAAGTCGACGGCGGCTTGCAGACCATCGAAGTCTCCATGCCCACAGTCGTCACCGTGGACCTGCGCCTGAACGAGCCGCGCTATGCCTCGCTGCCGAACATCATGAAGGCCAAGAAAAAGCCGCTGGATGAAAAGACCGCCGAAGACTACGGCGTCGATGTCTCCAACCGCTTGGAAATCGTTAAAACCGTTGAGCCTGCCGAACGTGCCGCTGGCATCAAGGTCGGTTCGGTTGACGAGCTTGTGGCGAAACTCAAAGAAGCGGGGGCTGTGTAATGGCTGTTCTTCTGATTGCAGAGATTTCCGACGGCGAACTGTCGATGGACGCAACCGCCAAGGCGGTATCAGCGGCCAAGAAACTGGGCGACGTGACCATTCTGGCGGCGGGCAGCTCTGCCGCGGCGGCAGGCGAAGCGGCGGCCAAGATCGATGGCGTCTCCAAGGTGCTGGTCGCCGAAGACGAGATGCTGGGCCACCGTCTGGCCGAAGCCACCGCAGCACTGATCGTGTCGCTGGCTGGTGACTACGACCACATCGTCGCGCCCGCCACCACGGATGCCAAGAACATCATGCCCCGCGTCGCGGCCCTGCTTGATGTCATGGTGATTTCGGATGCTTCGGGCGTTGTCGACGCCGACACATTCGAGCGCCCGATCTATGCGGGCAACGCGGTGCAGACCGTGAAGTCGAACGACGCCAAGAAAGTCATCACCTTCCGCACATCGACCTTCGATGCCGCGGGTGAAGGCGGCTCTGCTTCGGTCGAGACCATCTCGGCTGCCGACAACCCCGGCCTGTCCACATGGGTCGAAGACAAGGTCGCCGAATCGGACCGCCCCGAGCTGACAAGCGCAGGCGTGGTGGTTTCCGGTGGTCGTGGCGTCGGCTCCGAAGAGGACTTCGCCCTGATCGAAAAACTGGCCGACAAACTTGGCGCGGCTGTTGGCGCCTCGCGCGCGGCAGTTGATTCGGGCTATGCCCCGAACGATTGGCAGGTTGGTCAGACTGGTAAAGTTGTGGCTCCTGACCTCTATATTGCGGTCGGCATCTCCGGTGCGATCCAGCACCTTGCGGGGATGAAGGACTCCAAGATCATCGTCGCGATCAACAAAGACGAAGAATCGCCGATCTTCCAAGTTGCCGACTATGGCCTTGTGGCGGACCTTTTCGACGCCGTGCCGGAACTTATCGAAAAGCTGTAAAGCTCTTCACGTGAAACACCAAAGGCCCGCCGTTCTCGGCGGGCCTTTTTCGTTGCATGCGCCTGTACCGGGAGCGTCAGGACATGCTTTGCAGCGCATCGGTCAGGGCGGCGGCGGCATTGGCATGGGCCATCGGGCCCAGCATTTCCGACGCGGCCTGCGCCTCGAATTCGCTGACCACCATGCCAGCGGTCGGCCCGGCAAAGGGGTCTTTGGGAGAGACGACCTCGATCTTGGCCGTGGCATGTAGGGCCACCGCGTCCAACATTTCGCGGGTCACGAACAGCGGATCATGGCCCAACTCCCCGACCGGCTGCTCTGCCTCCGCGACCGGCGGGCGGTCGGCCAACCAAAGCAAAAGCGTGCGCCCCTGTATCTGCCCCAGCATCAAACGCATGCGCGCCAGCCAGGCTTGCTGCAGCTCTGCGCGCACCGCCTCAAACCGCTCGGGCGAGACTTGCATGAGGTGGGTCAGCATGTGGCGGTTGAAGTGGAACTGGGAAAAATCGACCTCGCGGTAGATCGTCTGCAACAGCGCGGAAGCCCCGACAAACCGGTCGTTCCGGCGCCGGTGGACCGAATAGAACCGGTTGGTCATGTTCTGCGCGCCCATGACCTGAACCACCGTCACATCCGCCTGCGAAGCGGCCTGCGCGACGAAAGGATCATGCGCAAAGGCGTCGATCCCCGCGTTGGGAAAACCGAAATTCACACAAGTTTTGCCGATCTCGGCTTCGACCCGCGCGGGAAACGGCTCCTCAATGAATTTGCCATAGGTCTCCGTCCCGCCGAGAAAGGCGATATAGGGCGCCTCCAGCCTGCGGCGGGGGCCGCGAAACATCAGCTTTGAGGTACCATAGCGGCATGGCAAATAGTCCAGAGGCGCTGGCCCCACTGTGTCATAGGTCATTGAACCCACCTTTGTTGTTCACCCAAAGCCAGATTGCACGGTAGGGGCTGCGATTCTGTTAACGGGCGAATTTGCCGTGAGTTTTCGTAAACAGCTGCCCTTGCGGCACCCCCGCCACGCGCCCTATTGTGCGCCGAACTCAAGCAAAGGACAGGCCATGGACATCCAGAAAATCGGTATCGTGGGAGCAGGGCAGATGGGCAACGGGATCGCCCATGTCATGGCGCTGGCGGGCTACGACGTGCTGCTGAACGATGTCAGCGCCGATGCGCTGGCCAAAGCGACGAAAACCGTGACCGGCAATATGGACCGTCAAGTCAGCCGCGAAAAGATCACCGCCGCCGAGCGCGATGCCGCCATGGCGCGCATCACCACGACCCAGACGCTGAGCGATCTGGGCCAGAGCGATCTGGTGATCGAAGCCGCCACGGAACGGGAAACGGTGAAACAGGCGATTTTCGAAGATCTGATCCCGCATCTGAAACCGACGACGATCCTGACCTCGAACACCTCTTCGATCTCGATCACCCGTCTGGCCAGCCGCACCGACCGCCCCGAGAAATTCATGGGCTTTCATTTCATGAACCCCGTGCCGGTGATGCAATTGGTCGAACTGATCCGCGGCATTGCCACGGATAAGGAAACCTATGACGCCTGCAAAGCCGTGGTGGACCGCTTGGGCAAGACCGCCGCCTCGGCCGAGGATTTCCCAGCCTTTATCGTGAACCGCATCCTGATGCCGATGATCAACGAGGCGGTCTATACGCTTTATGAAGGGGTCGGCAACGTCGAGTCGATCGACAGTTCGATGAAGCTGGGGGCCAACCATCCGATGGGCCCTCTGGAACTGGCGGATTTCATCGGTCTGGACACCTGTCTGGCGATCATGAACGTGCTGCATGATGGGCTGGCCGATACGAAATACCGCCCCTGCCCGCTGCTGACCAAATATGTCGAAGCCGGGTGGCTGGGCCGCAAGACGCAGCGCGGGTTCTATGACTACCGGGGCGAGAAACCGGTTCCGACGCGCTAAGCCGTAAGGGTGTTGGGGGCCCTGCCCCCCTCGCGCCAAAGGCGCGATTCCCCCGCGGGTATTTTTAAAAGGATGAAGATCAGTTGGTCAGCGCCAGAGTGTGGGCGCGGAGCCAGGCCATGAAGCCGCGCGGGTCGTCTGCCCAGCGGTCGACCTGTTCTTGGGCAAGCGGATGGCCGACGATGGGGCCTTGGGGTTTGTCGCAGGCGTGGGCGATTTCATGCAGCAACAACCCTTGGCGCAGCATCGGGCTGAGCTTGTTCGCAATCTGATAGGCGCGACTATTCTGGCCGGGAAAACGCATCGGGACAACCTGCGCACCGGAGCGGCGGATCATCTTGGCGGTGAAGACGTTCCATTCCGCCTCGACCGCCGGGCCCCACCACCTTTCCGACGCGGCAACGACGCCGGAGGGGAAAAGCGCCACAACGCCGCCGTCTTTGAGGTGGGCCATGGCCTTGGCGCGCATTTCAACGCCTTTACGCTGCGCATCCGGGTCGTGCGGGAAAGGCACCGGGATCATGTAGCTGCCGGCCACTTCGTCGATCGACGTGAGCAGCGACCGGGTGAGGATACGGTAGTCGGGGCGCACACGGCCAATGAGATCGGCGAAAATCATGCCGTCGACCATGCCGTGGGGGTGGTTCGCCACGACCACGACCGGCCCTTCTTTAGGGATGCGGTCAAGCTGCTCTTGCGGGGTGGTGAGATCAATGCCCATCGTGTCGAGTGCGGCGCGCCAGAAGGCTTGGCCCGAGGGGGTGCCGCGTTGCTCAAACTTGCGGATCAGGCGCAGGATTTTGAGCTTGCCTGTGAAAAGCTCCATCGCGGAGATCACACGCGCCTTCCATGGGTCATCGAAGGTCGAGGCATAAGACAGGCTGCGGCGGTCGTATTTGGTGAAGGTCACCGTACCGTTACCTGTCTGGGCCGATTTGGCCGCCTGCTTTTGCGCGTCATCCATGGAGTCGGAGGATCCTTTTTCCCGCCCGGCGGGCTTAGTACCCTTCGCCGAACTTATCCGCTACGAGGGCGGTCAAAGCGTCGGCCAAGGCATCGGCATCGGGGCCGGAAGTTTGGACATCAATCGAGGTGCCGCGGGAGGCGCCGAGCATCAACAGCCCCATGATACTGTCGCCTGAGGCCGACATGCCATCCTTGCTGACTTCGGCGCGGGCATCGAAAGCCTCGACCACTTCTACCAATTTGGCGGAGGCGCGCGCGTGCAGGCCTTTTTCGTTTACGATCTTTAAAGAAAATTCGGGCATGACGTACTGGGGCCTTCTAACCTGCGCTGACATTCTGGCTGTCGATATACTTCTTACCAGCTTCGAGTGCGGCACGCACGGCATCGGGCACATCCATATGCCGCGATTTGGCGAGTTTGATCAGCATTGGCAGGTTCGCGCCGTAGATGATCCGGCGGTTTTCCGGGCGGCACGCCAAGAGGCTGAGGTTTGAGGGTGATCCGCCGAAAAGATCGGTGACGACCACGACACCCGCGCCTTGGTCCACCGCATCGGCAGCGGTGCAGATTTCGCGTTCTTTATCGGCGCGGTCGTGGTCGGCCTCGATCGCGATGGCGCGGACGCCGAATTGGGATCCCACGACATGTTCGATGGCGGCAAGATACTCTTGCGCCAGCCCCCCATGTGCGACGATGACGATCCCGATCACGGCTTATTTTCCTCACGATGCTGACGGTCCAGCTCACGGTGCCTAATTGACACCTGCCAGCCCTGCTCTGCAAGGCGCAAAGCGTGATCTTCCGCCATGGCGACGGAGCGGTGTTGCCCGCCCGTGCAGCCAAATGCGATGGAGATATGCGATTTGCCCTCTTCGCGGTAAGCGGGCAGTAAAAGCAGGCTAAGGTCGAGCACCTTGTCGGCGAAATCTGTGTAGCGTTTATCGCCTGCCACATGGGCCGCGACAGCTGCATCCCGCCCGTCGCCACTGCGCAATTCGGGCACCCAATAGGGGTTTCTAAGGAAACGGCAGTCATGCACCACATCGACGCCGCGCGGCAGGCCGCGTTTGTAGGAAAAGCTCTGCACCGAGACCGTGAGGTGGCGCTGGCCGCCGGGGGCGAACCACTGCTCCACCTCGGCGCGCAGCTCGTGGACGTTGAGCGTGGTCGTGTCGATCAACACATCGGCGCGGGCGCGGATCGGGTGTAGCAGCTCTTGCTCGCGGGTGATGCCGTCAACGGGGCGGTCGGCGGGGGCCAGCGGGTGGCGGCGGCGGGTTTCGGAAAATCGCTGCAACAGCACATCGGGTGCACAGTCGAGATAGAGTAGTTCCGCGCTCCACCCCTGCTCGGCCGACAGGCGGCCCATCAGTTCCAACACACCTTCGGTTGAGAAGTCGCGGTTGCGCGCGTCGATGCCCAAGGCCACCGACTGCGCATCGCCGGGACGGTCAAGCAGCGCGGGCAGCAAACGCAGCGGCAGATTGTCGATCGCCTCAAAGCCCGCATCCTCCAGCACGTTAAGCGCAGAGGAGCGTCCGGCGCCCGAAGGGCCGGTGACAAGGACCAACCGCCGAGTGGCGGGGTCTGTTGATGAGGTCTGACTGATCAATTCGGTTCTTTCACACCTGCTATATACAGATGAATTGCTGCCGCAAAATGAGCGCTATCGCATTTGTGAAAACAGGGCAACGTGACACCCTGTATCAGATGGCTGTGGCGCTCAGGAAGGCGCTGGTGTTCGGTATGGGCCAGATCGACGACAAGGCCCAAGGGCACGGGGCCGTGATCTTCGACCCGCAAGATGCCCACGTAACGCGCCTCGATCAGGCCGCGGATCGTGTCAGGAACGCTGGCGATCACCTGCTCGCCATGGCGGGTGACATCGGTTCGGTCATCTGCCACCAGCGTGGCGCCGAGGGCCATCAATTGCAAGGCAAGGGCCGATTTGCCCGCGCCGGAGGGGCCGAGGATCAGCACCCCACGCCCGTTGATCGCCACGCAGCTGGCGTGGAGGTTTTCGCGCTCGACTGTCATATCAGGCCCCGCGCCCGTGCTTTATGTAGGCAGCCCCACGACAAAACGCGCGCCGAGCGGTTCGGAGGTGATGTCGGCTTCGGTTGGGCGAATATTCTCGGCCCAGATCACGCCGCCGTGGGCTTCGACGATCTGTTTCGAAATCGCGAGGCCGAGGCCGGAGTTATTGCCGAAATGCTCTTCCGGGCGCTGCGAATAGAAGCGTTTGAAAATCTTGCCAAGCGCCTGTTCGGGAATGCCGGGGCCGGTGTCCTCGACCACGATCAGCACGCGGTTGGCACGCTTGCGCGCCCAGACCCGGATCGCATCGCCATCTTCGCAAAAGGAGATCGCGTTGGTGATGAGGTTCACAAAAACCTGCGCCAAACGGGCCTCAAGCCCATGTACGGTGATCGGCGCGGCGGGCAGATCGGTGATAAAGTCAATGCCCTTGGATTTCGCATCCTCGCCCAGATACTGGCCCAGATTGCCCAGCATTTGCAGCAGGTCGAAGGGCTCTTCCTCTTCCTTGACCAGTTCGGAATCAAGCCGCGAGGCATTGGAGATGTCGCTGACCAGCCGGTCGAGGCGGCGCACGTCATGCTCGATCACATCCAGCAGCTTCTCGCGTTGGTCGTCGCGTTTGACCATGCGCAGGGTGCCGACAGCAGACCGCAGAGAGGCGAGCGGGTTCTTGATCTCATGGGCCACATCGGCGGCGAATTGTTCGTTACCGTCGATCCTGTTGTAAAGCGCCGAGACCATCCCGCGCAGTGCGCCTGACAGGCGGCCGATCTCGTCGGGGCGCGCGGTCAGGTCGGGGATGCGAATGCGGCCGGGGTTCATCTTGCGCGCATCCTTGTCGCGGCCAAGTTCGGCGGCAGTGGACAGTTCGGCCAGCGGGTTGGCAATGGTCGAGGCCAGCACGAGGCTGAGCCCGATAGAGACCAGTGTGGCGATGACGAACATCTGCAAAACGCGCTCACGTTCGCTGCGCACAAGACGGTCAATCTCTCCCGCCGCGCTGGCCACGGCGACCACGCCGACGGGGGTGTCGCCCTGCATGATGGGGGTCACAACGCTGAACAGCGTGCCTCCTTCGATGGCAAGCGTGCCTTCCAGCCGGGTGCCGCCGGTCACGCTGGTGCCGACCATGCCGCGCAACTGTTCTTCGAGCGGCGGGGAGGCGGTGACCTCATCCGTGCCGAAGGGGGCCGAGACCCGCTCCCAAAGCCAGTTCAACCCGTCGTTCAACAGTGTCCGCTCGCCCGCCTCGGAAGCGGCGAGGGCTTCGGCAACGGTGAGGCTGCCAGCGGTGCGGGCCACCAGCGTTTCCGCCGGGTCATAGACGAAAACTTCGATGCCGCCGCGCAGGTCCAGCCCCTCAAGCGTGGCGGCCACGTCGACACCGTCGCCGGTGGTCAGGTTCACAGGTGCGCCTGCGGGAAGCTGCGCTTCGATCACATCGGCGATCAGCTCCGTCTCGGACACCAGCGCCGCGGCGCGTTGCAACGCCAGACTGTCGCGCGAGGAATTGAGGTAGAGGATCCCCGCCACCAGAACGCTGAGCGCGATGAGGTTAAAGGTAATGATCTTGCGTGTCAGCGGCGAGGAGCGGAGCGAGAACAGCCCCCGCCGTTCGCGCTTGACCCGAATTTCATCCGGCGCGGCACTGTCAGGAGTGACCCAATCGTCCCCCAGTACAACATCACCGTCCCTGCCAGCAGTCATGTCCCGCACAAGCTTCCTTTCGACCCGCGTTAAGCGCCGGGTTTACTCTTCGTTATATCTATAGCCGATGCCGTAAAGCGTCTCGATCGCCGAGAATTCATCATCCGCGCTGCGCATCTTTTTGCGCAGGCGCTTGATGTGGCTATCGATCGTCCGGTCATCCACATAGACCTGATCGTCATAGGCCACGTCCATCAGTTGGTCGCGCGACTTCACGAAACCGGGGCGCTGTGCGAGAGCCTGCAACAGCAGGAATTCGGTCACGGTCAGGGACACGTCCTTGCCCTTCCAGCTGACCGCGTGGCGTAACGGGTCCATCCGCAGATCGCCACGTTCCATCACTTTGGTCTCTTCGGTATCGCCCACCTCATTCGTCTCTACCGCGTCCTGGCGGCGCAGAAGGGCGCGAATACGCTCGACCAGCAGGCGCTGGCTGAACGGCTTTTTGACGTAGTCATCGGCCCCCATGCGCAGGCCCAGCACCTCGTCGATCTCATCATCCTTGGAGGTCAAAAAGATCACCGGCATCGCGGTTTTCTGACGCAAACGTTGCAGCAGATCCATGCCGTCCATGCGGGGCATCTTGATGTCCAGCACTGCCATATCCGGCAGTTTCTTGTTGAAGGCGTCCAACGCGGCTTGGCCATCGTTGTAGGTCTCCACTTCGAAGCCTTCAGCTTCAAGAGTCATCGAAACAGATGTCAGGATGTTCCTGTCATCGTCTACCAATGCAATCTTTGACATTGCCTGCTTCCTTATGCTGCTCAATTCGTTCTTATTTTTGGAGTCAGTGATCTCCAATATTACAGATCGAATCAATCCTTAAGTGCGAATCGTGCCTTTGAGATGCACCAATTCGGTCATAATTTGGTTAGGAATGGCTAAATTGCCGCACTTTAATTACTCTTACCCAAGATAAGACTAGGGCGGTGCGCATCGCTTTGGGCCGGGTTCTAAGCGCTTCGAAACAAAGTTTTACATGATGGCGCTAACTGTGACAAAGCTGCCTGTTCAACCTGAAAACGCCCGTGTTAAGAGGCTCTCAAGGCCCCCGATGCCCAGGGCAATTGCGCCCGCTCGGACACGTACTGCGCTGCTCACGCGCTACCACAGGAGACATCATATGACATTTGGACGGGTAAACCCGCAGTTCAGCCTCGAAGATCAACAGATCAGCGGGCTCGGCGATGTCTATTACAACCTGACCGAGCCTGCGCTGGTCGAGGCGGCATTGAAACGGGGCGAAGGCAGCCTCGGCAAAGGCGGTGCCTTTCTGGTGACCACCGGCAAGTTCACAGGCCGGTCGCCCAAAGATAAACATGTGGTCAAAACCGACAGCGTGGCCGACAGCATCTGGTGGGAAAACAACGCCGAGATGTCGCCCGAAGGGTTTGACGCGCTCTATCAAGACATGATCGCTCACATGCAAGGCAATGACTACTTCGTCCAAGACCTCGTTGGCGGGGCCGACCCCAAGCACGCGATCAACGTGCGGATGGTGACGGAACTGGCATGGCACGGCCTCTTTATCCGCACCATGCTGCGCCGCCCCGATGCCGAAGCGCTGCAGGACTTCACCGCCGATTTCACCGTGATCAACTGCCCCAGCTTCCAGGCCGATCCGGCCAAGCACAACTGCCGCAGCGAGACCGTGATCGCGATGAACTTCGACCGCAAGATGATCCTCATCGGCGGCACCGAATACGCGGGCGAAAACAAGAAGTCGGTCTTCACCCTGCTGAACTACCTGCTGCCGGAAAAGGGCATCATGCCGATGCACTGCTCCGCCAACCACGCCACCGGCAACCCCGTTGATACGGCTGTTTTCTTTGGCCTTTCCGGCACCGGCAAGACCACCCTGTCGGCCGATCCCGAACGCACGCTTATCGGCGATGATGAGCACGGCTGGTCCGACAACGGCACCTTCAACTTCGAAGGCGGCTGCTATGCCAAGACCATCAACCTCAACCCCGAGGCAGAGCCGGAAATCTACGCGACGACCTCCAAGTTCGGCACGGTGATCGAGAATATGGTCTTCGATCCAGACACCTTCGAACTGGACTTCGACGACGACTCGCTCACGGCCAACATGCGCGCCGCCTACCCGCTGCACTATATCTCCAACGCCAGCGAGAAGGCCGTCGGGGGCCACCCCAAGAACATCATCATGCTGACCTGCGATGCCTTCGGTGTGCTGCCTCCGATTGCGCGGCTCAGCCCGGCGCAGGCGATGTACCACTTCCTGTCGGGCTTCACCTCCAAGGTGGCGGGCACCGAGCGTGGCGTGACCGAGCCTGAGCCCACATTCTCCACCTGTTTCGGCGCGCCCTTCATGCCGCGCCGCCCCGAGGTCTACGGCAACCTCCTGCGCGAGAAGATCGCCCAGCATGGTGCCACCTGCTGGCTGGTCAACACCGGCTGGACCGGCGGCGCCTACGGCACCGGCTCGCGGATGCCGATCAAAGCCACCCGCGCCCTGCTGAGTGCCGCGCTTGAGGGGCGTCTGGCAGAGGCTGAATACCGCAAAGACCCGAACTTTGGCTTCGACGTTCCGGTTTCGGTCAACGGCGTCGCCGACATCCTGCTCGACCCGCGCCGCACATGGGACGATCCGGAATCCTATGACCGTCAGGCGGCCAAACTGGTCAAGATGTTCTCGGACAACTTTGAACAATACCTGCCCTATATCGACGACGATGTGAAAGCCGCAGCGATCAGCTAAGCCTTTGCGTTAGCATCCAAAACAGAAAGGGCCGCCTTGATGGGCGGCCCTTTTTGCATCTTGCCCTCAATGTTCGTCAGCCTGCGAATGTTACCTTTGCGTCCAAAGGCATCTCGCGCAGGAAGCTGTCATCAACACCGGCGATATTCACTGAGGTCGACCGGTCCACCGCCGCGATCAGGGCAAAGCTTTTGTCCGGATACCGCCCGGCCATCAGCAGGCGTTTGTAGGCCAAGGGCACCGGCTCGCCACCCTCTTCGCGTGGGATTTGGGTAACCACCTCGTCCAACCGAACGCCACAGGTCGCCTCCACCTCTCGAAAGGGGAAGTTCAGCATATTCTCAAACTCGGGCCCGCCCGGAAACAGCTTCAGTGGCCGTCCGATGCTGCTGCGCGCGTTGGTCCAGCCCCACCACTGCGTGTAGAACGATTTCTCCCCCACTTCGGTACAGATCCATCCATTGGGCGAGTCGCGATACACCAGCACATAGGGGCGCATGGCGCGAAAGGCTTCGCTCTCCAACTCTCCCCGGCTCATGCACCACGCCTGAAGCGCGGCCTGCATCATCGCTGAGCCCCCATCCCAGATCAGTGACAAGGGCTGCTGCTGCTGGTGAAAACTCCATCCGTTCGGCTCTTCGTGCGAAAGGCGCAGCATCCCGTCGGCGTGGCGCGTCTTGCCATCCAGCCACAGCTTGCCCCGGTCAATGATATCGCGCGCTTCGGGCAAGGCCTCCACGCCAGCCTTAGTCAGGGAATAGCGCCGGTTCTCAATGGTGAACAGCGGCGCGCCCATCGCCTCTTCCAATTGCTGGATATGCCGCCGAACCGTTTGCCGCGTGCTTGCCAGTTGAGCGACCGCATGGCTGAGGTTCAGCGTTTGCGCCAAGGTCACGAATGAGCGTATCATCTCGAACAAAAGGGCCGGCGCAGGGTCCTTTTGCGGGGTCGGGGGCACGGGTGCGACCGGCTCAATATCGGACATATGTTGGTTCATAGGCAATGGATGGTACATGAATCATCCGGTAACGCAACATAATCTATCCAGCCAAGGTAAATCGGTTAACCCAAAGGGGCCATATCTAGGCAATTGATCCTCAACACATTGCGGGTAGTGAATGTATTGTACTCAACCTGAGGTATTGAACTATGTCCCACCCTGTAGACGTTCACGTCGGTCGCCGACTCAAGCAGGCCCGCACCCTGCGAAGGCAATCCCAGACCGATGTGGCGCGTGAACTCAAGCTGTCGTTTCAGCAGATCCAGAAGTATGAAATCGGCTCCAACCGGATTGCCGCCAGCCGCCTGCATGAGCTTGCCCGGATACTGAATGTGACCCCCGGCTATTTCTTTGAAGGGCTGGATGACGACCACCCCGAGAACAGCAATGACCCCCACCTTGAGATCGTGAATGCCATCGGCTCCATCAAGGACGATGCGGTAAAGGCCCGAATTCTAACGTTTATTGAGGACGTCTCTGGCGTCACGGTGTCGCGCAAAAGCTGATCGCGGCTCTCTGTCCACGCTAACTACGGCCTCGGCCACGCGGCTTGCAACAGCTTCACGGCAGCACGCAACCCCGCGGCAACCTGATGCGCGCACGCTTTAAGGGCCGGTCCTCGCAACCGGCGTCTCCCACCTTTACGCGACCAGGGTTTCCGCTTTCTTAAGATCGACAGAAACCAACTGGCTGACCCCCTGCTCCGCCATGGTCACCCCAAAGAGCCGGTCCATCCGAGCCATCGTCACCGCATGGTGCGTGATGATCAGGAACCGCGTATCGGTCTGACGGCACATCTCATCCAACAGATCGCAGAACCTGGTCACATTTGCGTCATCAAGCGGCGCGTCGACCTCGTCCAGCACACAGATCGGCGCCGGATTGGCCAAGAACACGGCAAAGATCAGCGCCATCGCGGTCAAGGTCTGCTCCCCGCCCGACAGCAGGCTCAGGGTGCTCAGCTTCTTGCCCGGCGGTTGGCACAGGATCTCCAACCCGGCCTCCAATGGATCATCGCTTTCGACCATCACGAGGTTCGCCTCGCCGCCACCAAAGAGGTGGGTAAACAGCATAGAGAAGTTCGCGTTCACCTGTTCAAAGGCCGTCAGCAGCCGCTCCCGCCCCTCGCGGTTGAGGCCCGCGATCCCGCTGCGCAGGGTCTTGATTGCCTCTTCCAAATCGGCCTTCTCGGTCAGCAGCGCGCCGTGCTCTTCGCGTATCTCTTTGGCGTCATCCTCGGCGCGCAGGTTCACCGCGCCCAAGGAATCCCGCTGCCTTTTGTAACGGTTTACGTCCTCTTCCAGCGCGTCCACCGGCGGGGTCTGATCCGCCTCGATGTCCAGCGCATCGCGCAGGGCCTCGGGCGTGACTTGCCGTTCGTCCTGAATACGGTCCGCCGCATGGGTCACCGTCTCACGCGCGGCATCGCTGCGCGCCTCGGCCCGGGCGCGGGCTTCCCGCGCGTCCGAGGCCTGCCGTTCCGCGTCGCGTTCGGCATCCGTCGCCGCCTTCAGCGCAGCTTCGGCGGCGGCCAGCGTGTCGGTCGCATGGGTGCGTCGCGTTTCGGCGGCAGTGATCGCACCTGACAATTCTTCCCGCTTCGCCGCGATTTCCGCCGGCACGGCACCCGCCTCGGCCAACTCCGCCTCAGAGGCGGCTTTGCGTTCAACCAATTCGGCGGTGCGCTTGCCCGCTGTCTCCAACCGGTGCCGCCAGCCGCTGACCTCTTTCGAGACCTCTTGCACCCGGCGTCTGCGGGCATCGCCTTCGCGGCGCAATTCGTCATGGGCCGAGCGGCGCGACATCATGGTGATCCGAGACGCTTCGACCGTCATGCGGATATCGTCGACGGTCGCACGGGCAGCGGCAAGATCGTCCAAGCCCGCCAAGGTACGTTCGGCGTCCATCACCTCGGCCCGCGCGGTAATCGCGGCCTCCTCATGGCGCTTCACGGCAAGGCCAAGGGATTCCAGACGGCTTTGAACAAGGTTGCGATCCGCCTCCGCCCGGCTCAGGGCGCGCCCCGCTTCGGCCACCTGTCGATCCGCGTCGCGCCGCGCTTCGCGGGCACGTTTGTCGGCCTCGGCCTGCTCGGCCAACTGCTGCTGCAGGGTTTCATGCGCGGCCCGTGCCGCATCGGCACGTTCGCTCACCTGTTCCAGCGCCTGTTTCAGAACTTCCAACCGGTTCAACTGCTGCAGGCGCAGGGCCGCAGCCGATGGCGCATCCTCGGCCATGGCGCGGAACCCGTCCCACCGCCAAAGATCACCCTCTGCCGAGACCAGCCGTTGCCCGGGCAGCAACTGCGCCTGAAGCCGCGCGCCCGCCTCAGGATCCACCAGCCCAATCTGGCTCATGCGGCGTTCCAGCACCTTCGGAACCGTGACATGCTGCGTCAGTGGCGGCGCCCCTTCGGGCAGCGGCTGCGCCTCTAGGTAGCCCGGCAAGATCGACCAGCCGGAGGGTCGATCGGTAGCAACTTCCGGCGCGCGCAGGTCATCGGCCAAAGCCGCGCCGAGCGCCTTTTCAAACCCATGTTCGACCTGCAACCGGTCGAGGATCTGCCCGCCTTCCGCCGTGTCGCGTTCGACCAGCTTTGCCAGCGCGCCAACCTCTGCGCGCAGCGCATTGGCCTCGCCCTCGGCCTCGGACCGCTCTGCACGGGCATCGGCTTCGCGCGACTGCGTGTCGGCGCGGGTTTCTTCCGCAGCCAAAAGAGCCGCATCTGCCGCGGCTGAGGCCGTGACTGCGCTCGCCTCGGCCTGCTGGGCCGCTGCGAAATCCACACCAGCTTTGTCGAGGGTCGCTTGGCTCTGAGCGACTGCATCGCGGGCCTTGCGGGCTTCGGCTTCCGACTTCTCCAGCGTTTTGCGGCTGTCCTGAAGCAGACGTTCGGCCGAGCTGTGCCGCGCCGCCAGACGGGCGACATCTTCGGTCTGCTGGGAAAGGTCCGCCTCGCGGGTCTGCAAGACTTCCGCCGCCTCGCGCGCGGCCTCTGCCGCCGCCTCAAGGGCGCTGTCGTGCCCCTCATCGGCTGTGGCAAGCTCGGACGCTTCCCTTTCGAGGCGCTCGATCGTTTCTTCCGCGTCGCGGTTCAGCCCGCCTTCCCGCTCGATATCGCGGGTCAACTGGGTGATGCGGCTGGTCAGGGTGTGGATCAATGACGCGGCACGGGTTTCTTGATCGGCCAGCGTGTCGCGCTGTGTGGTCAGACGTTGCAGAATCGCGGTCGCAATCGCCTCTTCCTCGCGTAAGGCGGGCAAGGCGGCCTCGGCCTCCTCCCGCCCTTTGGCCACGCGCCGCACCTGCGCTTCGGCCTCTGCCGTTGCGGCAACACGGGCGCGCAGGTCATCCTCGGCCTTGCCGCGCGCCTCGTCTGCTTCGCGCCAGCGGCGGTAGAGCAACAAGCCCTCGGCGCGGCGCAGTGCTTCGCCAATCTCGCGGTACTTCGCGGCCTGCCGCGCTTGCCGGGCCAGCGTGGCCAATTGAGCGGCCAATTGTTCAACCACATCATCAACACGGGCGAGGTTCTGTTCGGCCCCGTTAAGTTTCAATTCGGCCTCATGGCGGCGCTGGTAGAGCCCCGAGATCCCAGCGGCCTCTTCCAGAATGCGGCGGCGACTTTTCGGCTTGGCGTTGATCAGCTCTGCAATCTGCCCTTGCCGGACCAGCGCCGGGCTATGCGCCCCGGTGGAGGCATCGGCGAAGAGCATCTGCACATCCCGCGCCCGGACATCCTTGCCGTTCACCTTGTAGGCGCTGCCGACATCGCGGGTGATGCGGCGCACGATCTCAAGCGCGTCTTGTTCGTTAAAGCCCGCAGGCGCCAGCCGGTCGCTGTTGTCGAGATGCAGCGCCACTTCGGCAAAGTTACGCGCCGGGCGCGAGGCGGCCCCGGCAAAGATCACGTCTTCCATGCCGCCGCCCCGCATGGCGGTCGGGCGGTTTTCGCCCATGACCCACCGCAAGGCTTCGAGCAGGTTGGATTTGCCACAGCCGTTCGGCCCCACGACCCCGGTCAGCCCGTCTGAAATGACGAGGTCCGTCGGGTCCACGAAGCTTTTGAAGCCGGTTAATCTGAGTTTGGAAAAACGCAAGTTTGCCCTGCCGTGATTGATTCTTGCCTGAGCGGCGAACTTGCCGTTTGGCACGGGTCCGAGTCAATCAAAAGCCCCAAGGGACAGGGGGCGGTCGGCGGTTATCCACAAGATATTGTCGTCTCTCGGCCATTTCCGAGACTGGCCTCCGCCAGCCCCGCCGGATCGGCGCGTGTCGTCATTCTGACGCCGTCCAAGTCACAGCCCGGTGTTCCGCCTCAACCACAGCAAGCGCCCTCTAGTCGCAATCCAACACGCCAACGGCCTGCGCCTGATCGCCCAAGACCTCTTTCACCTCACAACCGCTCGCCTGTGCCATCGCACGCCCCGCCCGCCCGCGGATGGGGCCAAAGCGCGGCGCGTATTGGGTGTTCACCCGCACCGCTTCCGCCCGCTCCCCCCGAATGCGCACATCGAACACCGAACCCTCCACGGTGATGCGTTGGGCCGGAAGGCCCCTGAAGTCCCGACTAGGCGCGGTACAAGCCGCAAGGCCGATCACCACCGCAATGATAAGAAGCAAACGCATGGTTTGAGCCTGTCGCGGTTGGGTTAATAAAAGCCTAACGCAAAAGAAAAAGCCCCGGCGAAACCGGGGCTTTCAAAATTCGATGGGGCGCTGGCTTAGTGCAGCTTGGCTTCGACTTGGGCGATGCCATCGTCGATCAGCTTGTTACCCTGTGCAGCGGTCATCTGCTTAGCGATCACATCGCGCGCAGCGGCCACAGCGATCGTCACGGCTTGGTCGCGGACTTCCTTCACAGCGGCGGCCTCGGCCGAGCTGATCTGGTCCTTCGCGGCGGCCATGCGACGGTCAAGCGATTTGGCCATATCCGCCCGTGCCTGTTCGGCAGCAAGACGGGCATCTTCCTTGGCGGAAGACACTATGCGGTCCGCTTGATCCTGCACCTCTTTCTGCTTGCGCTCATAGGAGGCGAGCAAAGTTTGCGCTTCTTCACGCAGGGCGCGGGCTTCTTCCAGCTCGGTCTTGATGCCATCGGCACGTTTATCGAGCATGCCGATCAGCAGCGTCGGAACCTTGAAGTAGATCAGGATCCCGAGGAACAGCAGGAACGCCAGCAACACGATGAAATCGGTGTTGCGCAGCGAAAAGAAAGGCCCCGTGGCGGCAAGCGCTGGCGAAGCCGCAAGACCGGCGAGCAGGGTCGAAAGTGTCAGGCGCATGGATTTGGTCATGGCTTATCCTTTCATCCGCGCATCGACGGCGGCATCAACGGTTGTAGCGTCTGCCGTGCCACCAAGGGCGGCGACGAGCGCTTCTGCGGTGTCCTTGGCAACGGCTTGTACGTTGTCCATGGCGCCCGCGCGAATTTCGGCGATGGCTTTTTCCGATTCCGCCACTTGCGCGGCAATCTCGGCATCGGCCTTGGCCATTTCGGCATCCAAATCAGCCTGCATGTCCGCTTTGGCTTGGGCCACGATCTGCTGTGCCTCGGCACGGGCGTCGATCAGGGCCTTGTCATAGGCGGCTTCGGCTTCCTGTGCCTTGACTTTAAGGTCTTCGGCAGCCGCGATGTCATTGGTGATGGTCCCTTGGCGTTCAGCCAAAACCGCACCGATGCGAGGCAGAGCCACGCGCGACAGGATCAGGTAGGTGGCGATCAGCGCGAGGATCAGCCAGAAAATCTGGTTGCCCCAGTGATCGAAGTTCAGCTGCGGCATGCCCGGCGTTTCGGCAGCATGGGTCGCAATGCCGGTCGCGTCGGCCAGCCCGTCGCTGGTTGTTACAGTTGCCATCGTGGCTTCTCCTTGGAAACTTTGCCGTTACAGCCGGGCAGACACGGCGATGCGCGCCTGCCCGCTCGTAAGGATTACAGTTCCGAGAGCTTAGACAGCGAACATCAGCAGCAGAGCGACGAGGAACGAGAAGATCCCCAGAGCTTCTGCAAACGCGATGCCGATGAACAGGGTCGCTGTCTGGCTTGCGGCTGCCGACGGGTTGCGCAGAGCGCCGGACAGGAAGTTGGCGGCAACGTTGCCGACACCCAGGGCTGCGATGCCTGTGCCGAGACCTGCGATGCCTGCGCCGATATGTGCGAGTTGACCTTCCATGGGGGTATCTCCTTACGATTGGAAGTTAAAACTTTGACGGGAAGCCCCGCCGTTGTTGGGGTTGTTAGTGTGCGGGGTGCAGCGCGTCCTTGAGGTACACGCATGTCAGGATGGTAAAGACATAGGCCTGGATAAAGGCCACCAGCACTTCGAGACCGTACATCGCGGTGATCGCGAGTACCGACACCGGAGAGATCACTGCGATGGCAGCAAAACCGGCGAAAACTTTAATAACCGCGTGGCCCGCCATGACGTTACCCGCCAGACGAATGGAGTGGCTAACCGGGCGCACGAAGTAGCTGATCAATTCGATGATTGCCAGCACCGGGCGCAGCGCCAGAGGGGCCGAGGACACCCAGAAGAGGCTCAGGAAAGCCGCGCCGTTCTTGACGAAGCCCACGACGGTCACGGTGATGAACACGGCCAGCGCCAGCACCACGGTCACCGAGAAATGCGCGGTGGGGGTAAAGGCTGTTGGGATCAGACCAAGGAAGTTCGCCATGACGATGAACATGAACAGGGTCATGATATAGGGGAAGAACTTCAGCCCTTCTTTGCCGCAGATGTCTTCGACCATCTTGTGGATGAAGCCGTAAGCCAGTTCTGCAACCGATTGCATCCGGCCCGGAACGACCGAGCGGCGCGCACTGCCCAGAACGAGCATCGCGAAAGTGGCCAGAACCGCCAGCGCCATCCAGAAGGTGGCGTTGGTGATGGTGTACCAAGCAACGGAAGCATCGTCGCTGAAAAGCGGCGATACGATGAACTGGTCCATCGGGTGGAATTCCAGACCGCCTGCTGCGGCACCGTCTATCTCTGTTGCCATCTCAGGCTCCCTCGTCCTTGCCCGAATGGGGCGTATCCTGTTCGGCCGGTTCGGCCTGTTGTTTGCTCTGGATTTCCTCAGCGGTGCGGAGCATCGTCTTCACCCCCGCCGCAAGGCCCAGCATTACAAATAGCACCATGAAAATGGGCAGCGTGCCAAAAAGCACATCAAGCCCGTATCCGATGCCGAAACCGATCCCAAGACCGGCCACAAGTTCGATCACCATCCGCCATGCCATATTGGCCTGAGAATAATGCTCATCCGCTCGGGGCTTGGGTGCGCCGCGGTGTTTCGCAGCCGCCAGTTTGGCCTCAAGCTGCTCCATCTGCTGCCGTTGGTCCGGGCTGGTCACACCAAAATCCCCTTAGGAATATCTGCTGCGGTGCTACTGTCAGGGCGGGTTAGAGTCAACAACCTTGGGCGTAGCAGGTTTTCGCGCCTTTACAGTAGGTTAGCCGGAGCGAGACGGTGGCACCCTTGAAACAGCGCAAGCAAATCCCAGTGAAACCGCGCCGGATGCTTATTCAACCCGGTGGTTAAGTTAGCCGCAATGGCCGCTTTCCCACCCCCGCGCCCCGCGCTATGCAGGCACATGACCCAAGACCTAGATCAGGTGTTTGCCGCCCTTGCGGACCCCACCCGCCGCGCCATCCTCGCGATGCTGCTGGAGGATGATATGGCCGTGACCGACGTGGCCGAGCCGTTCGAGATGTCGCTGGCCGCGATCTCGAAACATCTGGGCGTGCTGACGGCGGCGGGGCTGATCAGTCAGGAAAAGCGGGGGCGTGTGAAGTGGTGCAAACTGGAACCGGATGCCTTGCGGAATGCGTCGGTCTGGATGCAGGGGTTCGGGCAGTTTGAGCCGGTGAACCTTGATGCCTTCGAGCGATTTTTGGAAATCGAACTGCCTGAGACTGCGGAAGGCGTGACGCGCTCAGGGTCTGAGTAGAGAGAGAGTGATCCCCCCTTGCCACGAGGTAAATAAGACAAGGGGAGGATCAATCGACGGTCAGATGACGCCGAATGCAAAACGCAAAATAGCCAATACCACTACGATCAACCCGATCAGGTAAATAATACTACGCATGGTTGTGTCCTTCACTTTGATTTCACGCCCCAACGCGGGATCACGCGGTCCGGTTCCATCAAATCTGCATCTTTTTGAATTTTTGTGATTTTTCCGCGCTGTCGTCGCGGAGCAGCAGGTAAAGCGCCAGAATGGTCAGTAGGACGCCACCCCAAATCAGCCCGCCCGGCAGGGCATTGCCAAAACCCAACTCCCACAGGATCACCCAGCTTGGCGTAAGATAGGTATAGGCCATCACTTTCGCCGAGGGCAGCCGCAGCGCCGCGAATTGCAACAGAACCACCGTGGCCGCCGTGGCAAAGACCGCAACGTATAGGATAGTGATCCAGACCAAGGGCCGAAGCGCACCCCAGTCCGTCGCGCGGATATCCTGCCAGCCGTACAGCCCCAACAGCACCGTTCCCGCCAGCAAGGTGCCAAAGGTGAACATCACCGCGCTCTCGCCTCGGTTCAGCCGCCGCACCATGGGCGTATAGAGCGCGTGACTGATGCAGCCGATGAAATAAATCGCCTCCCCCCGGCCGATGTCGAACGCCAACAGCGCCGCGAGGTCGCCGCGAAAGATCACCCACAGCGCCCCGGCCCCGCCGATCGCCAATGCCAGCGCCATGCGCGGCGTCATGATCTGCCGCACCAATGCCCATGCAAAGCCCGCCGCCATGACCGGGACAAGGGTAAAGACCGCCGCCGCAGCCACCGGCGGCGCGGTCTTCAGCGCTTCGAACATCAACACGAAATAGAGCGTAAAGAGCCCCGCCAACACGAAATAGCGCCAAGATGCTGCAAAGCCTGCCCGCTTGATATCGCCCCGCCCCCACGCCAGCGCGCCGACCAATACCGCCGCCAAGGCGAACCGAACGGCATTGAGAGCCGTGGGCGTGATCTCATTCGCCACCTGCGCCCCGAGCGAGAATGACCCCGCCACCAGCGCCGAGAAACAGAGCATCGCCAGATGCCCCTGCGCCGAAGCGCTTATTCGGGACATGTGACCGCATCCTCGGCATGTTCCTTCAGGAACCGCAGCACCGCCTGCACCTTACTGGTCCGGTGCAGATCAACATGGGTGACCAACCACAGAGCACTGCTCCAATCCGGGCGCGGGGCATGAATCTCAACCAACTGCGGATCGTTGCGCCCCATGGCGGCGGGCAGCCCACCGATTCCTGCCCCGGCCCGCAGCGCCGCCTCCATCGCCGCGCCGCTGGTGCTGCGCCACGTCACGCTTTCCTCTGGCACCGTGGCCCAGAGCCACTTGTGATAGGGCGCGCGGCTGTCCCGGTTATCGGCTGCGATGAAGCGGTGCTTGTGGTAGTCCTCCGGCCCCTGCGGAATGCCGAATTGCGCCACGTAATCCCGGCTCGCATAGGCCCCGACCGCCAGTTGGGCGTAGGGCTGCACCACATTGTCGGGCTGGTCCGGCGCGGCCCCGGCGCGGATGGCGACATGCGCCTCACCATACTCCAGCCGGAACAGGCGATCCCCGATTAGGTAACGCACGACCAACTCAGGGTTCTGGCGCTGAAATTCGCTTAGCAATGGCGCCAGTTGCGGGGCAAGGAAATCAAGCGACGTGATCACCAATTCGCCTGACACGTCACTGCCGCGCCCCTTGATCCGCCCGGCCAATTGGCTGAACTGATCATCCGTGGCCCGCGCCACCCGCAGCAGATCCTCGCCCGCCTCGGTCGCCGTATATCCGCGCGCGTGACGCTGGAACAACTTCACGCCAAGCCGCCCCTCCAAGGCATCGATATGGCGGATAACGGTGGCATGATGCACGCCCAACACCTCTGCCGCGCCACTGACGGTGCCAAGTTGCGCGACCTGATAGGCCGTCCTGATCTCATCCCAATTGTCCATGGTTCACCCTGCCTTCCTGACTTGTGCATTTACGAACATGGTCACGTTCATTCTGGCAGTTGCGTTCGGGAGCACAATGCCCAATTCCATGTCATCAGATTGACCCTTGGAACAAGGAGCCGCCAAATGGCCACCCTGCGTATCGAAACATCCGTGAACCGCGAAAACTCTGTCACCCGCAAACTGACAGACCGCATCATCTCCACCCTCGGCGACAGTGACGTTGTTACCCGCGACATCGCCACCGAGCCCCTGCCGCTGATCGATTCCACGTGGGCCAGCGCCCGCGTGAAACCCGTCGAAGAGCGCAGCACCTTGGATCAAGAAGCCCTCGCCCTCTCCGACACATTGGTTGCCGAAGTCCAAGCCGCCGATACAATCGTCATCAGCGCCCCGATCTACAACTTCACCATCCCCGCGTCTTTAAAAGCGTGGATTGACCTGATCGCCCGCGTCGGCGTGACCTTTAACTACACGGCAGAAGGCCCCGTCGGCTTGCTGGAAAACAAGCGCGTGATCGTCGCCTTCGCCTCTGGTGGCACCGGCATCGATTCCGCCGCCGATTTCGCCAGCGGCTATCTGCGCTTCGTGCTGGGTTTCTTGGGCATCACCGATGTGACCTTCGTCGCGGCGGACCAATTGGCCGTTGACGCCGAAGGCACCATCGCCCGCGCCAACGCCCAGATCGACGCGCTGCGCGACGCGGCCTAAGCAGCCTCGCGCTCAGAAACAGCCGCATCCCGTCACCGGGGCGCGGCTTTTGCATGGCGGTACTTTGCCGCCCGCCCTGCCCGGCTTGACTCGCGCCGCGCCAGCGCGTAAACGCCCCTCAATCTCCGGAAGCATTGCCTTCCGGTCCCGGCATTGCGTCGGGATCGCCCCCAGTCAGCGCGTTGCGCCCACTGGGGCATTTGTGCATTTTCGCGCGCGTCCTTAAATGGGGGCAAGTGCAACCGACCCGAAAGGCCCTGTGCCCATGTTTGAAAATCTCAGCGAACGGCTCTCTGGTGTCTTTGACCGCCTGACCAAGCAAGGCGCGCTCAGCGACGAAGACGTCAAAACCGCCCTGCGTGAAGTGCGCGTCGCCCTGCTGGAGGCTGACGTTTCGCTGCCCGTGGCGCGTGATTTTGTCAAAGCGGTACAGGACAAGGCGACCGGCCAAGCGGTGACCAAATCGGTCACGCCCGGCCAGCAGGTCGTCAAGATCGTCCATGACGCGCTGATCGACGTGCTGAAAGGCGAAGGCGAGCCCGGCGCGCTGAAAATCGACAGCCCGCCCGCCCCGATCCTGATGGTCGGTCTGCAGGGCGGCGGTAAAACCACCTCCACCGCGAAGCTCGCCAAACGCTTGAAGGAGCGTGACGGCAAGCGCGTGCTGATGGCCTCGCTCGACGTGAACCGCCCCGCGGCGATGGAGCAGCTTGCCATCCTCGGCACGCAGATCGGCGTCGACACGCTGCCGATCGTCAAAGGCGAAAGCCCCGTGCAAATCGCAAAACGCGCCAAAACGCAGGCGGGTTTGGGCGGCTATGACGTCTATATGCTCGACACCGCAGGCCGCCTGTCCATCGACGAAGAGTTGATGCAGCAGGTCAAAGCCGTGCGCGACGTGGCCAATCCACGTGAAACATTGCTCGTGGTCGACGGCCTGACCGGCCAAGACGCCGTGCACACCGCCGAGAACTTCGACGAGCGTATCGGCATCACCGGTGTCGTGCTGACCCGGATGGACGGCGATGGCCGTGGCGGTGCGGCGCTCTCGATGCGTGCCGTGACGGGCAAGCCGATCAAATTCGTCGGTCTGGGCGAAAAGATGGACGCGCTCGAAACTTTCGAGCCTGAGCGCATCGCGGGCCGTATCCTCGGCATGGGCGACATCGTCGCGCTGGTCGAGAAGGCCCAAGAAACCATCGAGGCCGAACAGGCCGAGAAGATGATGAAGCGCATGGCGAAGGGTCAGTTCAATATGAACGACCTCAAGATGCAGCTTGAACAGATGATCAAGATGGGCGGCATGCAGGGCATGATGGGCATGATGCCCGGCATGGGGAAAATGGCGAAACAGGTCGAAGACGCCGGTTTCGACGATAAGATCCTCAAGCAGCAGATCGCCCTCATTCAGTCGATGACCAAGAAAGAGCGCGCCAACCCTGCCCTGCTGCAAGCCAGCCGCAAAAAGCGCATCGCGCGCGGTGCCGGCATGGAGGTCTCTGACCTCAACAAGCTGATGAAGATGCACCGCCAGATGTCCGACATGATGAAGAAGATGGGCAAAATGGGCAAAGGCGGCATGCTCAAGCAAGCCATGAAGGGCATGATGGGCAAAGGCGGTATGCCCGGCGGCATGGACCCGAGCCAGATGGACCCAAAGGCGCTCGAAGCGGCGGCCAAGCAGATGGGCGGCAAGCTGCCCGGCGGTCTGGGCGGCATGGGTGGCGGCGGCATGGGCCTGCCCGGCGGCCTCAGCGGTTTCGGGAAAAAGAAATGACCGACACCACCACAGATACCGCCAGCCGCGCCGCCGAGCTGTTGAAGGGGCACCGCGCCTCAATCGACCGGCTCGATGCGATCCTCGTCTATACACTGGGCGAGCGGTTCAAACACACACAGGCCGTGGGGAAACTCAAGGCCACACACGACCTTCCCCCGTCCGATCCAGCCCGCGAAGCGGCCCAGATCGCACGGCTCGAAGATTTGGCGAAAGAGGCCGACCTCGACCCCGAATTCGCCAAGAAGTTCCTGAACTTCATCATCGCTGAAGTCATTCAGCACCATAAAAGCCACCAATCGTAAGACAGGGCGCAGCCCCTTCTTGCTTACCAACTCAAAGGACTACTCATCATGGCCATGAAAATTCGTCTCGCCCGCGGCGGCTCCAAAAAGCGCCCCTTCTACCGTATCGTTGCAGCCGACAGCCGCATGCCACGCGATGGCCGCTTCATCGAGAAGCTGGGCACATACAACCCGCTGCTGCCGAAAGACAGCGAAGAGCGCGTAAAGATGGACGTTGAAAAGATCGAAGCATGGATCGCCAAAGGTGCCCAGCCGACCGAGCGTGTGACACGCATGCTGGAAGCCGCTGGCGTCCGCGAAAAGACCGAGCGTAACAACCCCAAGAAGGGCACACCGGGCAAGAAAGCCCAAGAGCGCGTTCAAGAGAAGGCTGACAAAGCCGCTGCCGCTGCTGAAGCCGCCAACGCACCTGCCGAAGAAGCTTCCGCAGAATAAGCTGCGAGCGCCCGGCATGGATGAATTCTCTGAAGACTTCCGTGCCGGGCTGCACGACCTGATGCGGTGGCGGCGCGATGTGCGCCGCTTTCGCACAGACCCGCTGGACGAGGCACTGGTGCAAACCTGCCTCGACAGCTTTACTTTCGCCCCTTCTGTGGGCCTGTCGGAACCATGGCGGATCATCCGCGTGCAATCTGACACCGCGCGCCAAGCCGCGCTTGAGAATTTCGAAACAGCCAATGCCCGCGCCCTTGCCGGATATGACGGTGACAAGGCCGCGCTCTATGCCGGGCTCAAGCTTTCGGGCATGAGCGACGCGCCTGAGCAATTGGCAGTTTACTGTGATGAAAGCACCGACAAAGGCAGCGGCCTTGGTGCCGGGACAATGCCCGAGATGCGCCGCTATTCCGTGGTGGGTGGGATCAACTATTTGTGGCTCACCGCCCGCGCCCATGGCCTTGGGCTGGGCTGGGTTTCCGTGCTTGACCCTGCGCGGCTGAACCGTGATCTTGCCGTTCCAAAGGACTGGTCGCTGGTGGCCTATCTTTGTATGGGCTGGCCCGAGGACAACAGCCTGACGCCGGAACTGGAAACCAAGGGGTGGGAGGTGCGCGCCCCGCACCTGAAGGTCGAGGCCCGTTAATGAAAAAGCTACTGTTCCTTCTGTCCGTGCTCGTGCTCGGCTTTGTCCTTGGCATCCGCTACGATCGGCAGTTAATGCAGGACGAATGCAAAGCCGGGGCCGGAGAATGGACCGGGACGATCTGCGTGAATTCGGAGTTGTTGCAATGAGTGACCAAGACCTGATCTGTGTCGGTGCCATCGCGGGCGCCTACGGCGTGCGCGGCGAAGTGCGCGTGAAAAGCTACTGCGCCGTGCCCGCAGACATCGAGGGCTACCGCCCGCTGAGCACCGAGGATGGCAGCCGGACCTTCACCCTTGCTCTGCTGCACCCGGTCAAGAACGGCTTTGCCGCCCGCATCGCCGAGATCACCACCAAGGAAGAGGCCGACGATATGCGCGGTGTCTCGCTCTTTGCCGCGCGCGACCAACTTCCCGGTCTGCCGGATGATGAGTTCTACCACGCCGACCTCATCGGGCTTGAGGTCTATGACACTGGCGGCGCGCTGCTGGGCCGCGTGAAAACGGTGCAGAACCACGGGGCGGACGATCTGTTGGAACTGCAATTGGCGGGCACCTCGGCCACCACCTTCCTGCCCTTCACCAAGGCCGCCGTGCCGACCGTCGATCTTGCCACGGGCCGGATCGTCGCCGACCCGCCCTTGGGCGTGCTGCCGGATGGCAAGGATGGCTGAGACCGGAGCCGGATGATGCCCCGCCGGATCATCCTGCATCCCGGCTTTCACAAGACCGGGACCAGTTCCCTTCAGGCCACATTGCGCGCGAACCGCAGCGTGCTGAGACCCCATGTCGCGCTGCGCCTGCGTTGGCAGATGAAAGACCTGCTGCATGCCACGCGCGGCTATTCCACATGGCGCGATCCGCTTACGCTGCTCAAGGCCGAACACCGCTTCGACGCCTTGCTCGACGCCCTGCCCCGGATGCCACGCCGGACGCTTATCCTCTCGGCTGAGGAACTGGCGGGCCATTTGCCGGGCCGGGGCGATCTGGCCGATTACAGCGCCGCGCCCGAGTTGTTGGACAGCTTCACCCGCAGCCTGCGCCAGCGCTTTCCTCGGGCAGAGATCATGGTCTACCTCTCGACCCGTGACCCGGTGGAGTGGATCGCTTCGGCCTATTGGGAACATGTCAAAGCCTCGTCGATGACGTTGGACCTTGCCGAGTTCACCGCCCGCTACGCCCCTGCGGCAGACTTGGACACGGTGGTCGAGACAATCACCCGCCGCCTGCCCTGCCCGGTGCATCACGCGCGGCTGGAGGCGTGCCGCGACCTGCCGCTTGGCCCGGCAACCCCGCTGCTTGATCTGTGCGAGCTGCCGCCTGAGGTGATGGCAGAGCTAACGCTGCCACCGCCCGAGAACCGACGCTTGCCTGCGGAACTCTTGCAGGCTCTGCTTGACGCCAACCGCCAACACGCCGATGACCCACAGGCGCGCCGCCGCGCCAAGACCGCCCTACTGACACAGGCAGGAACCGCATGAAACCCACCCGCTCTCACGGACGCCAAAGCGCACGGCCCAGCCTGAAACCCCGCGCATTGATGCAAGACGCGCCCGATTACGCCGATGTCTGGCAAGCCCGGATCGTGACCCTGTTTCCCGATCTCTTCCCCGGCGTGCTGGGGGCCAGCCTGACCGGCAAGGCCTTGCACGAAGGCCGCTGGCAGCTGCACACCCACGACCTGCGCGATTTTGGCATCGGCAAACACCGCAACGTCGACGACACCCCCGCGGGCGGCGGGGCGGGCATGGTGATGCGCGCCGATGTTGTCGGCCCGGCTCTGGCCCGCGCGCAAAGCCACGCTCATGGGCGCTGGCCGATCCTTTACATGTCGCCGCGCGGGCGGCGGTTCGATCAGGCCATGGCGCGCGATTTGGCAAGCTGCGCAGGGGTGACGATGCTCTGCGGGCGGTTTGAAGGGGTCGATGAGCGGGTGATTGAGCATTTCGGCATTACCGAGGTCAGCTTGGGCGATTTCGTCATGACGGGCGGCGAACTGGCAGCCCAAGCGATGATCGACGCCACCGTGCGCCTGCTGCCCGGCGTACTAGGCAATGCCGACAGCATCGAAGAGGAAAGCCATGCCTCGGGACTTCTGGAACACCCGCAATACACCCGCCCCACCACATGGGAGGGGCGCGAAATCCCCCCTGTGCTGATGTCGGGCAACCATGGCGAGATCGCAAAATGGCGGCAAGCGCAGGCCGAAGACCTGACCCGCAAACGCCGCCCCGACATGTGGGCCGCGTTTGAGGGCAAAGACTAAGCAAGCGGCCCCTAGGGAACCCGCCCCCGCGCGGCGCGTTGATCCCCCATATTGGAGGGAGAAACCAAATGCTTGAACTGATTCTCATTCTGCTGATCGTCGCCGCTGTGGCGGCTCTCTTGGGCTTTGGTCGCGTGTCGGGGGCTGCGATGACCGGGGCAAAAGTGCTGATCGGCATCGTGCTGGTGCTTTTCCTGCTCGTTGTCTTGGGCGTGATTGCGCTGGCCTGACGCGCTGAGCTACAAAACTGGGGATCAAGGCGGCGAGAGCCCCCTTGATCCTTTAGCGATTGCCCCCTATACCCCGCGCATCCGGAATCGCTTTGGCGGCTCCGGTGCTTTGCGTTTAGGCGCAAGCGAATAAAGCAATGACGATGATACCTCCGGCGGGGGCCCTTGTGATCGAGAATGATCCCGGCGCTGCCCGATAGAACCCGAAGCTCTGGGTCGCGACATAATTTCGTGGAATACCGCGAACATCATAGGAGATAGGTCAGATGAACCTGATCGCAGAGATCGAGGCGGAACAAGTCGCCGAACTGGGGAAAGAGATCCCCGACTTCCGTGCTGGTGATACCGTTCGCGTTGGCTTTAAAGTCACCGAAGGCACCCGCACCCGTGTGCAGAACTACGAAGGCGTCTGCATTTCGCGCAAGAACGGCCACGGCATTGCCGGGTCTTTCACCGTGCGCAAGATTTCCTTTGGCGAAGGCGTGGAACGTGTGTTCCCGCTGCATTCGACCAACATCGACAGCATCACCGTTGTGCGCCGTGGCCGCGTGCGTCGCGCCAAGCTGTACTACCTGCGCAGCCGTCGCGGTAAATCCGCACGTATTGTCGAAAACGCCCACTACAAGCCCCGCGCGAACGCATAAAGGACTGGTCGATGAAAACCGATACACATCCCGAATACCACATCATCAACGTCAAGATGACCGACGGCACTGTTGTGGAAATGAAATCGACATGGGGCAAAGAAGGCGACCAACTGTCGCTCGACATCGACCCTTCCGTGCACCCCGCGTGGACCGGCGGCACTGGCCGCATCATGGACACCGGCGGCCGCGTGTCGAAGTTCAAGAACAAATATGCAGGTCTGGGCTTCTAAGCCTACCCTACATTGTGAATGCAAAGGCGCGGCTCCTATGGGTCGCGCCTTTTGCGTTTCGGGGTATGGGGCCGGGACCGGGCGTATGTGGCAGGCGGTGCGGCGGTATTTTTAAAAGGATGAAAGGAGGGAGGGCTGCGCGTCGGTGGAGAACGGCGCCTGCATTGGCTGCCGGGGTTAGAGGCGGCGCTCTTGTAGGGCGGCTTGGGCGCCGTAGCCGTGCAGGTGCGAGAGCACCGCGCCGTAGGCAATCAGCAGGTAGGCGAGCAGTTCGGTGCCCTCTTGCACGGTGGTTTTGACTTGGGGGTCATAGGCGGCGCCCATGACGGCCTCCCACAAAGCGCCGGTGCCGAAGGTCCGCGAGAAAAAGAGCAGCAGCACCACGCCGATATAGACAAAGGTGGCAGAGCGGGTTTGCAGATGGTGCAGCATCGGCAGGAGCGTTGTCCCGCGATTGCGCCATGCGATGAAGCTGCCCACGGCCAGTGTCACGAGGGCGGGGTAAATCCAGAACCCGTGCTGGATACGGTCGAGCGCGGCGTCATATTCGCGCAGGAACATGCAGGCGAAGAGCGTGGCCACCAGTGTGAGATACCCCCGCATGCCCACATGTTTGTAAGCGCCCAGCATGAAGATGGCAGCCGCAATAGCGAGGAAAGTATTGTGCAGATGTTCTGTCAGCGAGTCTTCGGAGACGCCATCGCCCAGAACGGCTGTATCAAGGTAAACCGTGACCGGCACCAGAGCCACCAGCAGGCAGACAAGCGCGAATTCCGCGATCACTGCGCCCAAAGAGGGCAGCACGCCGCGCGCGGTCGTCGGTTTTGAACTGCTGGATGTGCCGGGGTTGTGATCTGCCATAAGGGGGCCTTGATTGAACGGTTACTTGGACCACCAGTCAGGGCGGTAAGGCGCGGTGTTACACTGCGCCTTAGATGGTGAAAATAGGGCAAATCCCTCTGTTGTGCAAACGCGGCAGCGCTGCCACGGTCGGGCTGAACAAGCCGCCTCGCCACTTTCCAAAGCGGAGAACCCTACATATAGTGCGGCTCAACAATATCCTGCTTTGAAGGGCAGGCGCGAAGGGACAGCAGTATGGCGCATATAATCGTCGTCGGTAACGAAAAAGGCGGCGCGGGCAAATCGACCGTTTCCATGCATGTGGCGACGGCCTTGGCGCGCCTTGGCCATAAGGTCAGCGGGCTGGACCTCGACTTGCGGCAGCGGACCTTTGGCCGCTACATCGAGAACCGCCGCGATTTCATGCGCGAGTCCGGTCTGACGCTTGCCAGTCCGACGCTTTGCGAATTGCCGGATGTGGAGGCCAGCAGCCTGCGCCCCGGCGAGAACATGTATGACCACCGTATCAGCGCGGCTGTGGCGGAGTTAGAGCCGGACAATGATTTCATTCTGATCGACTGTCCCGGCTCTCATACCCGGTTGAGCCAGGTCGCGCATTCGCTGGCGGACACGCTGATCACCCCGCTTAACGACAGTTTCATCGACTTTGACCTGCTGGCCCATATCGATGCCAATGGGGAAAAGATCACCGGGCCATCGGTCTATTCCGAGATGGTTTGGAATGCGCGGCAGCTGCGCGCGCAGGCCGGGCTTTCGGCGATTGACTGGGTCGTGGTGCGCAACCGTCTGGGTGCGCAGCGGATGGTGAACAAAGAAAAGATGGAGCGGGCGATTGGCAATCTCAGCAAGCGGATCGGCTTTCGCACCGCACCGGGGTTCAATGAGCGGGTGATCTTTCGGGAGCTTTTTCCGCGCGGCCTAACGCTGCTGGACCTCAAAGATATCGGGGTGAAACAGCTCAATATCTCCAACATCGCTGCGCGTCAGGAACTGCGCGAATTGATCAAGGCGTTGGACCTGCCGGGCGTCACCCCCGACTTTTGAAGTTAGTGATGAGGCAGCGGCGGCACGACACGGCGGCGGCGTGACAGGGCAATGAGGTTCGACAGGAACAGCGCGCCCACGACGATGCCGCCGCCGATCAGCCCGTAGATGCCCGGATCTTCGCCCAGCACCGCCCAGACCAGCAGCGGGGCAAGCACGGATTCCAACAAGACCAGCAGACCGACTTCGGCGCCTGAGATATAGCGCGGCCCGAGCGCGATGAGCCCCGCGCTGGCGGCCATAAAGACCGCGTAGAGCAGCATCTGCGGCAGTTCTGCGGCGGGCATTTGCAGGGGCTGCGCCACGGGCAGCAGCACCGCTCCGGCCAGCAGATAGGCCAGCGCGACCGCGGGCACCATCGACACCGCGCGCGCGTGGCGCGCCGCAGTCAGCGCACCGGCAAAGATCGCCGAGATCGACAGCGCCAACAGGTCCCCCGCGCGAGAGGCATTTTCGGTCTCGCCCGAGCCAAAGGCGATCACGGCAAGCCCGGCCAGCACCGCCGCGATGGTAAAGAACATGCGTCGACTGATCGGCTCACCCAGAAAGACCTTGCTGTAGATCGCCGCGAAGACGGGCAAAGAGGCGAGGATAAAGACCACATTCGCCACCGAAGTCAGGCGCACCGCCAGCACAAAGCCGACCCCGGCGCAGGCCACGCCGCCGACGTAAATCGCGCTGGCCCAACCGGCGCCGCGCAGGGCGCGGAAAGGCGCGGTGCCTTGGGCCAGCAGCAACCCTGTGCCAATCGCCAATCCAACGAGGGTCACTTTCCAGAACGCCAGCGTCAGCATCGGCGCGTCGATGACGCGCACGAAAAGCGCTTCGGGAACGATGCACATCACCCCGAAAAAGGTAAGCAGGAGGCCTTTGGTCTGATCTGTCATGCGCCATCGGTGGCGATTTCCGCAGCCTAAGTAAAGCCCCCCTGCGCCACATCCGAAAGCTTGAGCAGCGCCCGCCGCAGCACCGCCGCCTCGGCAGGGTCGAGCGTGTCCATGAGCGCGGCATTATAGCGCTGCGCCACCGCGCGCAGATCGTCATAGGCCGCTTGGCCCTGCCGGGTCAGCGACAGATGCTCTACCCGGCGATCCCCATCGTCGCGGGTACGGGTGACAAAGCGCCGTTCCGTCAGGCGGTGCACGGCGCGGCTGATCTTGGTCTTATGCATCCGCGCGCGCTGGCCGATCTCACTCGCCGTGAGTTGCCCGTAGAGCCCGAGGTGGAACAGCACCCGCCATTCGGTGCGCAGCATCCCATAGCGGCTTTTGTAGATCTGCTGAAACTCAAGCGAAGAGGCCTCTGCCGCTTGGCTCAACAGGTAGGGCAGAAAATACTGAAGCTGAAAGTCGTCGTCCGCCATGCTACACCGCTTGTTAGTTACAAATCCAACTATTACAGTCGCAACAGATTCTGCAAGGGGGCACAGATGACCAGCCATTCAAAGCCAACGACGATGACCAGCGCGGCCAACACTTCGGGCACGCATCCGGGCTACATGCCCGGTTTTGGCAATGATTTTGAGACGGAGGCCCTGCCCGGCGCGCTGCCGCAGGGCATGAACTCCCCGCAGAAATGCAACTACGGTCTCTATGGCGAACAGCTTTCGGGCACCGCTTTTACCGCGCCGTCTCATCAGAACGAGCGCACGTGGTGCTACCGCATCCGGCCCTCGGTCAAACACTCGTCGCGGTATGAGCGGATCGATCTGCCCTATTGGAAATCCGCCCCGCATCAGCCGCAGGATGTGACCAGCCTTGGCCAATACCGCTGGGATCCGGTGCCGCATTCCGACGCGCCGCTGACGTGGCTTACCGGCATGCGCACCATGACCACGGCGGGGGATGTGAACACGCAGATCGGCATGGCGAGCCATATCTATCTGGTCACCGAGAGCATGGTGGACAGCTATTATTATTCCGCCGACAGCGAGCTGCTGATCGTCCCGCAGGAAGGCACGCTGCGCTTTTGCACCGAGTTGGGCGTGATGGACATCGCCCCCCAGGAGATCGCCATCATCCCGCGTGGGCTGGTCTACCGTGTCGAAGTGCTGGAGGGGCCGGCGCGGGGGTTTGTCTGTGAGAACTATGGCCAGAAGTTCCACCTGCCAGCACGCGGCCCGATTGGCGCGAACTGCATGGCGAACCCGCGCGATTTCAAGACGCCCGTGGCCGCCTTTGAAGACCGCGAGGCGCCCTCGACCGTGACGATCAAATGGTGCGGCCAGTTCCATGAGACCAAGATCGGGCATTCGCCGCTCGACGTGGTGGCTTGGCACGGCAACTACGCCCCGGTGAAATACGACCTGAACACCTATTGCCCCGTGGGCGCGGTGCTCTTTGACCATCCCGACCCGTCAATCTTTACCGTGCTGACCGCGCCCTCGGGCGTCGAAGGCACCGCCAACATCGACTTCGTGCTGTTCCGCGACCGTTGGATGGTGGCCGAAGATACCTTCCGCCCGCCGTGGTATCATAAAAACATCATGTCTGAGCTGATGGGCAATATTCACGGTCAGTATGACGCCAAGCCCAAGGGGTTCATCCCCGGCGGGATGTCCCTGCACAACATGATGCTGCCGCATGGGCCGGACCGGAATGCGTTCGAAGGGGCGTCAAACGCCGAGCTTGCGCCGCATAAGCTCGACAACACAATGTCCTTCATGTTCGAGACCCGCTTCCCGCAGCATCTGACCGAATTCGCCGCCAAAGAAGCACCCCTGCAGGACGATTACATCGACTGCTGGGAGAGCCTTGAGAAGAAATTCGACGGCACACCTGGCAAGAAGTAAGCCCGCCTGCCCCCTGAAAGGACCGACATGACCCTGATGACCTCTTGGGTGGAAAGCGCCAACAGCGCCGATACCGATTTCCCCCTCAACAATCTGCCCTACGGTGTTTTCACGACCAATCGGCTGGAAGCGCGCTGTGGCGTGGCGATTGGCGATCAAATCCTCGACATGGCCGCTTTGGAGGAAGAGGGGCTAATCACCCTCGCCGAAGAGCCGGTGTTCGATGTGCCCTATTGGAACGATGTGATGGACCTTGGCCCAGCGGCATGGGCCTCCCTGCGGGCGCGGCTGGTAGAACTGCTCTGCGCGGATGCCCCGGATCAGGCCGCCGTCGCGCCGCATCTGGTACGGATGGACGAAGCGCGGCTGCACATGCCGATGATGGTCTCGGAATACACGGATTTCTACGCGGGCAAGCATCACGCGACCAATGTCGGCACGATGTTTCGCGGGGCCGAGAATGCCCTGCCGCCGAACTGGCTGCACATTCCCATCGGCTACAATGGCCGCGCCTCTACCGTCGTCGTTTCGGGGACCGAGATCACCCGCCCCAATGGCCAGCTAAAAGCCCCAGACGCCGATGCGCCGCATTTCGGCCCCTGCCAACGACTGGACATCGAGCTTGAGATGGGCGCGATCGTCGGCACTTCGACCGAGATGGGCCAGCCCGTCAGCATCGACGAGGCGGATGAGATGATCTTTGGCTATGTGCTGCTCAACGACTGGTCAGCGCGGGATATTCAGGCGTGGGAATACCAACCCCTCGGCCCGTTTCAGGCCAAGGCATTTGCCACGTCGATCTCTCCTTGGATCGTGACCCGCGACGCGCTTGAGCCGTTCCGCACCTCGACACCTGAGCGCGAAAAGGACCTCTTGCCCTACCTGCGCGAAACCAAACCCGGCCTCTATGACATTGACCTGTCGGTGCTGCTCCAGCCCGAGGGGGGCGGAGCCGAAGAAATCGCCCGCACCAACTACCGCGAAATGTATTACTCCGCCGCGCAGCAGTTGACCCATCACGCCTCTTCGGGCTGCGCGATGAACGCGGGCGATCTGCTGGGCTCCGGCACCATCTCCGGCCCCGAAAAATCACAACGCGGGTCACTGCTGGAACTGTCATGGGGCGGCAAAGAGCCGATCACCCTCGCAGACGGCAGCAGCCGCAGCTTTGTCGAAGACGGCGACACGCTGACCCTCACCGGTCACGCGCAGGGCGACGGCTTTCGCGTGGGTTTTGGCAGCTGCACCGGCAAAATCCGCCCGGCAATCGACTTTTCCTGAACACATGAACGCGCCCTGACCGCCAGGCAAACCAAGACAGAAGGACATCACATGGCCAAGCAATTCGCATCCCAAGGCGACATGACCGAAAAGGAAATCTCGTTCACCGAGGTCGGAGAGGGGCTTTATGCCTTCACCGCCGAGGGCGATCCGAACTCTGGCGTCATCATTGGCGACGACAGCGTGATGATCATCGAAGCGCAGGCGACACCGCGTCTGGCGAACAAGGTCATCGAATGCGTCCGCTCGGTCACCGACAAACCGATCAGCCATGTGGTGCTGACCCACTATCATGCCGTGCGCGTGCTCGGGGCCTCGGCCTTTGGTGCACAGCAAATCATCATGTCTGAAAAGGCCCGCGCCATGGTTGCTGAGCGTGGCCAAGAAGATTGGGACAGCGAGTTCGAGCGTTTCCCGCGCCTGTTTGAAGGCCATGAAAGCATCCCCGGCCTGACCTATCCCACCACCACTTTCAACGGGCGGATGAGCGTCTATCTCGGCAAACGCCGGGTCGACATCATGCAGCTTGGTCGCGCCCATACGGCGGGTGATGCGGTGATCTATGTGCCCGATCAAAACGTCATGTTCACCGGCGACATCGTCGAATACCACTCCGCCTGCTATTGCGGCGATGGGCATTTCCACGACTGGCCCGGCACGCTGGAACGCATCCGCGCCTTTGACCTCGACGCCATCGCGCCGGGTCGCGGCGACGCGCTGGTGGGCCGCGAGATGGTTAATGCCGCGATTGACAGCACCGCAGACTTCGTGCGCTCCACCTACCGTCCGGCGGCCCGCGTGGCCCTGCGCGGCGGCACCTTGAAAGAGGCATGGGACGCCGTGCGCGCCGAATGCGACCCCAAATTCGGCGACTATGCAATCTATGAGCACTGCCTGCCCTTCAACGTCGCCCGCGCCTATGACGAAGCGCTCGACATCGACACGCCGCGCATCTGGACGGCTAAGCGCGACAAAGAGATGTGGGAGGCGCTGTCGGACTGATGCCCCTGCCCGCGCTCCTTACCGGCCTGATCATACTGGCGCTGGCGCTCTGGTTCTATCTGGTCTTTGCACTGGTGATGGATCACCGCCGCCAAGCTGCGCGCCGGAGCGGGCAGCCCTACGCCGGGCTGCGCGATACGGCACAGGTTTGGTCAAAGATGCTCCGCGCGCCAGAGCACCGCAAGTCGCGCCGACGGGTGACGCTGACCACGCTGGCCCTGCTTGTCCTGCTGCTTTTGCGCGCTCTTGTCTGAGGAAACCACCATGGCCTATGCCTACACCCCCTTCCCCTACAGCCCCCCGCCCGGCCTCACCGCGCCCGAGTCACGGCACCCGGTGGTGATCGTGGGCGCCGGCCCCATCGGGCTGTCGATGGCGGTGGACTTGGCCCTGCGCGGGGTCAAATCGGTCGTGCTGGATGACAACAATGTTGTCTCGCTCGGCTCTCGCGCGATCTGCTGGGCGAAACGAACGTTGGAGATTTTCGACAGGCTGGGCATCGGCGAGCGGATGCTGGATAAGGGGGTGACATGGAAAGTGGGCCGCCAGTTTCACGGCGAGAGGGAGGTCTATAATTTCGATCTGCTGCCCGAACCGGGGCATAAATACCCGGCCTTCGTGAACCTCCAGCAATACTATGTCGAAGAGTACCTTGTTGAACGCGCACAAGATTTCCCCGACCTGATCGACCTGCGGTTTCTCAACAAGGTGACCAATCACAAAGGCCACGCCGATCACGTTGAACTGACGGTTGAGACGCCGGACGGCCCGTACCAACTGGAAACCGACTGGTACATCGCCTGCGATGGCGCAGGCTCCGCCACCCGCAAACGCATGGGACTGCCTTTCGAGGGCCAGACCTTTGACGAACATTTCCTGATCGCCGACGTAGAGATGGACACCTCCCCCTTTGGTGACCATGACACGCCCGAGCGATGGTTCTGGTTCGCCCCACCCTTTCACAACGGGCAATCCGCGCTGTTGCATAAACAGCCCGACAATATCTACCGCATCGATCTGCAACTGGGGCCAGAGACCGACCCGAAGGCCGAGGCGACCGAAGAAAAAGTCCTGCCCCGCCTGAAGCAGATGCTGGGCGATGCGCCTTTCCGATTGGATTGGATGAGCGTCTATAAGTTCCGCTGCGCACGGTTGGAGAAGTTCGTGCAGGGCCGCGTGGTCTTTGTCGGGGACAGCGCCCATGTGGTCAGCCCGTTTGGCGCACGGGGCGGCAATGGCGGGGTGCAGGATGTCGACAACCTCGGCTGGAAACTCGCCGCTGTCGTGCAGGGCGACGCGCCCACCAGCCTGATCGAGAGCTATGACATCGAACGCGGGCATGGCGCGGATGAGAACATGCGCAACTCCGCCCGCGCGACCAATTTCATGACCCCCAAATCGCCCATCGAAACCCTGTTTCGCAATGAGGTGCTGACCCTCGCCGCGCGTCATCCTTTCGCCCGCAAGCTGATAAATTCAGGCCGCCTGTCACAACCCTGCACGCTGGCCCACAGCCCGCTGCAAACTGCAGGCGACGCCCCCCTGCGCCCCGGCAGCGCGCTGATCGACGCGCCGCTTGCCGGACCTGCGGGGGATCGCTGGCTGCTGGGGGAGGTTCAGGGCCAGTTCACCCTGCTCGCGGTCGGCGGGATCACGGCCCCGGATATCCCCGGCCTGAGGCGTATCGGCATCGACCAATCGCAGGATGCCTACCCCTGTTTTCAGGGCAAAGATGGCCATGCACAGCGGCGCTATGGCAGCGGGTTCCTCTATCTGCTGCGCCCCGATGGCCATGTCTGCGCCGTCTTCGACCAGCCCGACAGGGCCGCGATTTCCCGCGCCTTTGCCCGTGCCTTTGACGGCGCTTTAGACTACGCGAAAGGAGCCACCGCATGATCCTTCAAGACAACCTCGGCACCGAGGGTGACACCGTCTATGCCGCGCTCATGGCCGCCCACGAAGGGCTGAGCGAGGCCGAAAGCCACGCCCTGAACGCGCGATTGGTGCTGATGCTGGCCAATGAGGTCGGTGACCCCGCCCGGCTTGAGACGCTTTTCAAAGCGGCGCGTGATCTGGCCTAAACCGCCATTTTACCAGTGGTTTTTCCCGGCCACCCCGCTTGCCGGGACGGTTTCCTGCGCTAACTTGCTCCTCAACTTCCCGCGACAGGCTTGACGCAACGCGCCTGATCGGCAGACTAAACACCCCGCGCCCACCTCAAGAGGCGACAAAAGCAGGTCAACTGCATCACCTGCCCCACCCTTAAAAGTGGGGATCCGCGATGGCCACGGCCAACGCACCAACAGAGAGGAAAATCATGGAATTTTTGACACGCACCGGAAAACCGCTGCCGCAATCCGTGCTGACATCAGCCGAGAACGCCAAGAAAGACCCCGTCAGCAGACGCGAGTTTCTGGCGATTGCGAGCGCCTTCGGGGCCACGTCCGCCACAGCCTACGGGATGCTTGGCATGGCCGCGCCCGCGCGTGCGGCGGCCCATGCCAACCTCAAGGAAGGCGGCACCGTGCGGATGCAGATGGAGGTGCGTGCCCTAAAAGACCCGCGCACCTATGACTGGTCGCAAATCGCCAACTTCAGCCGCGGCTGGTTGGAGTATCTCGCCATCTGGGAGAACGACGGCACCTTCACCCCCGGCCTGCTGGAAAGCTGGGAGATCAGCGACGACGCCACCGAATACACGCTGAACGTCCGCAAGGGCGTGACATGGAACGACGGCACCCCCTTCACCGCGCAGGACGTGGCGCGCAACATCGAAGGCTGGTGCGATAAATCGCTCGAAGGCAACTCCATGGCGGGCCGTTTCGCCACGCTGGTGGACGAAGAGACCGGCAAGGCCATCGAAGGTGCGATTGAGGTGGTCGATGACCACACGGTCAAGCTGAAGCTGCCCAAATCTGACATCACGCTGATCCCCGGCATGGCCGACTACCCCGCCGCGATCACACCCGAGGGTTTCGACCCCGACACCATGTTGGAAAACCCCAAGGGCACCGGCCCCTACCTGCCCGAATCGCTCGAAGTGGGCGTGAAAAGCGTGCTGGTGAAGAACCCCGACCACACTTGGTGGGGCACTGAAGTCTTTGGCGGGCCCTACATCGACCGTCTGGAATACATCGACTACGGCACCGACCCTTCCGCATGGATCGCCGCTGCCGAGGCCGAAGAAGTCGACGCTTTCTACTCCATGGAGGGCGAATACATCGACGTGATGAGCACGCTCGACGGTTGGGTCGAGAACGAGATCGCCACAGCGGCGACCATCGTGATCCGCCCCAACCAATTGGCCGAAATCGACGGCATGAAGCCTTACGAAGACAAGCGTGTGCGCAACGCGCTGCAACTGGCGGTCGACAATGCCGTGCTGCTGGAACTGGGCTATGCCGGTCGTGGGATCGTGGCCGAAAACCACCACGTCGGCCCGATGCACCCCGAATATGCAGAGGTCGAACCGCCCAAGACCGATCCCGAAGCCGCCCGCGCGCTGATGGAAGAAGCCGGGATGGCGGATTATGAGCATGAGCTCTTCTCGATCGACGATGCGTGGCGCAAGGACACGACCGATGCCGTGGCCGCGCAGCTGCGTGACGCGGGCATCAAGGTCAAGCGGACCATCCTGCCCGGCTCGACCTTCTGGAACGACTGGGTGAAATACCCCTTCTCCTCCACCAACTGGAACGCGCGGCCTCTGGGCGTGCAAATCTGGGCGCTGGCCTACCGCTCGGGCGAGGCGTGGAACGAGTTTGGCTATGCCAACCCAGAGTTCGACGCCCTGCTCTCCGAGGCGCTGGCCACAGCCGATGTCGACGCGCGCCGCGAGATCATGGCGAAGGGTGAGAAGATGCTGCAAGACGATGGCGTCACGATCCAGCCTTACTGGCGCTCGCTCTATAACCACACCCGCGAGGGGTTGGTGGGTGCCGCCCACCACATCGGGTTTGAATACCACCCGGCGCGGATGGCTTGGGCAGAAGAGTGATCCGTCACTAGGTAGAAACGCGAAAGGGCCGCAGCGATGCGGCCCTTTTTCTTTGGTTGGCGCTGGCGTTAACCGCCGATCAGGTTTTTCGCCATCATCATATGCACGCCCTTTTCGCGGTTCACCGTCTGGGTGATGCGCAGATCCCCGGCCAGCGAACAGAGCACATAGGCATCCTCACGGCTGATCCCCGCACGCTCAGACACCAGCGCGATCATCTCCCGCAGGGCCATCTCCGCGCAGTGGTCAAGGTCGGGGGCCATGCCCATGGTGATCACATGGGTCGGCGTTTCGGCCTGCGGATAGCTGAGCCCGCGATCCTTCAACACCGTCAGACGAAAGCGCCCCTGTAGCGCCGTCTCAATCGCCGTGACGCAGACTTCGCCGTCGCCCTGCGCACCGTGCCCATCCCCGCAGGAAAACAGCGCCCCTTCGTTGAAGACCGGCAGGTAAAGCGTGCTGCCCGCCACCAGTTCCTTGTTGTCCAGATTGCCGCCATGCTTGCGCGGCTCAATGGTGGCGATCCGGCCCCATTCGGGCGGCGGCGCCACAGCCATGACGCCAAAGAACGGGGCCAAGGGCAGTTCCATTCCCCAAGGCAGACGGGCGATGCCCCGCTCTGCGTCCAGCGGGATGTTGCTGTGATAGGTCTCGGTGAAATCCTGCGGCAGCGTGCCTGCCAAGGGGCGGATGAAGTTATACCCCCAGTCCTGCCGCAGCACGACATCAAGGATATCGACCTTCAGCACATCCCCGGGCGTCGCGCCTTCGACGGCCACCGGGCCCGTCAGGATATGGCCGGGCATCGGCGGCGGGCCTGCCTTGTGGATGTCGTAAAGTTCCGGCGGCACATGGAAGCCTTCGGGCGGCAGGCAGTTCGGCGCGCCAGAGACGGTGTTGATGATCACCTCGTCGCCGCTTTGGATCGTCAGCGCGGGCGGGCGGCTGGCCTCAAAGTAGCCCCAGTGGCAGGTTTCGGGCGATGACTGCAAGGTGGCGGTCATGACTGTGTCCTTCCGTTGGCCAAAATGCCTTCGATAAGCTCCTGCACGCGCAGCGCCTCTTCTGGTGTGGCCAGTCGGCTCGGGCCGCCGTCCATCAGAAGCGCCATGTCGTCAAGCTGCGCTTTGAGGCTGGTGGCGCGGGTGTCGGTGGGGCTGCTGTTGGTCGGCGCGAAGGCCTCTCCGGTCGACAGGGTGTCGATGGCAAACTCCGAGATGCGGCGGCTGGCCTTGGCCCCTTTCACCGTCACCTCTTGCCGGTCCGGCTGCACACCACCAACAGAGCCAAGGATCGAAACCGGCAAGCCCTCGGCATTGACCAGCCGTGCCGCGACATGGGTCTCGCAAAGTTCGGCGTCGGGATATTCCGCATGGGCCCATTGCAGGGTCAGCGGCCCCAGCACCCGCTCGCTCAAAAACAGGAAATGCGAGATTACCTCGCGGGTCATGCCGCCCTCTTCGGCAAAGCGCAGCCAATCCGCATCCACCTGCCACGCGCGGGGCCAGGCCGGATAGGTCACGATGATGTCGATACCGCAAAGATCGCCAAGCGCACCCTCACCGATCGACCGCGTTAGATCGGTCAGCGCCGCCCCCGCCGCTTGGGTGAAATTCACCGCCGCCGGAACGCCTGCAGCCTGCAACTCCGCCACCAACGCACGACTTTCCGCGATGTCCACGCCTAGCGGTTTTTCGAGGAAGATCGCCTTGCCCGCCGCCGCGGCCTCAAGCGCATAGGCTTTGCGCGGCACCGGGGGGCAGGCGAGGTAAACGAGATCGACATCGGCCATCGCCTCGGACGCCGTGGCCGACACTGCCGCCTCCGGCGCGACCTTTTGCGCGGCGGCGCAGGCCGCTGGGTCGGGATCCCACATGGTGGTGACCGTGAAGCCGGGGTGCAGCACCATGTTCTCGGCCATGCGCCGGCCCATGATTCCCAATCCGATTACCGCAGTCCTGATCGTCATCTCTGTCTCCCTCGATATGCAGCGCGATAAGACGCTGCAATTAGGGGAACTTCAACCGCCTCAGACCGATTGCGCCTAGGCGAGGTCGGTGCGGACCAGTGGTTTGATCACCCGGGCCAGTTCTTCGGGGGCGGATTGGCTTTCGAACACATCCGCAATGGTGAAGACGCAGGTGAACGACCCCTCGAAACACAGCACCCCGTTCTGCCGCGCTTTCATGCCGAAGGTGATGGATTTGTTGCCGAGCCGCGTCGGATAGGTTTCGCACATCAGCTTGTGCCGTGGCGTGACCGGGCTGCGGAAATCCATCGAAAGGTTCACGAAAGGCGTGCCGATGTTGCGGTCGATCTGCAGTTGGAACCAACCATCGCCATCGAAATGCGCCTCCCACCATGCGTTGATCGCATCCAACGCAAAATAGGGCAGCCGCGCGGTATAGGCGATCTGCGCCGGGTCACAATCGCCCCAAGTGACGTTGATCTCGTGAACGAAGTTTTCCGTGGTCATAAGGCTGCTTTCATCTGCTCAAACCCGCGCGGGGCATGGGCTATCTTCTATCCCTTCCAGCCCCGCGTGCAACCCAAGCGCAGGTGGCCAGTGCCAGCCCAGCAGGCATATCGTCATACGAAAAAGGGTGAGGATGGTGGCGTTACCTGGATTTGAACCAGGGACCTAACGATTATGAGTCGTTCGCTCTAACCAACTGAGCTATAACGCCGTGGCGCGTCGGATAAGGCAGCTTGGCATTGGGGTCAAGGGCGAAAGATGGATGAATTCACTTTTGCCGAAGAAAACTGCCGCCCCGTCTTAATGCGCGGGTCTCAATGCGCGGGTTTTAATGCGCGGGGGCCGAGACCACATCAAGCAGGGTACGCCCACCATCAATGGTCATGATCTCACCGGTCATAAAGCCCGAGCTTTCGGCGGCGAGGAATTGCACCGCCTCGCAAAGTTCATTCGGCCCGGCGATACGGCCAAGCGGCGTATGCGCGCGAATATCCTCGCGCCAGTCGCGGTTTTCGGCCACGGCGGCGCGCAGCGACGCGCTCATCACCGACCCGAAAGAGATCGCATTCACCCGTATCCGGTGCTGAGCCAGCACCAGCGCCAGAGAGCGGGTCATCTGCTGCACCGCCGCCGAGGCGATGGCATAGCCCATCATATCCGGCTGGTGACGTTGTGCCGCAATGGAACTGAGGTTGATGATCGACCCCACCTGCCCCTCGGTCTGGCCCTCGGCCTGTTTTATCATCCGCCGCGCCACCTGCTGCGACAGTTGCAGCGCCGTCATCAGGTTCTGCTGCAACAGCGTATCAACCGATCCGTCTTCCACATCCAGCGGATCGGTGGGCAACACCTGCCGCGAGGCATTCACAAGGATATCTACCTGATCGTAGGCGTCGATCGTGGCCGAGACGAGGTTGGCGATGGTCAGCCGCTGGCGTAGATCGCCGGCGAAAACGCGGACATTCCCGTCGTCCGGCGTGTCGCCCAACTCTTCCATCAGCTTTTTCTCGTTGGAATCGGCGCACATCACATTGGCGCCCCGGTCGGCCAGATGCCGCGCGATGGCAAGGCCAATGCCGTCTGCGGCACCTGTGATGATGGCTGTTTTGCCTGAGATCGAGAATGACATCGGGATACCCCCTTAAGGCTTAGCGGCGCCGGGTCAGCGGGCGTGTGGCGTGGAACAGTTTGAACCGCGCATCGCCTCCAAGCTCGGCCACCTGTGCAAAGCGTTTCTTCAGTTCCGCCTCATAGGGCAGATGCCGGTTGGCCACCATCCACAGGTCGCCCTGCCCCGACAGCATACGCGCGGCGGCGGCGACAAAGGCTTGACCAATCTGTGGCTCAGCGGCGCGGCCGGTGTGGAAAGGCGGGTTCATCACCACCGCGTCCATCCGGTGCGGCGGCTGCCATTCGGTGGCGTCCTCCCAATGGAACACGGCGCGATCATCGGTCACGTTATGACGCGCGCATTCCAGCGCCAAATGCCCGGCCTCGACCAAATGCACGGTCTTCACCTTGGGCCGCGTCAGGATATGCGCCGAGAGGAAGCCCCAACCTGCGCCGAGATCGGCCACCTCGGCCCCAAGGTTATCGGGCAGCGCATCCACCAATAGCGCCGAGGCCAGATCGACCCCATCTGCAGAGAAAACCCCCGGCGCGGTCCAAAAGCCGCCCTCCGTCTGGGCGGGGCCAGCTTCCCAATCGGTGAAGAAATCGCTTGAGCCCGCGTCGATCCAATAGAGCTTGCCGTGCGCCTTGGAGATCGGCCCCTGCACCGTCACCCGCGCACGCATCTCGCGCAGGATCGAATCCGCGCCATCGGTCTTTTGCCCATCAACCACCACCGGCCCGTCGCTTACGGCACAGGCTTGCGCGACCAAGGCGCGGGCCTCATGTTTGGCGCGCGGCAGGCAGACTATGGCGGCGGCATAGCGCCCTTCGACCGAATGCGCGGCCTCATAGCCCCGCGCGGTCCAAGCGTCATAGGCGGGCTTGAAATCGTGAATGATCTTGCAGCGCTCGGGCGGCAAACCGGCCAGATCAGCGTCTACGGGGGGCTGAAAGATGGCGATCACCCCAGTTTCGGGCAAGTCCAGCCCACCGCCGTTCAGGGCCAGTTCCAGTCGCGGATCAATCACGTGTTATTCTTCTTTTTCCATAGTGCATTGCAGCGGATGTTGATGACGCCGGGCGAAATCCATCACCTGCGCCACTTTCGTCTCCGCGATCTCGTGGCTAAAGACGCCAACCACGGCCAGCCCCTTTTTGTGAACCGTCAGCATGATCTCAAACGCCTGCGCATGGTTCAGGCCAAAGAACCGCTCCAGCACATGCACCACGAATTCCATCGGGGTGAAATCGTCGTTCAGCAGCATAACCTTGTAAAGCGGCGGGCGTTTGGTCTTGGGGCGGGTTTTGGTCAACAACTCGGTGTCGTCGTCATCCTTGGGACCGTCCGCCATCATCTGCCAACCCATCGCGGGCCGGTCTGCTACTTGGATCGTCCAATCTGCTTTCGCGTCGTCACGGTGCATTGCTGCTCCTGCGGCTGGGGGTAGAGCTTGTTCGTCGTGCAGCCGTCTATATAACCCCTGAACCAATTTAGGAAAGAGGCAGCACATATGGGCGGGGCACTCACCACCATCGGTTTCGATGCGGATGACACATTGTGGCATAATGAACGCTACTTTGCACTCTCTCACGACCGTTTTGCAGCCCTTCTGGCCGAACATAGTGAACGCGACCATCTGATGGCACGGCTTTTGGAAGCCGAACGGCGCAATCTGCCGCATTACGGCTACGGGATCAAAGGTTTCACCCTGTCGATGATCGAGACCGCAATCGAGGTGACAGAGGGCAAAGTCCCCGCCGAGGTGATCAGTGACCTGCTCGCCGCCGGGCGCGAGATGCTGGACCATCCGATTGAACTGCTGCCCCATGTCGAAGACGTGCTGGAAACCCTGCGCGGTGACTACCGGCTGATCGTGGTGACCAAAGGCGACCTGCTGGATCAAGAGCGCAAACTGGCGCAATCAGGCCTGCGAGAGAGGTTCGATGCGGTCGAAATCGTCTCTCACAAGACCGAAGCCGCCTATCGCCACATTTTTAAGCAGCATGGGCAAGGCGCCGCGCAGGGGCTGATGGTCGGCAACTCACTGGCCTCCGATGTACGCCCGATGATCGAGGCCGGCGGCTGGGGCGTCCACGTGCCCCACGACCTCACATGGGCGATGGAACACGCCGAACCGCCAACCAATTCACCACGTTTTGTTGAAATTAACGATCTTTCCGGCCTCCCAGAGACGGTGAAAAAGATCGTTTCGGGGTGACTCGCCCGCGCCGGTGAGTCGCCTCTGCGCCCCAACTAAAAACGCCCCACTGCGGGCCAATTTACGCCCAATTCTTGCCTTATTCGCGCTTATAGTGGGTCAATGTGCGCAAGCCTCTACATATTGGAGGAGAGATCCGTCCTTTTTTACCCTGTCCATCGGATTCGACGGCTTCCGCGATGCGCCGTCCTATGCTAGCCTTGAACCAATCAATAAATGGTCAGCCGAAAATCGGCGACTTGAGGCAGTAAAAGGCAGGCAAATATGAAGGCTCGGCGCATTCAGCCGGCCCGTTACGGGCTATTTCTATTCGCAGCACTCTGGGTTCTGGTCATCCTACCCCTCAGCGCCATGGCAGCCCCCTATGCCGCCTATGTCATCGATGCCCGCACCGGCAAAGAAATCCACGCAGAGAACGCCGACACGCGCCTGCACCCCGCCTCCCTGACCAAGATGATGACCCTCTACATCGCTTTCCAAGCGGTCGAACGCGGGGAACTCTCACTCGATACCCAAGTAACGATCTCCAAGAACGCCGCCTCAGAGCCGCCCAGCAAACTGGGCATGCGTCCGGGCCAAAAAATCGCCCTGCGCTACCTGATCCGCGCCGCCGCCGTGAAATCCGCCAATGATGCCGCCACCGCGATCGGCGAAGCCATCGAAGGGTCCGAGGCCGCCTTTGCCCGCCGAATGAACCGCACCGCCAAACAGCTTGGCATGACGCGCACCACCTTCAAGAATATGCACGGGCTGACCGAAAGCGGCCACCTCTCCACCGCGCGCGATATGACGGCTCTGGGCCGCCACCTGCTCTATGATTACCCGCAGTACTACAACCTGTTCTCGCGCATCACCGCCGATGCGGGCGTGCGCAAGGTCTCCCACACAAACCGCCGGTTTCTGGGATCTTACAAAGGCGCCGATGGCATCAAAACCGGCTATACCCGCGCCGCGGGCTTCAACCTGACGGCCTCGGCCGAGCGTGGCAACGAACGGATCATCGTGACCGTCTTCGGGGGCAAATCCACCGCCTCGCGCAACGCCAAAGTGGCCGAGTTGATGGACCTTGGCTTCCGCCGCGCCCCCTCTTCGGCCCCCCTGCGCAAACCAGTGCCCCCGGTCTACGCCGATGTCGAAGACACGCCCGCGGCCCCCGGTGCCGCAGGCAAAACGATCCGACTTGTCGGTGCCGTCACCACCTCCAAACGCCCGCAACTCCGCCCTCGCAGCGAAGTCGTGGTCGTGGCCACCGCAGCCGCCCCCGAAGCAACCAGCACGGTCTCCAACAGCGACATCACGGCAGCCCTACGCGAAGCGGTGCAAACCGCGCCAACCCCGCCCGCCGCCGCGCCCACACCAGAGATCAAAGACGCCGAAGTCGTCATCGCCACCGCGCAGGCCTCCCCCCGCCCCGAACCGCGGCCCAAAGACGTAACGCTGGCCGTACAGCAGGCGGTAGAGCAAGAAATCGTGACCCGCGTCTCCACCTCGGGCGGTCGCCACTGGGGGGTCAACGTGGGCCGCTTCCCCAGCCGCTACGCCGCCGAGAAGGTCCTGCTGAAAACCGCACTGGCCGAAATGTCGACGCTTGATGGCACATTGCGCAAAGTGGTGCAGCGTCCGCAGGGCTATGACGCGAACTTCCTCGGCCTGTCACGCGAAAGCGCCGACCTCGCCTGCCGCCGTCTGGCCGCGCGCAACGTCAGCTGCTTCATGATCGGCCCAAGCGAAGGCTAAAGCCCAAAGACCGCCGCCCCTCAGGCGACGCCCCCCAATCTTCATCCTTTTAAAAATACCCGCGGGGGAATCGCGCCCCCCGGCGCGATGGGGGCAGCGCCCCCCCTCTCCCTCTCCGCACTTACGACGTCTGCTTAACCAGCCGCCTGCAACAGCTTGCGCGTATAGTCGGTCTGCGGATTGTCATAAAGCGCATCAACGTCGCCGTATTCCACCACATCGCCGCGCTTCATCACCATCACCTTGTGCGACATCGCCCGCACGACCTTCAGATCGTGACTGATGAACAGATAGGCCAACCCGTATTTCGCCTGCAACTCCCGCAGCAAATCAACGATCTGCACCTGCACCGTCATGTCCAAGGCCGAGGTTGGCTCGTCGAGAACCAGCAGCTTCGGCCGCAGCACCATGGCGCGGGCGATGGCGATCCGCTGGCGCTGCCCGCCGGAGAACTCATGCGGGTAGCGGTCCATCGTCGCGGGGTCGAGCCCCACTTCCGTCATCACCTCCGCCACCAGTTCACGTCTGTCGCGCGCCTTGTCGATCTTGTGGATCGCCAGCCCCTCCGAGATGATCTGGAAACAGGTCATCCGCGGGCTGAGCGAGCCGAAAGGATCTTGAAAGACGATCTGCATATCGGCGCGTAGGCGGCGCAGCTTTTTGGTGGACCATTTGCGCAGGTCCTCGCCACGAAAAGTCACCTCCCCTTCCGAGCCGATGAGCCGCATGATCGCCAGCGCCGCGGTGGTCTTGCCCGAGCCGCTTTCGCCGACGATGCCAAGCGTTTCGCCCGCGCGGATCGACAGGCTCGTGTCGTTGACGGCCTTCACATGGCCCACGGTGCGGCGCAGCAGGCCCTTCTGGATCGGGAACCAAACCTTGAGGTTGTCGGTCCGCAGCACTTCGGGCGCATCCGCAGCCACAGGGGCCGGCGCGCCGGTGGGCTCGGCGCCGAGCAGTTTGCGTGTATAGGGGTGTTGCGGATTGTCGAAAATCTCAGCGGTCGGCCCCTCTTCGACGACCAGCCCCTTTTGCATGACAAAGACCCGGTCGGCGATGCGCCGGACGATCCCGAGGTCATGGGTAATGAACAAAAGCCCCATCCCCATCTCATCCTTCAGGTCTTTCAACAGGTCGAGAATCTGCGCCTGAATGGTCACGTCGAGCGCCGTGGTTGGCTCATCCGCGATCAAGATGTCGGGCTTGTTGGCCAGCGCCATCGCGATCATTACGCGCTGCCGCTGCCCGCCGGAAAGCTGGTGCGGATAGGCGCCCATGCGGCTCTCCGCGTCATTGATGCCGACCTGTTCCAAGAGGCTCAACACCCGCGCCCGCGCCTCGGCCCCCTGCAATCCCTGATGCAGCGCCAGCGACTCCGCCAGTTGCTTTTCGATCGTGTGCAGCGGGTTGAGCGAGGTCATCGGCTCTTGAAAAATGAACGAGATGTCGTTGCCGCGCACCTTATGCAGCAGCTTGTCATCCGCGCCGATCATCTCTTGCCCGTCATAGGTGACCGAGCCGCTGACCCGCGCGCTATCGCCCAAGAGCGACACCGTCGAGAGCGCCGAGACCGACTTGCCCGAGCCGCTTTCGCCCACCAGAGCCACCGTCTCTCCCCGGTTCACGGCAAAGCTGACCCCGCGCACCGCCGGGATCAACTGCCCGTCCTGCCGAAAGGAAACCTGCAGGTCTTTGACGTCCAACAAAGCAGTCACGAGAAGGTCTTTCTGGGATCGAATGCGTCGCGGATGCCTTCAAAGATGAAGACCAGCAGAGACAACATGATGGCAAAGGTAAAGAAGGCCGAGAAGGCCAGCCAAGGCGCTTGCAGGTTCTGCTTAGCTTGCAGCGTCAATTCCCCCAGCGACGGCGCCGAGGACGGCAGGCCGAAGCCCAAGAAGTCGAGCGTCGCCAGAGTGGAAATCGTGCCCGTGATGATAAACGGCAGCATGGTCAGCGTGGCCACCATCGCGTTGGGCAGCATATGGCGCAGCATGATGGTGCCGTTGCCGACCCCAAGCGCACGGGCGGCGCGGACGTATTCAAGGTTACGCGCGCGCAGGAATTCGGCCCGCACCACGCCCACTAGCGCGGTCCATGAGAACAGCACCAAGAGGATCACTAAGAGCCAGAAACTTCGCCCCAGAATGGCGAACATAATGATGATCACGTAGAGCGACGGGGTTGAGGACCAAATCTCGATGATGCGCTGAAAGATCAGGTCGAGCCAGCCGCCAAAGAAGCCCTGCACCGCGCCCGCCAGAATGCCGATGATCGACGCCGCCCCGGTGACGATCAGGGTGAACACCACCGAAAGCCGGAAGCCATGGATGACCCGCGCCATCACATCGCGTTTGGTGCCGTCGGTCCCGAGCCAGTTCTGCCCGTTGGGCGGCAGCGGTGCGGCACCGGGGCGGTCCACGGCGGTGTCGAAGGAATAGGGAATGACGGGCCAAAGCGCCCAGCCCTTGTCGATCGCTTCGCCTTCGACCTCGCCATCCGCGGCGTCGATAATATAGCCCTCAGGGTCGTCGAAACAGGCATCCAGCCCACCGGTGGCGATGAGGCATTGCACCTCAGGGTCGCGGTAGGCGGCTTCGGTCTGGAAATCGCCGCCAAAAGCGGTCTCAGGGTAGAAGTTGAAAATCGGCGCGTAATACTCGCCGCGGTAGCTCACGAGGATCGGCTTGTCGTTGGCCACGAACTCGGCCAGCAGCGAAATGCCAAAAAGGATCGCGAAAATCCACAGCGACCAATAGGCGCGGCGGTTCGCGGTGAAATTGCGCCAGCGGCGCTGGTTCAGGGGGGACAGCGCCATCAGCCTTCCCTCTTCTCAAAGTCGATGCGCGGGTCGACGAGCACATACATCATGTCCGACAAGATGCCGACGACAAGGCCGATGAGGCCAAAGATGAAGAGCGTCCCGAAGACAATCGGATAGTCGCGTGCCACCGCCGCCTCAAAACCCAGACGCCCCAACCCATCAAGGCTAAAGATCGTCTCGATAATGATCGACCCGCCGAAAAAGACCGAGATGAAGACCGCCGGAAAACTGGCGATCACGATCAGCATCGCGTTGCGGAAGACATGCCCGTAAAGCACCTTGCGCTCTGACAGGCCTTTGGCGCGGGCGGTGATGACATATTGCTTTTTGATCTCGTCCAGAAAGCTGTTCTTGGTCAGCAGCGTCAGCGTGGCAAAGGCCGAGATCGTCGAGGCCAGCACCGGCAGCGTGATGTGCCAGAAATAATCGGCCACCTTGCCCAAGGGGCTGAGGCTGTCGAAATTATCCGAGGTCAGGCCACGCAGCGGGAAGATCTGCCAGTAAGACCCACCGGCAAAGAGCACCAGCAGCAGGATGGCAAAGAGGAAACCGGGGATCGCATAGGCCGCAATGATCGCGCCCGAGGTCCAGGTATCGAACCGGCTGCCGTCGCGCACCGCCTTGCGGATGCCCAAGGGGATCGACACCAGATGCGCGATCAGCGTTGACCAAAGCCCCAGCGTGATCGAGACCGGCAGCTTTTCCTTGATCAGTTCGATCACACTGATGGCACGGAAGTAACTCTCGCCGAAATCAAGCCGCATGTAGTTCCACAGCATGTGAAAGAACCGCTCCACGGGGGGTTTGTCGAAGCCGAATTCCTTCTCCAACTCCTCGATTAACTCAGGCGGCAACCCGCGCGCGCCGACATAGGTACTGTCAGACCCGCGTGCCATCGTGTCGACCCCGGCGTCGTTGTTGCCTCCGGCAAAGCCGCCAAAGACATCGCCGCCACCCTGAATCCGCGCGATGGCCTGCTCTACCGGGCCACCGGGGACGAATTGCACCAAGGCAAAGTTGACCAGCATGATGCCGAACAAGGTCGGGATCACCAGCAACAGCCGTCTGAGAATATAAGCACCCATGTGGTCGCTTTACCGCAAGGCGCCGGAGGCGCGCAATTGCTGCGCGCGGTCTTCGTCATACCACCAGAAATCGAGGTAGCCCAAAGCATAGGACGGAATCTCGGGGTGGTCGTATTGGTCGTAATAGGCAACCCAATAGCTGTCGTTGTACCATGTGGGGATCATAAAGAATTCATGCCGCAGCGCCCGATCCAGCGCCATCAGAGCCGCATCTTCGTCCTCTGCCGTTTCGGCATCGAGCGAGGCTTCGATGATCGCGTCGACCAGCGGGCTAGCAAGCCCTGCGGGGTTGAACAGCGAAAATTCCGCCGCCTCGGACCCGTAGCGCTGCGACAGACCGGTGCCGGTGCCAAGGAAGGCGGCATAGGCGTCATAGATCATGTCATAGTCGCGGTCCCGCTCACGGGCGGTGTATTGCGAACTGTCCACCTTCTCCAGCCGCGCGTCGATGCCGATGGATTGCAGGTTGCCCACGAAATTTTCGATCACTGCCGAAATCGTCGGCGACCCGGCGGAGTTCATCAGGAAGTTCAGCCGCAGGGGTTCGCCCGCCTCATTGACACGCATGCCGTTCTGCACGGTCCAACCCGCTTCCTCCAACAGCTTGGAAGCCTGCCGCGCGTTGCGGCGGTCCAACAGGCGGCTGGGGTCTGAGGAATGCGGCACCACGGCAGGCGCGCTCAACAGCTCCCCCGGCACCAGATCGCCAAGGCTTTCCAGAAGCGCCAGTTCCGCCCCCTCGGGCGCGGCCCCGGCCATCAGCGGCGTGTCTTGCGTGAACGAGGCGCGGTGGCTGAAGAGCCCGTATTGCAGCGACTCGTTGGTCCATTCAAAGTTGAACATCAGTGCCACGGCCTCGCGCACACGGCGGTCCTGCAGCGTCTCGCGACCGAGGTTAAAGATGATCCCCGATGGCGTGGGAGGCGAGCCGTCGGGCAGCTCGGCCTTGACGATGTCGCCGTCACTCACCTTGGAGAAGTCGTAGCCCGTAGCCCACTTTTTGGAGTCCCCCTCGGCGCGGAAGGTATATTCGCCCGCCTTGAACGCCTCAAAGGCCGAAGTGTCGTCGCTGAAAATCTCCAGCCGGATGCGGTCGAAATTCATGCGGCCACGGTTGATCGGCAAGTCCTTGCCCCAGTAGTCGGGGTTGCGTTTCAGCACGATGCGCTTGGTCAGATCGACGCTTTCGACCATATAGGCGCCCGATCCGGGGGGCGGGTCCATCCAGCTGTCTTTAAGGGTGTTGCCGGTTTCCTCGAACCAATGTTTCGGCCATGCGGGCACGCCGCCTACCGTCTCGATCAGGCTGCGGCGGGAGATACCGTCGGCAAAGTGGAATTTCACCGTATGATCGTCCAGCGCTTCAACCTTGGGGATGCGCTTGCGCACCGCGTCTGCATAGGATTTCAGGCCCTCGTCCAAGAGCAGGTTGTGCGAGAACACGATGTCATGCGCGGTCACCGGCGAGCCGTCCGAAAACGTCGCCTCGGGGCGCATGTGGAAGGTCACCCAAGACTTGTCCTCGGGGTACTCAAGACTTTCGCACAGCAGGCAGTAGCTTTCGCCATAGACATCCGCCGGCAGCGGCTCACCCGATGGGGCCTCGCCCAGCAGGCTTTCAAACCCAAAGATCGAGAACAGATGCGCGCGGCCCTTGCCGGAATAGGGGTTCATCGAATCCAGCGTGCCCACGAAGGGGATCGAGATTTCCCCGCCCTTGGGTGCATCGGGGTTCACATAGTTAAAATGCTCGAAATCCGCCGGGTAGGTCAGATCGCCATAAAATGAATAGCCATGGCTTTTGATGACCTCCTGCTCCTGCGCCGCGGCGGCACCGGCCAAGAGGGCCGCCACCATCAGCGTCAGCGTCGCGAGCCATAGCGGCAGGTCATCAAAGACCGAAGGGCGGGTCGCGGCGCGGGTCTGGGCACGGGGCATAGGTCACTCCTTGGCGTGGCATAGTCCGGGTAGGCGTCATCTAGGCTAACGCTGTGAGATGCCAAGATACAAGTTGCGAATATGTAAGGTTGCCCTGCACGGGCGGTCCGCCGCGGAGGTTGCCCCATCGAAGGGCGATTTCCCCCGCTTCCGCTCGCGAGAATGTGTAGCCCGACGCCCGGGAACTTCGCAGGCCAGCCGATTTCTCGCCCCAATATTAACAGATTCTTCACTCAAATTAACGATGCGTAAACTGGAGCAGACAATGAGAACCTACCCGATTCCCTTTAACGAAGAAGCCCGCTTGCGCGCCGTTTTTGATGTGCCCGGCCTCACGGCCGAGAACGAAGCTTTGTTCGACACTATCTGCGAGGCCACCCGCCGTCTGCTTGACTGTCCGATTGCACATATCAGCGTCGTGGAGGCCGATACCCAATGGTACAAATCCGTGGTCGGCTACCCGCTGGAACCGATGCCGAAGGACACCGGGTTTTGCAGCCATACGATCATGTCAGACGTGCCACTGGTGGTGCCCGACCTCAGCAAAGACCCCCGATTTGAGCGCCACCCCATGGTTGCCAAGGGCGGACCCGAGGCGCGCTATTACTGCGGCGTGCCGCTGATCCTGTCCTCGGGCCACCGCTTTGGCAGCCTCTGCGCGCTGGACCTGCAACCGCACGAACAGCCCTCCGAGAAACAGATCGCCCTGTTGGAAGACCTTGGCCGTATGGTCGTCGCGGCGCTTGAGCGCAGCCAGCCGAACGCCCCTGAGCTAAAGGCCGACACCAGCGCCGAATCCACATTTTTAACGCTGGTGGGTCACGAACTGCGAACACCGCTGACGGTTCTCTTCGGCAGCCTGCGCATGTTGGAGGCCAAAGCCGAACAAGGGATTAATCCGCTGCTGATTCGCTCTGCCCGGCGGTCTGTCGACCACCTCAGCGCGTTGATCGAGACGATCATATCCTATAGCAATGTCAGCACCGGAGAGCTGCGCCTGAACGAGCGAGAATGCAATCTGAACGATCTTTTGCAATCGGTTTCGGCCCTGCATTTCGCCACCACGGACGCGACCACAAAAACCATCACTCTGCGCGACAGCCTGCCGCTTGAGGAAATGCACATAGATGGCGACCAGATCGAATTGGCGGTGACGGCCTTGGTGCTGAACTCGGTGCTGCACGGGGGCAGTGAGATCGCGCTAGGGACGTTCAAAGACGCCGAGGGCAATATCGAGATTTCGATCACCGACAATGGCTCTTTTGACGATCACGTCGACCTTGCCGAGCTTTACAAACCCTTTGTCGTCGGCGGCATGATGGACCATCGCAGCACCAAGGGCGGGCTGGGCCTTGGCCTGCCGCTGACCCGCAAGCTGATCGAAATGCACGGCGGGGATTTCGAGGTGCATGTAGAGGCGGGCCGCAGCCGCGCCGTGATCCGCCTGCCCGCGTGGCGCTGCGACATCGGCGGGATCGCCGCGGCAAACGTCGCCGCCCCGGTGATCGCGGCTCAGTAATTTTGAAGCGCGGGGCGCGCACTATGCCGCGCCCCGCTCTTTGCTCAGGCTCCGTCGACCGTGCGGATCAATGCGTTGATCTCTTCCGCCAATAGGTCCGGGTGATCCTCAGGCGTGAAGTGTTTGCCCCCTTCAATCCGCCGCAGCGGTGCATTCAGATCTTTCGCAAGCCGCTCCCCATATTCGAGCTTTTGAAACTCATCGGCCGCGCCCCAAACGATCCGAGCGGGGATGTTGAGCGTGGGCAGCTTATCCGCGATGGCCTGGGTGTCTTCCACATCCAGCGACTGCGCCTGCCGGACAAAGGCTTCGGCCTCTCCATGTTGGGCGTAATGCGGGGCATGGGCATCAAAGGCAGCCTCGGCGGCGGCGTCGGTCTCATGCCCCTTTGAAAACATCATCTTCAGCAACTGGTGGAACGACCCATCGGGCGCATGTTTCGCCACGCCGCCAGTCTTGGCCACGGCGCTGACCAGCGGCACGGGCCATGAATCATAGCTGATCGCATTCGTCAAAAGCAGCCCGCTGACCATTTCAGGATGACGCACCGCCGCAATTTGCGCGACACCGCCGCCAAGGTCATGTGCGGCAAGGATCGCACGCGAGATGCCCTGATCGCGCATCCAAGCGACCAGATAGTCCGCTTGGGCCGAGACCGAAATATCACGCCCTTCGCCCTGCGGGATCGAGGCACCATACCCCGGCATTTCCCAAGCGAGCACCCGGCGCCCGGCGACCTTCGGGGCGACATCCCGCCAAAGCGCGGGGCATGTGGGAATACCGTGAAGTAGGATGACAGGATCACCCGCCCCCGTCTCTTCCCAACGCATTTCGATCCCATTGACCGTGGTTGTATGACTTTGCATGTCGCGTCTCCTTTCGGTGTGGACGTTTCATGGCCCAACACCCGCATGAAGAAGACGTTCCGCCGCGCCCAAACGCAAAAGCCGCCCCAGAGGGCGGCTTTCACTCACGCAATGCAGCGTGGAATTAGTTGGAAACGCTTTGTAGGTAAGCGATCACGTCAGCGCGGTCTTCGACTTTACGCAGACCGGCGAAACCCATGGTGGTGCCGGGGGCATAGCCTTTGGGGCTCGTGAGGAAGGCGCTCAGCTCTTCCGGGGTCCATGCACCTTCGAGCGAGGTCAGAGCGCCGGAATACCCGAAACCGTCAACCGAGGCGATATCGCGGTCGACCACACCGTCAAGGTGCGGACCAACGGCGTTGGAGCCGTCGACCTTGTGGCACGCGGCGCATTTGCGGAACACTTTAGAGCCGCTGTCGGCATCGCCTTCGGCCATCACGGCGGTAAAGTCGATCTCTTCGCCGCCTTCGTCACCACCGGCATCGGCCACTTCGATCACATAGGACGCTTCCCCATGTGCATCGGCGTGGTAAATCTCTTCCCCCGCCCATTTGCCCAGCAGAAGTACCAACCAGGCGCCGAATACGCCGGCTGCGATTTTGGTCAGGGTCATTGTATCGAACATGCGTCAGGGTCCATCACTTGGTATTGGCACCATGGGCGGGCCATGGTTCTTGGCATCGTTGCCCGCGTATCTATTGCTTTCCCTTGGCGCAGGCAAGGTGTAGTTACCGCGACCAATTGCCCTTCTCCGCGCCTTTTGCAGCAGGATACGATCCATGACCGCCCAGACCACGCCGCGCATCGCCTTCCAAGGGGCCCTTGGCGCCTATAGTCACGAGGCCTGCCTTCAAGCTTGCCCCGACATGGAACCGGTGCCCTGCCAGTCGTTCGAAGGGGTGATCCGCGCCGTAAATGAAGGGCGCGCCGAATTGGCGATGCTGCCGGTGGAGAACACGACCTATGGCCGTGTGGCCGATATCCACCGCCTGCTGCCGGAAAGCGGACTGCATATCATCGGCGAAGCTTTCGTTCGGGTGCGCATCGCTCTGATGGCCCGCCCCGGCGTGGCATTAAAAGACATCAAACACGTCCGCGCGCATCTGGTGCTGCTGCCGCAGGCGCGCAGTTTCTTGCAGCAACATGGGATCACCTCTGAACCCGCCGCCGATTCCGCCGGTGCCGCCGCCGAACTGGCCGCCACCGAGGGCTGCACCGATGGTGTTCTCGCCGGAGAGGTCGCGGCAGAGATCAACGGCCTGACCGTGCTGGCCCGCGATATTGAGGATATGGACCACAACACCACCCGCTTTCTGCTGATGGCGCCTGAGATCGACCTGTCCCCCCGGGCCGAGCGGATGCTGACCACCTTCGTCTTTGAAGTGCGCAACATCCCCGCCGCGCTTTACAAGGCGATGGGGGGCTTTGCGACCAATGGGGTGAACATGACCAAGCTCGAAAGCTATATGGTCGGCGGGTCCTTCACCGCGACACAGTTCTACGCCGATATCGAGGGCCATCCCGAAGACCCGGCGGTGAAACGCGCGCTGGATGAATTGGGGTATTTCACCAATAAGCTGGAAATTCTCGGCGCCTACCCCGCCCATCCCGGCCGGGGCGCGCCGAGCGGGATGTAGGCTAGGCGCGCAGGCTCAGACTTTGACGCCGCGGGCGTGACGCTCTTCCATACCGCGGGCATATTCCGCCACGCGGTCCTTGTATTTCTTGGTTAGGGTCGTCTTGGCCAGCTTGAGCGATTGCACCCAGAGCCGCGCGGAAAGGGTCAGCGGCTTGATCTCAAGCGCTACCAACACGCGCGTGCTGTTGCGCGACAGGGGCATCAATTCAAACGACATTTGCCCCGCCAACCCCTGTGACATGCTGTCGATCACCATCTCGTTGGGCCGGTCGAAGGTCACCATCTCAAGCGTCAGCTCGCGCCGCTTGCCGCGCAGGGGGAAGACCGCGTTCCAAGTCATTCCCACACCGGGCTGATGCATCGTATCGGCGCGCTGCACCTCGGCACCGCGCCGCATGGCCGCCCGCTCAAAGCTCTCAAAATCGCACAACATGTCAAAGACCGCTTCGATCGGGGCTTCGACGTCTTCTTTGGTCGAGAATTTCATTCCGTCCGTTCCAATTCTTCTGCTCGCATTTGCCACCCCTGCCGCTTTGACCGGGCCTGTTAGGTCGGTGTATCAGGTCAGTGTATCCGCAAGCCAGTTTTCCAGCAAGAAATGCGCGATGGCCCCGCGACGGGCGGGCAGCAGACGCGGGTGACTTCCGGCAAAGACATCCATCATCTCTTCGCGGGTGACCCAAAGCGCGTCTTCGATCTCAACCGGGTCAATGGTCAGGTCGCGGCTCAGCGCTTCGCCAGCGCAGCCCAACATCAGCGAGGCCGGAAAGGGCCATGGCTGGCTGGAGAGGTAGCTCACCGCGCCGACCTGCACCCCTGCTTCTTCAAAAACCTCCCGCCGCACGGCGGCCTCTACCGTCTCTCCCGGTTCGACAAAGCCTGCCAGCAGGGAATACATCCCCTCGGGCCAGCCGGGGGAGCGGCCCATGAGAACGGAATTGCCATGGGTAATCAACATGATAACCACCGGATCGGTGCGCGGAAAATGCGCCCCTCCGCAATCGGGGCAGACGCGCTGCCACCCGCCTTGGGCCGGATCGGTCGCAGCGCCGCAGCGCGCGCAATGGCGGTGCGTTTCGTGCCAACCGAGGATCGCCTTGCCGCTGGCAGCCAGTTCGGCATCGCGCGGGTCAAGCCATGTCATCACCCGCCGCAACTCGGCGAATGCCATGTCATCGCCCAGCAGTGGGTGCCGCTGCTCGCTGGGGTCAAGGAACGCCCCCAGTTGCGATTGGTCCAGATCGGCAGGCTGCCAGCCTGAAATATCGACGGCAAAGCGCGCGGCCCCGTCCTCACGGCCCAGCAAGATCGGCGCGGCAGCGGCCTCTTGCAGCGCCGGGTGATCCATCGCCAATCGGACCAAACCGGCAGGGCGTTCAGGCGCGATCAGGGGTTTGCCACGCCAAAAGACGATGGCGCGCGCCGCAGGGTCGGCGCGAAGCTGCGCCAACGCTTCCGGGTTGCCGCGTATCTCTCCCGCCCGATCAAGGGCCGAGCCTCCAAAGGTTACCGTCTCCGCGTGACGCATGGTGCTCTCCCGATACCGGCCCGATACAGGCTTTGTGCGTTTCGCCCAGCCATGCCACGGCGCAGGCGATATTGGCAATCCCAAGCCCCCTTGCCAGAGCGGTTGAAATCTGGTCATATAAAAACAGCTTTAGGTTGTGTAATTTTAACGAGTAATTCCCTTTACGGTGAACAAGCGCAGCACATATGTCACGGCCGGTGTCGTTCCCCCCGAGGGGGGCACCCCGGTCGGGGCACGTCTGCGCATATTGGCCACGACTGATTTGCACATGCAGATCGTGGGCCATGATTATGTGGGCGACCGTTCGGTGGGGCACCATGGGCTGGCCGGGGTTGCCACGCTGATCCGCGCCGCCCGGCAAGAGGCCGCTGAACAGGGCGCGGCCTGTCTCTTGCTCGACAATGGTGATCTGTTGCAGGGCAATGCCTTGGGCGACCAACTCGCCCAGATGCCGGTCACCCCCACGCATCCGCTTGTCGCCTGTGTAAACGATCTGCGATATGATGGCTTGGGCTTGGGCAATCACGACCTTGATCATGGTCTGCCCTATCTGCGCGCCGTGGCGGGCGCGATTGATATGCCGCTGATCTCAACCAATCTGCATCTGACCGATCCCGGCCCCCTGCGCCGCTGGGCCGTTGTGTCATGCCTGCTGCCCGCTGTTGGGGGGCATCCCTCCTCTACGCTGCAGGTTGGCCTGCTTTCCGTTCTGCCGGGCCGCACGGCGATTTGGAACCGCGAGGTCTTGGAAGACGCGGCTGAGATCGTCAGCCCCCTCGAAAGCCTGCGCAGCGCCGCCCTGAGGCTGCGGGCAGAGGGGGCCGACCTGACCGTGCTGCTGGCCCATATGGGCATCCCCCAAAAAGGAGAGATCGCCGCCGAAGAAGACATCTGCGCCTTGGCTCAGATCGAAGGGATCGACGCCGTAATCACCGGCCACACCCACCTTCGGTTTCCCGGCGCGGACCACGGCCCGCGCAAGGGGGTCGACACGCAGGCAGGCACCCTGTCCAACCGACCGGCGGCAATGCCGGGGTTTGGCGGGTCCGATTTGGCGGTGCTGGATTTGGCCCTTGAACGGGACGCACGGGGGGGCTGGCGGGTGTCGCAGCATCACAGCCACCTGCGCGACAACAGCGCGCAAACGCTGGCCGACCCCGTGGTGCTCAGTGCCGCGCGGATCAGCCACATTGGCACCCGCAAGCATCTGGAAGAGGTGGTCGGCCACACCGGGACGGCGCTGCACAACTACTTTGCCCTTGCCATGCCCACCCCCATCGACGCGCTGACCGCCCGTGCGCAGGCCGAGGTGATACGCATAGGCGTGGCGGGCACGGCGGACAGCGCATTGCCCATCCTCGCGGCCACGGCGGCACATACGGCGGGCGGGCGTGGCGGGCCCGAGCATTTTTTGCACATCCCCCCCGGTGCGGTGCAGCGCCGCCATATCGCCGGGCTGGTTCCTTATCAAAACGCGGTCTGGGCGCTGCGTATCACGGGGGCTGACCTCCGGCGACGGCTGGAAAAAGCGGCCGAGGTTTTCGCCCCGCTTGGCAGTGCGACAGGTCCGCTTCTCGATCCCTGCCGCCCGCCTTTTCACTGCGATACGATCTACGGCGTGACCTATGCAATCGACCCCCACCGCCCCCGTGGGGCGCGCATCACGGCGCTGTCGTGGCAGGGGGGTCCTGTCGAGCCGGACCAACGGTTTCTATTGGCAACCAACCAGTTTCGCGCAGCGGGCGGCGGCGGATTTGACCGTGCACCCATCGCAAATGTCGCCCTGCGCAGCCCCCTGCCCCTGACCGAGGCGCTGATCGCCGCCCTCGCGCCGAGCCCAGACCACCCATGGTCCAGCGCTCACCCATGGCACTTCGATGCGACCGGAGCGCAAGCGGTCCACTATACCTCACCGGGCGCGCTGCCCTTTCTTAATGATATCGCGCATCTGTCGCCCGATCCCCGCGGAATAACGGCATCGGGCTTTGCCCAGATCTGGATCCGCTTGTGAGGCTTGCACTTCGATCCTCCCCCTCCTATATGGGCCTTGAGAGGTTGGTGCGGGCAAGCGCCTCGCCAACCCGGTCAGATCCGGAAGGAAGCAGCCGTAACGAGCCCCGCTTGGGTCGTTATCAGCCTCTCACCACCGTCGCATTGTGCAGCAATGCGACGCCCCGGCAGTCGCTCCGCAGGAACGATGAAAGGGGTAGATTCTCCAAAGAAATTGTCGCGGTTGAGAGATAACAGGCCCGCCGACATGCCCCGCCTGCGGGCACCACGGGCATCGCCCCCTAGGGAGGGCGCCGCCCACATCATCTTACAGCCGATCCGCCTCAAATGTATCACAGGCCGCGATCTCGCCGCTCTCAAAGCCCCGTTCGAACCAACGCGCGCGTTGCTCTGACGTGCCATGGGTAAAGGTATGCGGTTGTGGCACCTGACCGGCCTGCCGTTGCAAATGGTCATCCCCGATCATCCGCGCCGCATTCAGAGCTTCCTGAAGGTCGCCTTTCTCCATCAACCCTTCGACGTTCGACGCCCAGATCCCTGAAAAACAATCAGCCATCAGCTCAAGCCGCACGGTCAGGGCATTCGCCTCTACCTGAGAGGACTGCTGCCGCATCCGGGCCACCTGCGGCAAGACGCCGATCTCATTCTGCACATGGTGGGCGACCTCATGCGCGATCACATAGGCTGCCGCGAAATCGCCCTCGGCCCCAAGACGCTGGTCCAGCGTGCGGAAAAAGGCGGTGTCGAGATAGGCCATGTTGTCCGCCGGGCAGTAAAAGGGGCCGGTTGCGCCGGAGGCACCGCCACAGGCGCTTTGGGTGACGTTTTCGAATACGACAAGCTTGGGCGGCGTATAGGTTTCCCCCAGTTGCTCTTGGAAAATACGGCTCCAGACCTGTTCTGTCGTGGTCAGCACGCGGGCGGCGAAATCGACTTGCGGGTCTTCGCTGTCGCTCAGCGGGCGGGACTGCTGGACCTGACCGCCGCCTTGGCCGGTCAATAGCGGGGTCACGTCGATGCCGGTGAAATATCCAATGGCCATAACCGCCAGAACGCCCACCAGACCAAGTCCGCCCGCCTTACCGGCCCCTCCGCTACGGCGAATGACATTCTTGCTCCGCCCAATTCCCCGCAAACGCATCCGACCGTCCCCCGCTATGTCAAAGTTTATTGCCACATGAACGCGTAAAGAGCAGATTGGTTCAATGAGTGATAAAAACGATCTTGCCGAGAACCGCACGGATTGGGCCGAGGACCGCACCATCCTTGCCAATGAACGCACCTTTGCGGGTTGGATGCGAACCGGCATGGCCTGTGTGGCGGTGGCGATTGGTCTGCGTGCCGTTTTCGGAGAGTTTGAGCCGACGTGGGTCGCCAAGGCGGTTGCCTCGGTTTTCATCCTTGCTGCCCTTTATGTCTATTGGGCGGCGCAGGCGTCAGCCGCCAAGACGCAAAAACGGCTAAGCGACCATCATGCCAATGCCCAGCCCAACAGTCGCATGAAAATCTTGGCCGCAATCCTCGCCTTTGCCTCAAGTGGGGTCGGCGCGATTCTCTGGATGCTCTGAGCCCCCGCAAGCACGGTGGACGCCACGGCGCGGAGCGCCTAGTTTACGGCCTTGACCGAATCCGATCTGGGGCACCATGACAGATACATCCGCCTACCGCGTTCTGGCCCGCAAATACCGGCCCGAGACCTTTGCCGATCTTGTCGGCCAAGACGCCATGGTGCGTACGCTCAAGAACGCTTTTGCCGCCGACAGGATCGCGCAGGCCTTTGTGATGACAGGCATCCGCGGCACCGGCAAGACGACCACCGCGCGGATCATCGCCAAGGGGATGAACTGCATCGGGCCAGACGGCAACGGCGGGCCGACGACTGATCCTTGCGGCGTCTGCGAACACTGCACCGCGATCATGGAAGGCCGCCACGTTGATGTGATGGAGATGGACGCCGCGTCGAACACCGGCGTTGCCAACATCCGCGAGATCATTGATTCGGTGCATTACCGCGCCGCCTCGGCCCGCTACAAAGTCTACATCATCGACGAAGTGCACATGCTCTCGACCGGCGCGTTCAACGCGCTGCTGAAGACGCTGGAAGAGCCGCCCGAACACGTCAAATTCATCTTTGCCACCACCGAGATCCGCAAGGTGCCGGTGACGGTGCTGTCGCGCTGCCAACGCTTTGATCTGCGCCGGATTGAGCCCGAAGTGATGATCGCCCTGCTTCGCAAGATAGCGACGGCAGAAACTGCCGAGATCACCGACGACGCGCTGGCGCTGATCACCCGCGCTGCCGAAGGCTCCGCCCGCGACGCGACCTCGCTGTTGGATCAGGCCATTAGCCACGGCGCGGGCGAAACCGGCGCCGAACAGGTGCGCGCAATGCTGGGCCTGGCGGACCGAGGCCGGGTGCTGGACCTTTTCGACATGGTGCTGCGCGGCGATGCAGCAGCGGCGCTGACGGAACTCAGCGGCCAATACGCCGATGGGGCAGACCCGATGGCGGTGCTGCGCGATCTGGCCGAGATCACCCATTGGGTGTCGGTCGTGAAGATCACGCCTGATGCCGCCGAAGACCCCACAATCGCCCCCGAAGAACGCACCCGTGGCCAGCAAATGGCCGAGACCCTGCCGATGCGCGTGCTCACGCGGCTGTGGCAAATGCTGCTGAAAGCGCTGGATGAAGTCGCCGCCGCCCCCAACGCGATGATGGCCGCCGAAATGGCCGTGATCCGCCTGACCCATGTGGCCGATCTGCCCTCGCCCGAAGAACTGGTGCGCAAGCTGCAAAACAGCACGCCACCCCCGGCCCCCGGCCCCGTCGGTAGTGGCGGTGGCGGCGGCAATGGCGCGCCCCAAGGCAGCACCGGCGCGCAGGCCGTGCAACACGCCCAGCAGCGCATGGCGTCGAACCCCGGCCCGCAGGGGCAGAGCACCGCCTTGGCGCAAGACCTGAACGCCGCGCTGGCCCGCTTCCCGACATTCGAACATGTGGTTGAGCTGATCCGCGTGAACCGCGATGTGAAACTGCTGGTCGAGGTCGAAACCTGCCTGCAACTGGCCGCCTATCAGCCCGGCCGCATCGAATTCGTCCCCACCGACGACGCCCCGCGCGATCTGGCGCAACGGCTGGGGCAAAAGCTGCAACTCTGGACCGGCAATCGCTGGGCGGTGTCGCTGGTCAACGAGGGCGGTGCCGAAACCATCGCGCAAATCCGTGATGCGCGCGAACTGGCGCTCAAGAAACAGGCCCAAGAACATCCGATGATGCAGGCCGTGTTGGCACAGTTCCCCAAGGCCCGCATCACCGCGATCCGCACCCCCGAAGACATCGCCGCCGCCGCCACGGCAGAGGCGCTGCCAGAGGTCGAAGACGAATGGGATCCGTTCGAGGACGGTTGATACCCCCCACCTCACGCCACATATAAACGACAACACAACAAGGAGACCCCAGATGCTCAAGGGATTAGGCGGCCTCGGCGATATGGCCGGGATGATGAAGAAAGCTCAGGAAATGCAGGGCAAGATGGCCGAACTGCAAGAGGAGATGCACAACATCACCGTTGAGGGTGAATCCGGTGCGGGCCTCGTTAAAGCGACCTGTAGCGCCAAGGGTGAGTTGAAGGGCCTCGATATCGACCCGTCGATCTTTAACAAAGACGAAAAAGAAGTCGTCGAAGACCTGATCCTCGCCGCCATCAAAGACGCCCAGAGCAAAGCTTCCGAGCGTGCACAGGCTGAAATGAGCAAGCTGACCGAAGGCATGGGCCTGCCCGCGGGCATGAAACTGCCCTTCTAAACGGTTGGGGCGGTGACGCCCCTCCCCTCCCTTTTCCCCCAAAGGTGCCATTCTTGAGCTCTACCCGCGATATTGACGCCCTGATTGAGCTGATGGCGAAATTGCCCGGCCTTGGCCCCCGCTCGGCCCGGCGCGCGGTGCTGCACCTGATCCGCAAACGCGCGCTGTTGCTCACCCCCCTGTCCGACCTGATGCAGACCGTCGCCGCCACGGCGCGCGAATGCCTGAACTGCGGCAACGTGGGCACCGCTGATGTCTGCGACATCTGCACCTCTGAAAAACGCGCCAATGGTGAGCTTTGCGTGGTCGAGGATGTGGCCGACCTTTGGGCGATGGAACGGTCCGGCGTGTTCAAGGGCCGCTATCATGTGCTGGGCGGGACGCTCTCGGCGCTGGATGCCATCGGCCCGCAGGAATTGCGCATTCCGCGGCTGGTGGACCGGATCGATACTGAAAGCGTGACCGAAGTGATCCTCGCGCTCAACGCCACGATCGACGGGCAGACCACGGCTCATTACATCGCGGATCAGTTGGAGGGCCGGGTGCGGCTCACCTCCCTCGCCCAAGGGGTGCCGATTGGCGGGGAACTTGATTACCTCGACGACGGGACGATCACCGCCGCGATGCAGGCGCGTAAGGCGCTTTAGGTCTCACCGGAATCAAAACCGCCTCAAAGCCCAGAATTAAAGATCAAAATCAAAGCGGGCCGCCCGCTCCTCCCAAAGCAGACGGCCCTTTTCCGTGGCGACGCAGATCGTGCTTTCAGAGCACGATCACATCAAGCGGCGGAAATCCATTGAACCCAACCGAACTGTAGGAACTTGTGTAGGCTCCGCAAGCGCGAATCATCACTTTATCGCCATCGCGGAGAGATAAAGGCAGATGAATTGGTCGTTTTTCGTAAAGGATGTCCGCCGAATCGCAAGACGGGCCAGCCAGAACGCAGGGTCCGGTCTCTTCGCCGTCATGCGAGGTGACGATTTGATAGCGAATCGCTTCGCCTTCAGTTTCGGCCAGCCCCGAGAAGCGCCCGATATCCAGATAGACCCAGCGGTGCAGATCGTCCGCGGATTTACGGCTCACCAGCATGACTTCGGCAGCGATGTGACCGGCCTCGGCCACCAGACCACGGCCCGGCTCTGCCATCACTTGCGGCACGTCGCCAAAGCGGGCTTTGACGGCGCGCATCACAGCGGCAGCATAGGCGCGGGGCGCTTCGATGCTTTCGCCGTAAAAGGCTGGGAAGCCACCGCCGAGGTTCAGCAGTTGCAGGTCATGGCCATCCGCACGGGCAGCATGCCACAGCGGCGCGACCTGATCCAACACCGGGTTCCAGAACTCCGCCTTGCGGGTCTGCGAGCCGACGTGGAAGGACAGACCGAAGGGCACGAGGCCCACGGCAACCGCGTGGTTCAACAGCGCAGGCAGCGCGGAACCGGCACAGCCGAATTTGCGGCTAAGCGGCCAGTCTGCCATGGAGTTTTCAACGATCAAGCGCAGATAGACCCGCGCGCCCGGCGCATGGGCGGCGATTTTGTCGAGTTCGGCTTCGCTGTCGGCCGCGAACAGGGTCACGCCAGCGGAATGCGCGAAAGCGATGTCGGAGGCGCGTTTGATGGTGTTACCGAAAGAGATGTTTTCCGGCTTCGCACCTTGGCTGAGGCAAAGCTCAATCTCAGCCCGCGATGCCGCGTCAAAGCCAGAGCCTTTTTTGACCAGAAGACGAATGATTTCCGCCGCCGGGTTCGCTTTCACTGCGTAATGGATATGTGCATCGCCCAGACCGCTATGCAGCGCATCATATTGCGCGGCCACACGCTCGCGGCTGATGACAAGCGTCGGCTTGTCAAAGCTGTTGGCGGCAATATAGGCAGCGGCCGGATCGGCAAATGAATTGGATGCGGTGCGCAGTGCACCGGGTACTGTAGCGTTCATGGTCATCTCCAAAGAGCAGGTGGGGCTGGTTCCCCGCGTGTCGTTTCAAGAGACGTTACCGTCGCTACATAAACGCGGGTCAGTCAGAGTAGGAACTGACCGGCCAGAGGCGCGTGCGTTGGCGTCTGTAATGCGCCACATACGCCGTTTTAGGATTCGTACAAGGGGTAAAATTAGCCGAGATGCAGATTGTTAGGCTTCCTCATCTTCCCAGTCACTACCGATGGGGTCGCGGTCTCTTTTGCGTTCTTCTTTGATCATATCTTTGGTTTCCTGCTCCTCTCCTGGATCGGTTTCTTCGGGGTCACTTTCGGCGGCTTCGGTCCGGGCCAACGCCAAGACAAACCACATGGGGAAGTGATCCGAGCCGATCTTATCAAGTCGGTCCATCTCAAGCAGGCGGAACTGCGGGTCGTGGAACAGGTGATCGAGCGGCCAGCGCATCCACGGCATCGTCGCGCTAAAGGTGTTATACATGCCGCGCCCCACGCGCGGGTCCAGCAGGGCAGAGAGCCGTTGGAAGCGCCGCGTCGTCGTGGACCAAGCTACATCGTTCAGATCACCGGTAACAACGGCGGGCAGCGGATCTTTCTCGGCCTCGATACCGACCATCGCAATCTCGCTGTCGCGCCCCTTGGTATCATGTTCGACCACAGGCGGTTCGGGGTGCACGACATAGAGGCGGAAATCCTCCCCCATCGGCAAATGCACCCGGGCGCGGATCGACGGCACGTCGCGCGTCACCAACTCCCGCACCTCAACCTCCGACAGCGACAGTTTCGACATCACGCAAAGCCCGTAGCCATTGTCGAGCGGCACGTCGATGCGGTGCTCGTAGTTCTTACCCAGCCCGGCATCCAGCGCATCAATCCAATCCTGATCCACTTCGATGGCCATGAAGATATCCGGCACCCGCGCCTCAACAAGGGCGATAAGCTTGCCATAGTCCCGGTTGGATTTCTTGACGTTAGCCGCCAGCAGACTGAAATGGCGGTCCGTCTCGCGGCGCAGCTCGGGCGAGGCGGCGAGAGATTGCTTGCGCCAAATTGGGGTGAACTTGGTGATATAAATCGCCTGAAGCGCTGCCACGCCCAGCATGAGTGCGATGCCAATCATGCCGTAAGTCGTCGTTGGCCCTTGCACCAGCGCGAAGGCGGCGGCCAGCAGCAGCGCCAGACCAAGGAATTGCTCACGTGGAAAGGCCAGCCCCCGGATCGCCCCAAAAGGCAGCTTACTCAGCGGCAGTAGGCTGCACAGTATCAGCAGCCCTGCCAGCCCCCAGATCATCCAGTCCAATGCCGTTTCCAAATCCATCCCCCGGCGCAAAGCGCCTTTTTTTAACAAAGAAAAACAGGGCGCCGAAGAATCCGACGCCCTGTCACTTTAACACATCCTTGTGGCGAAAGTTCCTTCCGCCACACCGCCCTGAAGGGGCTTAGCCCTTGGCCTTGTCTTCATCCTCGTCGTCTTCATCGGTGCTCTCTGGCAGCGAGAAGAAGCTGTCGGCGTCGGAGTAATCGCCCTTGGAATGATCATCTTCCTCTTCGTCGTCCGTGCTGTTGCCGGAGAGGGTGAAGGTCTCCAGACCTTCGATGGCCGTGGGGATTTTGGGCTCGTTGTCCATGCCGAGGCTCTGCTCGGTCGACACCAGCTTGCGGCGCTCGTCGTCGTTCATCACTTCGCCCGCAGCGGCCTTTTTCGCGGCGGCCTTTTGCACGGCGGCGTCAAGCTCGGACTGTTTGCACAGGCCAAGGGCAACCGGGTCGATCGGCTGGATGTTGGCGATGTTCCAATGCGTGCGCTCGCGAATCGCTTGGATCGTCGGCTTGGTGGTGCCCACCAGTTTGCTGACCTGACCGTCGGAAAGTTCGGGGTGGAACTTGACCAGCCACAGGATCGACGCCGGACGGTCCTGACGTTTGCTGAGCGGGGTATAGCGCGGGCCGCGACGTTTCTCTTCGCCCTCGGCGGCGGCGTTGAACTTGAGCTTCAGCTTATGCAGCGGATTGTCCTGCGCCGCGTCGATCTCTTCTTGAGTAAGCTGGTTGTTGGCAACCGGATCAAAACCCTTCACGCCCTGCGCCACGTCGCCATCGGCGATGCCCTGCACTTCCAATTCATGCATGCCGACGAAATCAGCGATCTGCTTGAAGCTGATGGTGGTGTTGTCCACGAGCCAGACGGCGGTGGCTTTGGCCATAATCGGTTTTGCCATGTCACTCTCCTAAAAACGCAATTTTCCCGTCGCCTGAAAGGCTGTCCTGCTTGGCAGAACGGTCTTCATTGTCGGGGAAGTTGGCGGCTGTATACTGTCTCAAACATCATAAGGGAAGACCCAATGCGGCCACTGCGCGCCTGCCTGCTGATCCTCGGGCTGCTTGCCCCCACCGTTACGCTGGCCGAGGGGGAGAGTTCGGGCGAATTCGACTACTACGTCATGTCCCTGTCATGGTCGCCCAACTGGTGCGAATTGACGGGCGACGCGCGGCAGTCTGCGCAATGCGATGCGGATAAGGACCACGGCTGGACCCTACATGGGCTTTGGCCACAATTCACGCGCGGGTATCCGTCCTATTGCCAAAGCGGCCAGCGCCCGCCCAGCCGCGCACAGACCGGGGCGATGGCCGATATCATGGGCACCGGGGGCTTGGCATGGCATCAATGGAAGAAACACGGCTCTTGCAGCGGGCTGGACTCCGCGGATTATTTCGCCCTCTCGCGAGAGGCCTACGCCCGCATCAACCGCCCCGAGGTCTTTCGCAAGCTCGACCGCGCCGTTTCCCTGCCCGCCTCCGTGGTAGAGGAGGCATTCCTCAAAGCGAACCCCGACCTGACCGCACAGGGGGTCACCATCACCTGCAAGCAAGGCCACATCCAAGAGGCGCGCATCTGTCTGTCTCGCAGTCTTGAGTTCATCCCCTGCGGGCCGGACGTTCGGCGGGACTGTACGCTTGATAACGCCCTGTTCACCCCTTTGCGCTAAACCCATCGGGGCGGGTAACTGGGCGAAAACGGGAGAGGCGTAATTTCCTCCCCCGCATTCAATGCCTTTCGGCTCTCTCTCCAACACGGGTGGCTAGCGTCCCGGCCACCCGTGCTATCAGTAAACGAATTAATGGTTAACAATTCGTTACTGATTCAAATTTTATTGGTCTGCCTCGGCGTCCAGCGCGCCACCGACCTTTAGAACGATCTTGCCGATATGGCCGCTGGCCTCCATCCGACGGTGCGCGTCATTCGCCTCGGACAGGTCATAGGTGCTGTCCATCACCGGGGCGACGCGGCCCTGCTCCAACAGGGGCCAGACGTTCTGCAAAAGCTCCTCTGCAATCCGCGCCTTGGCCAGATCGCTTTGCGGGCGCAGGGTCGATCCGGTCATGGTCAGGCGGCGGGTCATCAGGGTGACAAAGTTCACCTCCTGCTTGGCGCCCTGCAGGAAAGCGATCTGCACCAGCCTGCCATCTTCGGCCAAAGCCTTCAGGTTGCGGTTGATATAGCTGCCCCCAACCATATCAAGGATCACATCCGCGCCGCCCTCGGCCTGCAGCACGTCAACGAAATCCGTATCCCGGTAGTTGATCGCCACTTCGGCACCCAGCTTCATGCAGGCCGTGCATTTGCTATCCGTCCCCGCGGTCACAAACACCCGCGCGCCCAAGATACGGGCCAGCTGGATCGCCGTCGTGCCGATGCCGGAAGAGCCACCGTGGATCAGCACTTTCTCCCCAGCCTTAAGCCCGCCCCGCATGAAGAGGTTGGACCAGACGGTAAAGAACGTCTCGGGAAGGCAGGCCGCTTCTTTCAGCCCCATGCCTTCGGGGATCGGCAGGCAATGCGCGGCGGGGGTGGCCACATATTCGGCATAGCCACCGCCGGGCAGCAGGGCGCAAACCAGATCCCCCGGTGCCAGTGTCGTCACGCCGGGGCCGACCTCGACCACCTCGCCCGAGGCCTCCAGCCCCGGCAGATCACTGGCGGTGGGCGGCGGTGCATATTTGCCCGCGCGTTGCAGGGCATCGGGGCGATTCACCCCGGCATAGGCGACCTTGATGATGACCTGCCCATGTTTCGGTTGGGGCCGCGGGCGGGTGGTGCCCTGAAGAACGTCCGGACCGCCGGGTTCGGTGATTTCGATTGCACGCATGGTCTCTGTCATGTCTGAAGTATCCTCGGGTCTGGTTTTGCCGCAGCCTAACTGGCGGCCCCGGGGCGTGCACCCGGAATTTGAAGCCCGACGGAAGTGGGAGAAGGCGGATGCGCGCGCAAGGCAATTTCAGATGGCATCAGGACGCGCGGCTTTTCGCGGGACAATCGGAAGTGCCCCGCGCGCCCGAAGGCCAGCGCGACAGCTTCCGCGCCCTGCCCGCAACCCCGACCTTCGACGCGCTGACGGCCCTTACCACAGCGATCAGCCAGCAGGCCCCCTTTTGCCTCGGCGACCGCCCCCTGCCCGATGACATCGCCTGCCCGCCCGGCGCGTTCCTCACCCTCACCGGGGGCGCGTCGGGCCAACCCAAGGCCGTGCGCCGCAGCCAAGCCTCTTGGATCGCTAGCTTTGACGTGAACGCCGATCGCTTTGCTCTAACCCGCCACGACAGCGTTGCCGTGTTGGGGCAGCTCAGCCATTCCCTGTCGCTCTATGCGGTGTTGGAGGCGCTGCACCTTGGCCTCGACGCGCATATTCTGGCCGATCAGCCCCCCCGCCAGCAAGCGTCGCAGATTGCCACATCGGGGGCGACGATCCTCTATGCCACGCCGACGCAATTACGGCTGCTGGCCCGTGGGGCCGCCGCCCCGCTGCCCTCGCTGCGGCTGGTGCTTTGTGGCGGCGGCGCGCTTGATGCGGCGACGCGGGCGGCGACCGGGCGGCTTTGCCCCCATGCGGCGGTGCATGTGTTTTACGGCGCGGCAGAAACGAGCTTTATCACGCTGGCCGATGCCGCCACGCCCGAAGGATCGGTTGGCCGCCCTTATCCCGGCGTCGAACTGCGGCTTTTGGATGCGGCGGGGCAACCCACTTCAGACGTGGGTGAAATCTGGGTGCGCAGCCCGTACCTTTTCGATGGCTACGCTCTGGGCTGCAGCACCGAGACCCGCAGGCAGGATGGTTTCGTGACCGTGGGCGAGATGGGCGAACTGGATGACAAAGGACAGCTGTGGATCAGAGGGCGGCGGCAGCGCATGGTGCAGATTGCCGATCAACTGGTTTTCCCCGAAGCGGTGGAGACCGTGATCGCCGCGCATACTGGTCTGCCCTGCGCGGTTCTGCCCCGTGACGATGCGCTGCGGGGGCAACATCTGATTGCAGTTGTCGAAGGCACCGCAGAGGCGGCGCGCCCTGAGGAAATCATCGCCAATTGTCGCGCAGCACTCGGCCCACTGGCCGCCCCCCGTCGCGTCTATTTCCGCTCCGAATTGCCGCTGCTGCCTTCGGGCAAGGTCGACCTTCGCGCCCTCGCCGACGGGTTGGAGGGCCAAGCATGACCCGTGCCTACATCGTTTCTGCCTGCCGTAGCCCGGTCGCCCCGCGCGGCGGCGCCTTGGCGCATCTGACTTTGCCCGATCTTGCCGCGCCGGTTCTTTCCGCCGCCCTTGCCCGCGCGGGGTTGGCCCCTGCGCAGGTCGACGAAGTGATCTGCAGCACCGCCCTTGGCCCCGGCGGCAACCCCGCGCGCAGCATCGCCTTGGCGGCGGCGCTGCCCGAACATGTCGCGGGCCTGAGCATTGACCGGCAGTGCGCGGGGGGCTTGGACGCGCTCGCGCTGGCGCGCCAAATGATCCTTGCGGGGGCTGCGGATATCGTTGTGGCGGGCGGGGCGGAAAGCTACTCGCGCCAACCGTTGCGCTACCGCACCTTCGCCGATGGCCGCCCGCCTGAGCCCTATACCCAAGCGCCCTTTACCCCATGGCCCGCGCGTGACCCCGACATGGCGCAAGCCGCCGCTGCGCTTGCCCGGTCGCAGGGTATCACCCGCGAAGCGCAGGATGACTGGGCGGTGGAAAGCCACGCAAAGGCCCGCGCGCAGCTAGCGCCCAAGGCGGAACTCGTACCGCTCGCAAACATCGAAGCCGATACATTCACCCGCCGCCTCACCCCCGCGCTTTGCCGCCGGGCCAAGGTGCTTTCCGGTGAGATCACTGCCGCCAATGCCGCCGTCGCCGCCGATGCCGCGGCCTTTTGCGTCGTTGTCTCAGACCGAATGGCGGCTGAGCTCACCGTGCCAAAGATCGAACTTATCGCCACCGCAACCAAGGGCAGCAAACCCGAAGAGCCGGGACTGGCACCACTGGTGGCGATTGGCGAAGTCTTTCGCCAAACGGGATTAACCGCCAGCGACCTGACCCTCGCCGAGATCATGGAGGCCTATGCCGTGCAGGCCATCGCCTGCGCCACCGGCGCGGGGGTCGCGCCGCAGATCGTCAACATCGGCGGGGGTGCCTTGGCACGCGGGCATCCGATTGGTGCATCGGGTGCGATCAACGCAGTGCGGCTCTGGCATGGATTGGTGGCGCGGGGGTCGGGCACCGGATTGGCGGCGATTGCCGCAGCCGGGGGGATCGGCTCTGCCGCGCTGATGCGGCTGTAGCGGCCCGCCCCCTTTTGGGGGAGCGGGCCAATCGTTTTAGCTGCGCGACAGCACGCTTGCGGGACGCGCCTTGGCCAGACCGGAGGTGATGAAACCCGCCAGCACGGCTTTGATCAGGTCACCGGGGATGAAGGCTTGGACCAGCAGGGTCGCCTCAAGCAGCGTCTTGTTCAGCGTCATCATCATGCCGAAGATGCCAAAGGCATAGACCACAAGGATGCCGCCCAAGACGGCCGAAACCCCGGCGGCCAGACCCACAGGCGCGCTGCGCCACTGGTCCATGATAAAGCCAGTCACAAAGGCACCGATCGGGAAGCCAACGAGGAAACCCACGGTCGGCGAGGCAAAGACGCCCAGACCGCCACGGCCTCCGGCCAAAAGCGGCAGACCAAGCGCCACCAGTGCCACGAACAGCAGTGCGGCAAGACCGCCGCGCCATGCGCCCAGCACCGTGCCACAGAGCATGACGCCCAGCGACTGCGCCGTGATCGGCACGCCAAAGCCGAGCGTGAATTTCGGGATCAGGCCCAATGCCGCAATCAGCGCGGCGAAGAGGGCGATCATTGTCAGATTGCGTTCCATTGAGAGGGTCCTTGAATTAAAGTTTCCAATGCCTAGGCCAGCCCTCTGCCCCGGTCAAGCAATCACAGCCCGCCACGCGCGCGCAGCGCCTCTGCCACATGTTCGGCGTCATCGATGGCCAGCACGGTAAAGGGCATCACGATCCGCCAGCCCGCCCGCCTGCGCGACCGCGCGCGCCACGCCAGCGATAGCATCTGCCCTTTGGCCGCCAGCACCGGCGTGAAACGCACCACCAGCGCCACGGCCAACTCCAGACTGCGGGTTCGGACCCCAAAGCGGCGCAGCGGCGTGGCAAGCCAGCGCACCACCGCCATCATATCGCTGAGTTTCGTGGTCATGGTCACAAGATTGGCCAGCCCCACCGCCGTGACCATGCGCAGCACGATGACAAGGCCGGCCTCTGCATCGCTGGTCAGTATATGCCACAGCAGGATCAACGCCACAAAGGGCCAGAGCATCCGCAACCGCCCCAAGCCGCCCTTTAGAAAAGCCCGCCCCGGCAGGGCGTAAAGCAGCAACATCCCGGCACAAAAGGCGATTTGCCAGACCAGATCCTCGACCCCGAATAGCAACAGTGTCGCCGCACAAAGCGCCCCCAGCTTGGCCCCCGCGGGCCAGCCGTGGGCGCGGGTCTCAACCGGCGAGGTCAGAGAGATCATCGCTCGCCCCCAGTTCCTTCATCCGTGTCTCAAAGGCGCGCAGCACCGGACGCGCGCTGCCTTGCTGGGCGACTTCGCCACCCTCTAGCCAGAGGATGTGATCGTAGCCCGCCACCGCTGCCGGATCGTGGGTGATGTGCACCAGCGTCAAGTCGAGCCCGGCCAAGACCCGTTCAAGATGCAGGCGTGTCGGAATATCGAGCCCGGCAAAGGGTTCGTCGAGCACCAGCACCCGTGGTTGCATCGCCAGAACCGCCATCAGGCAAACCAACTGCCGCTGCCCCTGTGAGAGCTGATGGATCGACACCTGTGCCCAATGACGCTTGTCAAACTGACCAAGGATTGAGGCCACGCCCCGCGCCGCTTCGGCCTTGGATTGACCCATTTGCAGCAGGCCAAAGGCGATTTCCTCCTCCACGGTGGGAAAGATGATCTGATGGTCGGGGTTTTGAAACAGGATGCCGACAGCACCAATCGCCCGGCGGCGGTCGCGGGCCACGTCGATCCCGCCGATCCGCACCTGCCCCTCATCTGCGGCCACCAAGCCCGAGAGAACCCGCGCGAAAGAGGTCTTGCCCGACCCGTTGCGCCCCACGATGCCGATCCGCGAGGCATCTGACCTGAGGCTCACGTCGCGCAGCACCGGCGTGCCTGCGGGGGTGTAGCACACCTTTTCAATATCAATGAGCGGGAGCGTCTGGCTGGTCATTGGGGGCCTGTATAAAACCGGGTGCCCCGACCTACCACCTGCCGGGCGGGCGGGGAAGCCCGCAGTTCGCCCGCAGGTTGCGTCAGCTCGGCGGCGTCCAGCGGCCGGGCAGATCAGGGTCCTGCTGCCCCCGTGGCGCTTTGATGTGGCTCAAAAGCCAGTTAGGCCCGGCCATCAGACGGCTGAGCGTCGGGCTTTCGCGCACTTGGGCCTTGAGCTTTTCGATCTGCATCACGTCGTCGATCCGCCGGTCCAGAAATGACCACGTCGCCTGATGCCCCTCGCTGGCGTCCCCGAGCCAATAGAGCAACGTGGCAGAATACACCCCCGACAGCGTCGCGCGTTTGCTGTACCAGTTTACATCATCCGACGTATCGCCAAGCGCGGTCCAGATTTTATCGCTGGTCTCCCAGATCAGGCCCGCCCCTTCGGGCGCGTGATGCGGCAGGGCGAAAAGCGTGCTGCCCCGGCGGATCGCCTCACGGTCGCCTGCTTCGAGCCGTAGGCGCACGGCCTTGGCGATACGGTCCCTGAACCGGAGTTCCGACAGATCGGCCTGCGCCAAACCTTCCAACATCTTCGCATCGCCGCGTCGGTGATAGGCCACGGCCAGATCGACCGCCCCTCGGGGGCAAACCGCGCGCGCCAGCGCCGGGTCCAGACCGCTGTCCTTGATCGCGGCATTGAACGTCGCGGGCGACCAGCCGTCAAACGGCACATGCATCAATGCGGCATCAAGCATTTGGTCCTGTGGGTCGGCCTTGGGCGGGGTCATGGCGGGCTCCTATCGGGGCGTGATGGGGTGGACAAAGGAGATATAGGCTGTTATAGGCCCATTTCCTGCAATTCCTTGCAACTTTATCCTAGAAAGGTGGTGACAACCACATGCAGGTTAGTGTTCGCGACAACAACGTCGATCAGGCCCTTCGGGCTCTGAAGAAAAAGCTACAGCGCGAAGGCGTTTTCCGTGAAATGAAGCTCAAGCAACATTTCGAGAAACCGTCCGAGAAAAAAGCGCGCGAGAAAGCTGAAGCGATCCGTCGTGCCCGTAAACTGGCACGGAAAAAAGCGCAACGCGAAGGTATGATGTAAATCATTCCCGCGACACGCAACAGATATAGAACCCCCGGTGCCGATGGCAGCGGGGGTTTTGTTTTGTGGGGTACTGGGTGCAGAGCCGGGCAGCGCCAGACCGCGGGGTGGTGCCCGGAACTTCAGCAATCAGGCAATTTATGGTGGCTGGGCTTAGGAAGCACCTCAGGACGGCACGAACCTCAGCAAAAGCGCCAGCCCGTCCGGGCGGTCTGGCGCTGCCCGGCGGCCTTCGGCCTTGATTCCGGGCTGCTCCGCTTGGAACCTCCGCCGCACCGTCCAACTACACCGGCAGCGCCGTCGTCTTGCACACCGTCCGCAACGCGAAACTCGACTGCATCTGCGCCACCCCCGGCAGCCGCGCCAAATGCTGGCGATGGATTCGGGCAAAATCCTCGGTGTTCTCCGCCACGATCTTCAACAGGTAATCCGCCGTTCCCGCCATCAGATGACATTCCAACACATCGGGAATGCGCGAGACCGACTTCTCAAAGGCTTCCAACACCTCTTCGGCCTGCGCCTGCAGGGTGATCTCAACAAACACCGTGGTCGGCATATCCAGCTTGCGCGGGTCAAGCAGGGCGACATAATCGCGGATATAGCCCTCTTTCTCCAACCGCTGCACACGGCGATGACAGGCCGAGGGCGACAGATGCACCACTTCCGACAATTCGGCATTGGACATCCGCCCGTTGCGCTGCAAAGCGCGCAGAACACGCCGATCAATCTCATCCAAGGCCATATGCGCAATACTTTCGCGTAACAATGCGTTCAGACGCGATTATATTCGAAGAATGAGCCCCATGGCGACCCCAAATTCGCAGCGATATGCACGGCGGCTGTGATAATCCTGTCCCACTACGGAGGAGGAGTGACCCCCATGAAAATCGGATGCCCGACAGAAATCAAACCGCAGGAATTCCGCGTCGGCCTGACGCCCAATGCCGCACAAGAAGCCATCGCCCACGGACATGAGGTCATCGTGCAGGCAGGGGCGGGCGTCGGCGCGGGTTTTGAAGATGCGGATTATACCGCCGCAGGTGCCACCATCATCGACACGGCCAAGGAAATCTTTGCCAGCGCCGATATGATCGTCAAGGTGAAGGAGCCACAGGCGGGCGAACGCAAAATGCTGCGCGAAGGGCAATTGCTCTTTACCTATCTGCACCTCGCGCCCGACCCGGATCAGACGCATGATCTGCTGGCCTCGGGCTGTACCGCGATTGCCTATGAAACCGTGACCGACCGGAATGGCGGGCTGCCCCTCTTGGCACCGATGTCCGAAGTCGCGGGGCGTCTGGCACCGCAGGTCGGTGCTTGGACACTGCAAAAGGCCAATGGCGGACGCGGCGTGTTGATGGGCGGGGTGCCCGGTGTTGGCCCGGCCAAGGTTATGGTCATCGGCGGCGGCGTCGTCGGCACCCATGCGGCACGGATTGCCGCAGGCATGGGCGCGGATGTGACCGTGTTGGATCGTTCGCTGCCCCGGATGCGCTATCTTGATGACATCTATGGCGGCACCTTCAAAACCGCCTATGCCAGCGCGGGCAACACCATCGAATTGGCGCGCCAAGCCGATATGATCATCGGCGCGGTGCTGATCCCCGGTGCCGCAGCGCCCAAGCTGATCAGCCGCGCGCAACTGTCCGAACTCAAACCCGGCGCGGCGCTGGTCGACGTGGCCATTGACCAAGGCGGCTGTTTCGAGACCTCCAAGGCGACCACCCACCAAGACCCGGTTTATGAGGTCGACGGCGTCATGCACTACTGCGTGGCCAACATGCCCGGCGCCGTGGCGCGCACCTCGACCATCGCGCTTGGCAATGCCACCATGCCTTTCATGCTGGCACTGGCAGATAAGGGCTGGAAACAGGCCTGCGCGGATGACCCCCACCTCAAGGCCGGGCTCAACGTGCACGCGGGTAAGCTGACCTATGCCGCCGTGGGCGACGCGCTTGGGATCGACAGCATCACCGCAGATCAAGCCATCGCGGGTTAAACGCCACCGGTGAGACACGAAAGGCCCGCCAATCTGGCGGGCCTTTCTCATGCGATAGCGCCGCTTAGCGCGTTTTCAAAGCATCCCGAATTTCCAACAATACATCAAGCTGCGATGGACCGGTCTTGACCTCTGGCGCCACCTCATCAGGCTTTTCCGCAGCCGATTTCACGCGGTTCACCATCTTCACCAAGATGAAGACGACGAAGGCGATGATGAAAAAGTTGATCACGGCCATCAGGAACGAGCCGTAAGCAAAGACCGACGCGCCCGCCTCTCGGGCCTGCTCTAACGAGGCATTCGCAGGCACATCCCCGGAAAGCACCGCGTAGTTGTTGGTGAAATCCACCCCACCGGTGAAAAGCCCGACGATCGGGTTGATCAGGTCGGCCACCAACGACGACACGATCGCCGTAAAGGCCGCGCCGACGATGATACCTACGGCCATGTCCATAACATTGCCCTTGGCGATGAAATCCTTGAATTCTTGAATCACAGTTCTGTCCCTATTCCACGTCGCGCCGATACCCTCGCCGTCATACCCGATAGTGGGGACTGCGGCACATTGGGGTCAATAAAGTTTTCAGGTGAACCGCCCGATTTGCGGCTTCGGGCAGGCCTATTGCCGAAAACAGACCCGCAAAAGCGCGCCATTGGCGCTGAAATCGGTGCTCAGCCGCCCGCTTAGCTGTTCAGCCGCCGTCGCCATCAACAACCGCCCAAGGCCGGTGCTATCGGCACCCGAAACGGCACCGTTATGCCCGCGACCATTGTCCCGACACTCCAAAAGCCAGCTCTCGCCCCCCTCCTGCCGACGCAGAGAAATCCTGATCTCTCCTGCCCGATCCCCGACAAAGGCGTGTTTGATCGAATTGGCCACGAACTCGCTCACGATCATGCCAAGCGCCGAGGCTTGCACGGCCTGCAACTCGCCCGGCTCGGCCTCGCAAAAGATGGTGACGTGATCCGGCGCGCTGGCGGCGAGAAGTTTGTTCAACTGCTCAAGGTAGGAAGAGGTTTGCACCTTGCCTTTGCCGCCCTGCCCCATCAATTCGCTGTGCAGCGATGCCACTGCCCCGAAACGCCGCTCTACAAGGGCGAGTACATCCTTTGCGTCGGGGTCTTGCACCTTGCGCGTCGCCATCCGCAGCAGGGACGCGATGGTCTGGAACGAGTTTTTCACCCGGTGGTCCATCTCGGCGCGTAGGGCGGCCTCGATGCGGATTTTCTTGCGCAGTTCCAACTGCATCATCACGTGACGCGACAGGGTTTGCAGCGCTTGGCGTTGGAAGTCGTTCAGGGTGCGCGGCTTGGTATCCAGCACGCAAAGCGTGCCGATCGGTTGGCCGTTCGGCGCGACAAGGTTCGCCCCGGCATAGAATTTCACCCGCGGGTCGCCCACATAGAGCGGGTTGTCCACGGTGCGCGAATCGGCCCCCATATCCGAGATCTCGGTATAGCCCCCATCAAGGATAGCGTGAGAGCAGACCGATTGATCCAAACCGGTCTCCTGCGGCTCAAACCCCACACGGGCCTTGAACCATTGACGCTTTTCGTCAACCAGACTGATTAGAGAGACGGGCGTTTCGCAGATCTTGGACGCAAGCTCGACGATATCGTCGAAATCCGCTTCGGCTTCGGTATCAAGAATATCATAGGAATAGAGCGTCTCAAGACGCGCATCCTGCTCTGCGGGCGTGTCGGCTAAAATGGACCCTCTCCTTCCAAAGTTAACCCGCCACGCAACTTTGGCACGGCAGCGGGGGTCGGATTTGGCCTGCCTTTCGGGGGGCAGATCAAGGCTGATGAACCTCCAGCTAGTGAAGGTTTAGCCCGCAAGGCAGCGGCGTCCACTACGCTGCCGAATCGATTCGCACTTAAGCCCTTGATAGATGTTAAATTTTAAGGCGGCTAGCCCTGCTGCCGCGTCACCCCGGCAGGGTACCGGTGAGCACATAGCGCAGAATCTCGACCACCTGAGCCGGTTCGGAGGCCACGGCCAGCGCCGCGGCATCGACTTCCTTTAGCGCATGGGCATGGTCGGGGCCGTGCAGGATGATCAGCGATTTGCCCAAAGCGGCGGCATAGCCTGCGTCAAAGGCCGCATTCCACTGCTTGTATTGCTCGCCAAAGCGCACCACGACCACATCCGCTTCGGCAATCGCCTTGCGGGTGCGAATCGCGTTGATCTGCGCGCCCTTGCGGTCATGCCAGAACTTGTCGGCCTCTTCCCCAAGGATCGCCACGCCGCAATCGTCGCTGGCGGCGTGGTCGGTGACCGGCGCGGTGAAGGTCACCTCAAGGCTGCGCGCCCCTTCGATGATCTGTTCGCGCCAATCGGTGTGGATTTCACCGGAGAGATAGACTTTCATTGCTCGTCCTTTCGTTCAGCCGCGCAGCACGCCGCCCGTTGCTTTGGTCACTTTCTCGACAACCTTAGCACCCACGGCTTCGATGTCTGCATCCTTCAGCGTCTTGTCGCTGGGCTGCAACCGCACAGTGATCGCAAGGGATTTCTTGCCCTCGCCAAGGCTGCCGCCGATGAACTCGTCAAAAACGCGCACGTCTTCGATCAGGTTCTTATCGGCCCCCTTGGCCGCATTCACCAGCGTCAGCGCCTCGACATCCGCATCGACGACAAAGGCAAAGTCACGCTCGACCGCTTGCAGGTCACTGATCTGCAAGGCCGGGCGCGTGGCACCGGATTTGCGCGGCAGCGGCACTTCGGCGGGATAAATGGTGAAGGCCATCGCGGGGCCTTTGACGTCCATCGCGGCCAGCACGCGGGGATGCACTTCGCCAAAGATGCCGAGCACTTTTTTCGGGCCAAGGCAGACCTTGCCGTGACGGCCCGGATGCCACCAATCCGCCGCGCCGCGCAGGACCTGCACCTTGGCGGGCGCGCCGATGGCCGCCAGCACAGCTTCGGCATCGGCTTTGACGTCATAGACATCCACCGCCCGCGCCGCGCCATGCACGTCACGCGGACCGGTGCGGCCCACCAGCAGGCCGCTGACCATGATCTGCTCTTCGCCCGGCTCACCGCCCGAGAACGCGGGGCCGACCTCAAACAGTGCCATGTCGGCAAAGCCGCGCGCCTGATTGCGGGCGGCTGCTTGCAGCAGACCGGGCAGCAGATCGGGGCGCATGTGGCTCATGTCCGACGAGATCGGGTTTTCCAGCCGTGTCTCATCCGTACCGCCGCCGAACAGCGCGGCAGAGGCTTGGTCGACGAAGCTGTAAGACACACATTCGTTGTAGCCGAGCGCCGCCGCCGTGCGCCGGGCGGTAACCACGCGGCGCTGCATGGGCGAGAGTACGGGGCGCGGCACGCCCGTTGTCAGACGCGGCAGCGGCTTGCCTTCGAGTTTGGTGAGCGACGCAATCCGCGCGACCTCCTCCACCAGATCGGCCTCGCCCTGCACATCGGGCCGCCAGCTTGGCACCTGCGCCATGTCACCGTCGAGCTGGAAGCCAAGGGCGGTCAGTGTCTGGCGTTGGTCGCTTTCAGGGATCGTCATGCCCACGAGCGACTGCACCTTCTCGGCGTCCAGCTTGTAGGCGCGGCTGGTGTCAGGCACTTGGCCCGCGACCACAACCTCAGACGCCTCGCCGCCCGCGTGATCCAGGATCATCCGCGTGGCATGTTCGATACCATAGGGCGTCCATGCCGGGTCCACACCGCGCTCAAAACGGTAGCGCGCGTCCGAGTTGATCTTGAGCGCGCGGCCCGCATAGGCGATCTGCACCGGGTCCCAATAGGCGCTTTCGACAAAGACGTTCACCGTGTCTTCGGTCACGCCTGTGGCCTCACCGCCCATGATGCCCGCGATGCTTTCCACGCCGCTGTCGTCGGAGATGACCACCTGGCCCGCCTGCAGGGTATAGGTCTTTTCATCCAGCGCCACGATCTCTTCGCCGCCCTTGGCGCGGTGAACGCGCAGGTTGCCTTTGACCTTATCGGCGTCAAAGACGTGCAGCGGACGGTTGCGGTCGAAGGTGAAGAAGTTGGTCACATCCACGAGGAAAGAGATCGGACGCAGCCCAATCGCGCGCAGGCAATCTTGTAGCCACGCCGGGCTGGGGCCGTTCTTCACGCCCTTAATCACGCGGCCATAGAACACCGGGCAACCGTCGAGCGTATCATCGTCGATGCTGACGCTGATCGGCGCGGCAAAGCTGCCTTCAACCGCATCGCAATCACGCGGCTTCAGCTTGCCCAAGCCCCGCGCCGCGAGGTCACGCGCAATGCCGCGCACGCCGAGCGCATCGGGGCGGTTGGGGGTGATGGCGATCTCGATCACCGGGTCGACCTTGGCGGGGTCATTCTCTGCCAGCCAATCGATGAAACGGTCCCCGACCTTGCCCGAGGGCAGCTCGATGATGCCGTCGTGCTCCTCGCTCAGCTCCATCTCGCGCTCGGAGGCCATCATGCCAAAGCTCTCGACGCCGCGAATTTTGCCGACGCCGATGGTGGTATCGATCCCCGGCACATAGACGCCCGGCTTGGCCACGACGACGGTGATGCCCGCGCGGGCATTCGGCGCGCCGCAGATGATCTGCATGACGCCTTCGTCGGTTTCCACCTGACAGACGTTCAGCCGGTCGGCATCGGGGTGTTTCTCGGCGGATTGCACATAGCCGAGGGTAAAGTCAGCCAGCTTCGCCGCCGGATTTTCGACGCCTTCGACTTCGAGGCCGAGGTCGGTCAGGGCATAGGTGATCTCATCAATCGACGCCGTGGTGTCGAGATGGTCCTTGAGCCAGGAGAGGGTGAATTTCATGATGTCATTCTCTTATATTGCCAGGCGGACAAGCATTCGCTGATAAACTCATGCCAAACAAAAGCGAACATGAGTAAGACAATAGCCAATACGAACAGCCAGTTACCTACAGAGTGGAAACGTTCAATACGGCGCAGGAAGCCCGCAACGATTTTTTCCCATTCAGCTAAGTCTTTAAGCCCAAATACCGCGACAGAACGTAGTCCCCCTTGACTGGAGACTACCCCCATGTGCGACATGGAAAGCAAGTAGAAAGCCGTCGAGAGCAGCGATAGAATGAGAGCGAAAAGAAGCATAGCGACTGTCATAGAATCTAGCTTCAGCAAATCTTGCCCAATCGCATCAGGACCAAAGATGCTCACAGCGCCTAACAGACCGATTAAGCCGGTGACCATTGTAACTGCCCGCTGAGATCGATTCTGGATATTCTTGACAATTTGCAATGCTCGATCAACTTTGTTGGGCTGCCATTCGCAAACGTCTTCATTTGTGCACAATGGACAGCTATGAGCAAAATTATCCGAACTGTCGCAAAAACTCCCATGCTCAACACAAAAGTATCGCCCTCGATTAACCATTAAGAAATGGTAAGTCACCTACTCAACCCACCATGCAAATTCGGCTGATCCAAGCTCGCGAACCCATAATGCCGCAGCCAGCGCAGGTCTGAATCAAAGAACGCCCGCAAATCCGGAATCCCATATTTCAGCATCGCGATGCGGTCGATCCCCATGCCAAAGGCAAAGCCCTGCCATTCGTTCGGGTCAATCCCGCCCGCCTGCAACACCTTGGGGTGCACCATGCCGGAGCCCAACACTTCCATCCAGCCGTCGCCCTCGCCAATACGCAGTTGGCCGTCGACCCAAGAACATTGGATGTCGACCTCGGCCGAAGGCTCGGTGAACGGAAAATGCGACGCGCGAAAGCGGGTCTTGATGCCGTCGATCTCGAAAAACGCGGCGAAAAACTCCTCAAGCGTCCACTTGAGGTTCGCCATCGAGATGTCCTTGTCGATCGCCAGCCCCTCGACCTGATGGAACATCGGCGTGTGGGTCTGGTCGTAGTCCGCACGGTAGACCCCGCCGGGGCAGATGATGCGCAGGGGCGCGCCTTCGGCCTCCATCGTGCGGATCTGCACCGGCGAGGTGTGGGTGCGCAGCACGTGGGGGGCGCGGTCGTCGCCCTCGGCACGGGCCATGTAAAACGTGTCCATCTCAGCCCGCGCGGGGTGGTGGCCGGGGATGTTCAGCGCGTCGAAGTTGTACCAATCGGTGTCGATACGCGGGCCTTCGGCGACCGAAAAACCCATCTCGGCAAAGATCGCGGTCAGCTCTTCGGTCACTTGGCTGACCGGATGGATGCTGCCCTGACGCTGGTGCCGCGTGGGCAGGGTCACGTCGAGCCATTCGCTGCGCAGACGCTCATCCAACGCGGCATCGCCAAGTGCTGCCTTCTTGGCGGACAGCGCCGAGTTGATCTCATCCTTCAGCGCGTTCAGCGCGGGGCCAGCGACCTGCCGCTCTTCGGGGGTCATCTTGCCCAGCTCGCGCATTTTCAGGGCCACTTCGCCCTTTTTGCCCACGGCGGCCAGCCGGATGTCTTCCAGCGCGGATTCGTCGCCAGCATCGGCGATTTGGCTCAGGTACTTTTGCTTCAGATCGTCCATGACAGGCCCTTGGAATAATACCCCGTCCTGCTAGCCCTCTCGCCCCTCGAATGCAAGCCGTAGGGGTTGTAGCGGCATGGGGGAACCACCACCTCTGCCAAGCGTTAGGCCGCATCCCTCCGGCGCGCCCTCATGGCAGCGGCGCGCCCAAACTCCCCCGAAAGGAGAGACCTATGAAAATCCTGATGGTTCTGACATCGCATGACGAACTGGGCGACACCGGCAACAAAACCGGCTTCTGGCTCGAAGAATTCGCCGCGCCCTATTACGTCTTCAAAGACGCGGGCGCTGATGTGACCCTCGCCTCGCCCAAGGGCGGCCAGCCGCCGCTTGATCCCAACAGCGACAGCGAAGACGCGCAGACTGAGGCCACCCGCCGCTTCAAAGACGACGACGCCGCGCAAAAAGCGCTGGCCTCGACCAAGGTGCTGGGCGATGTGGATGCGGATGGCTTCGACGCGATCTTCTACCCCGGTGGCCACGGCCCGCTGTGGGATCTGGCCAATGACGCTGACAGCAAGCGCCTGATCGAGACCTTCTGGGCCTCCGACCGCCCCGTTGGCGCCGTTTGCCACGCGCCTGCGGTGTTCAAGGACACCCAAGCCGACGGCAAGCCGCTGGTCTCTGGCAAGCGCGTCACCGGCTTCACCAACACCGAGGAAGAGGGCGTTGGCCTCACCGATGTGGTGCCCTTCTTGGTCGAAGATATGCTGAAGAAAAACGGCGGCGACTACAGCAAGGGTGACGATTGGGCGTCTTACGTGCTGGTCGACGGCAAGCTGGTCACCGGCCAGAACCCCGCCTCTTCGGAAGAAGCGGCGAAAGAGATGCTGGCACTGTTGAAGTAACGGCATGAGGGGGCGCAGCCGCGCCCCCTTCCCCGCCCGGAGGAACCGCCGGTGGTCGCGGCGTGTTTTACCTCTGAAAGGAGCCTCCGACATGGCAGATTATGACCGCAGCACCGGCGCCCCATGGAGCGCCGCAGACCTTGAGCAGCTTCGCATTCTGGCGGCAGAGGGCACAGCGCCCTCCGTGATCGCCGTACAACTGGGCCGCAGCGAAGAGGCGATCGCCCATCGGGCCGCGCAGGACGGCATCAGCCTGCCCCCCGCCAGCCTGAACCCCTATGACCCCGACACGTTAGACCGATAGCAACGCGCGCCCGTTCTTCTTATGCTTTTCGATCAGCCGTTTTTGCACCGCCCCGGGTGGGATCGGATGCGCGGATGCGCCAAAACCGTCGCCCGCGACCAAGGTGGGAAAGAGTGTGGCAAATTCTTCGCGCTGCGCATGACTTAGGGTGCCGATCGTCTCGGCGTTCAGTAGGAAGCTCTCGCTCGGCGCGCCCTCGGCATAGACGACCTCGTGCTGTTTAAAGATCAGGTGGAAATATTCCACCTGCGCCACACGATCGTCGATATGCACCCCCGGCAGTTCGGTCAGCCGGATGGCGGCGACGAGCACCGCCATGGCCCCGCAAACCCGCTTCACGATTCCCGAGCGCGCAACCATGCGGTGCTGCCGCGAGACCATGAGATCGCGTTTGGGCAGGCCCGCGCCCAATGCCCCAGCAGAGATCCGAATGGGATACAGCTTGGGGTTCCTCGCCAGTTCCGACGCCCCGACAGAGCGGCGCAGTGCGGCGACAAGCTCTTGATAGCCATTGCCTTGGGTCAGCACGCGCGCGCCGGGGGCCAAGGTTTCGACCGGCAGATCGCCCTTATCGGTGGTGATCAAGGTGCCGCGCGTGAAACAGGCCACACCGGTCGAGACGAGATCCCCCTCCTCGCGCATCGTGTCGATGTCGGTCTTCCAATCCAGACTTCCCACAAGCCCACCCTCCGGGAGAGCGGAGAAATCAACAGTCATGGTGGTGAAAAGATCCCCCGCAGGCGGGCTGCCCGCCAGATTGACGATGCCAGTGTAGGTCACCTCAAGATCACTGGCCAAATCCCGCGAATCTGCATTCACCTGGAAGGGAAATCCCTCTAGCGACGTGGGTGTAGAGCCGCCATTCGGATCGTCATCCGGGGCTGTGGTGGTATCGAAAACCGAACTGGCGGGCTGGAGGTCGATCTCCATAGTGGCCAGCGGTTTGGTCGTTTCCAGATGATGCCAGTCATAGCCAAAGGACATCTGCGTGTTCTCGCCAACCGCCGCGCCATTCGTATAGGGGTCTGTCGCGTGCCAAGTCAGTGTCTCGGTCGTGCCGTCCGCATAGGTCAGCGTGATCCGCGCCCCATCCAAATCGACACCGCGCGAACTGGTATCGTCGCGGATGCCGTGGACCGTTTCATGGGGGTCTTCGTCCAACCTGTTGATTACAATTCCGGGCATAAACATCCCCACCTTTTTTAAATAACCTGCCGACAAACAGCATAAATTGCCGCGCCACCCGCGCGGAATCCCTGCACAATGGCCTATCGTTAAGCCACATTGTCCATAAGGTGGGGTAGGAGCATGGCCATGGCGAGGGTTTATTAAGGCAACATTAAGCAGCTACCCGATACGCAAAAAGCCCCGCCGAATAGGCGGGGCTTTCGCTTGGCCTTGAGGTGATTTACTTCGAAAAGTGGTCTTTCAAGAAGCCAGACACCTGCTCAATCGCCGCTTCGGGCGCGGGGGTGCCCGCAATGGGGTTGAGCATGGCAAAGTCGTGGATCGAGAAATCATAGCGCGTGCCCTCGGTCTCCACGCCCGCTTTGACCAGCTTGGCCCCAAAGGCTTCCCCTTCGTCGCGCAACACATCGTTTGCGCCTGTAATCACGAGCGAAGGCGGCAGATCGGCCAACGCTTCGGTGTCATAGTTCAACGGAGAGATCATCGGATCCATCGGATCGGCGTCCTCAGGCAGATAGGCGTTCCAGAACCACTCCATCGAGGCTTTGGTCAACCACGGGCCATCAGCGAATTCCTCGTAAGAGCCGCTGGTCAGATCAGCGGTGGTGACCGGGTAGATCATGGCCAGCGCGTCGAGGTCCGGGCCGCCCTGTTCTTTGGCCATCTGCGCCACGACCGCGACCATCTGGCCACCGACAGAATCGCCCGCCAAAGCCAATTGGTTGGCATCAATACCGAAATCAGCGGCATTCTCTGCAACATGTTTCAGCACCGCGAAATCCTGCTCAAGCTGCACGGGGTGCTTCTGCTCGGGCGCCGGGACGTAGTCGACAAAGACATAGGCCGCGCCTGTCTGGTTTGCCAGCTCACGGATCATGCGTTCATGGGTCGTGAAATTGCCCAGGATCCAGCCGCCACCGTGGAAGTAAAGCACGCCCGGCAATGCCTCATCACCGGCATCCGCGGGCTTTACCACGACCACATCCGTCTGTCCGGTGGGGCCGATTTCCAGTGTCATTTTCTCGACCGAGGCATCGGGCATCTCGACATCTGCCTTTGTCTGCGTGTCGATCAAGACCTGCCGCGCCTCTTCCGGCGATAGCTCGTTGATGGGGGTCGAGCCTTCAAGGCTGTCGATAAACTCCTGCGTCTGCGCCTGTAGCACGACTTTGTCTTTATCGGCATGCGCCTCGGCAAAGGCGGTCGCGGGCACCAGCGCGCCAATCGCGGCACCGGTTAGCAGTTGGCGTAGGGAAAGTGTCATTGAATGTCTTCCTTCCTGAATGTGTCCTGCTGGCACAACAGATGGCTCTTGGGGCAGTTCAATGACATTTTCTTGAGGATCCCCTTCGGTCCTTCTGCGTCTGCCCAAACGCAAAAAGCCCCGCCGTGGGGCGGGGCTTTCTAAAACTCAATGCAACGCCAGCTTAGGCTGCCAGTGCGTCCTGCGCCTGTTTGACGATCGCGCCAAAGGCCTCGGGCTCATGCACGGCCAGATCGGCCAGAACCTTACGGTCCACTTCGATACCGGCCAGCGACAGACCGTTGATGAAGCGGCTGTATGTCAGCGCTTCGTCGTGGCTGCGCACGGCGGCGTTGATCCGCTGGATCCACAGCGCGCGGAAGTTGCGCTTGCGGTTCTTGCGGTCACGGGTTGCATATTGGTTGGCCTTGTCGACCGCCTGTGTGGCGACCTTGAAGACGTTCTTGCGCCGACCATAATAGCCTTTTGCGGCTTTGATGATCTTCTTGTGACGCGCGTGGGTGACTGTACCACCTTTAACTCGGGACATCTCGGTACTCCTATATCAGCGGGCGTAGGGCATGAAGCCCTTGATGATCTTTGCATCGGGCTCGGACAGTGTTGTCGTGCCGCGTGCGTTACGGATGAACTTGTTGGTCCGCTTGATCATACCGTGCTGTTTGCCAGCTTGGCTGCCGATGACCTTACCAGTCGCCGAGACCTTAAAGCGCTTTTTGGCGCTCGATTTCGTCTTCATCTTGGGCATTTCCGTCTCCGTCTTTTGAGTTCGGTATAAACACGACTCGGCATGCCACTTGAGGCCGGTCGTGCAGGCTAAGATGCGACGTATAGGCGCGCTCGGGCCAGGATGCAAGAGGTTTTGAGCAGCGCTGTGGACGCGCTTAAGGCAACAGGTCCGCCGCCACGGAAACGAAGACATCCGGCAGCGTCTCGAAGGAATAGCGCCCCGGATTTTTCTGCAGGGCAAAGACGATCAGCCCGGCAGCAATTAAGATCGTGATGGCCGAGGCGCGCGGCGACCGACGGTCGGTCACCGCAGAGAGGATCGAAGGGATCGACAGCACCGCCAGAACGATGCCGACCACCATTGCCAAGTCAGAGTTCACACGCAACATCCCCCTTGTTGAGGAATGCTACTCCGGATCGGAGGCGTAAATCAAACGTTCGTCACAGGGCGCCACGCGCAGAATATTGGTGCTGCCCGGCACGTTGAAAGGCACACCGGCCGTCACCACGATATGATCCTCCGGCCCGGCGTAGCCCTCTGACAATGCCGCCCGCGCGGCGCTGAGGACGGCCAGTTTGAACCGGTCATGCCCATCGGTGATGATGCAATTCGTGCCCCAGCTCAGCGCCAGACGGCGCGCGGTATTGACCAGTGGCGACAGCGCGATGATCGGCACGCGGGGGCGTTCGCGCGCGGTCAGCAGCGCGGTGGTGCCCGATTGGGTGAAACAGCAGATCGCCTTGATGTCCGTCGTCTCGGCAATCTCACGCGCGGCGGCGACGATCCCGTCGGCCACGGTGGTACGGTCCGCCGTGCGCGAAGATTCGATGATCTGCGTATAGGTCGGATCGGCCTCGACCTCTTGGGCGACGTTATCCATCGTCGCCACGGCCTCCAGCGGGTAATCCCCGGCGGCTGATTCCGCACTCAGCATCACCGCATCCGCGCCTTCATAGATCGCCGTGGCCACGTCCGACACTTCGGCGCGGGTCGGCATCGGGCTTTCGATCATCGATTCGAGCATCTGAGTCGCCACGATCACCGGCTTGGCCGCCGCCCGGCATTTGCGCACCAGACGCTTCTGGATCGGCGGCACGTTCTGCACGGGCAGTTCCACGCCCAGATCGCCGCGCGCCACCATGATGCCATCGCTGACATCCAAGATCGCCTCGAAACGCTCCACCGCCGCGGGCTTTTCGATTTTCGACAGGATCGCCGCCCGGCCTTTGACCAGATCGCGCGCCTCGGTCACATCCTCGGGCCGCTGGACAAAGCTGAGGGCGAGCCAGTCGACACCCAACTCGCAGACGAACTCCAGATCAGCGCGGTCCTTCTCAGACAGGGCGGCCAAGGGCAGCAGCACGTCGGGCACGTTCACGCCCTTGCGGTTCGAGATCACACCGCCCGTCACGACTTCGCAATCGGCAAAATCAGGGCCACAGTCGCGCACCTTCAGACGGATTTTACCGTCATTGACCAACAAGCTCGCGCCCGGCTCAAGGGCTGCGAAAATTTCGGGATGGGGCAGGCAAACACGGGCCGCATCGCCCGGCGCCTCATCAAGATCAAGCCGGAAGGATGCCCCTTCTTCCAAGGTCGGCCCGTCGCCCTCGAAAACGCCCACGCGCAGCTTCGGCCCCTGAAGGTCAGCCAAAATGCCGATCGCGCCGCCGGTCTCTTTCTCGATCTCGCGGATGATACGGTGCTTTTCGCGGATCTCTTCATGGCTGCCGTGGCTCATGTTGAGCCGGAAAACATCTGCACCGGCGTTGTGCAATGCCGCGATCACCTCTCGGGTTTCGGAGGCTGGCCCGAGTGTGGCCACGATCTTTACATTGCGCAAACGTCTCATATCTGTTCCTTCATATCCTATGTCCCCAAAGCGAATGTTAACGATAACATCGCCTATCCGGTGGCCTAGCGCCCCCATGAGTGCCTGTCAAAGGTTTCATCAGAATGACGGCCCCTCGCGGTTCCGTCCAGTGATATGAGAAGGAAGCTGTCATGCCCAGCCAACAAGAGATCGAACTTCAAGCCGCCGCCTTTCGCCGGTTGCAGAAACACCTGATGGAAGACCGGACCGATGTGCAGAACATCGACATGATGAACCTCGCCGGATTTTGCCGCAACTGCCTGTCGCGTTGGTATCAGGAGGCCGCTAACGAGCGCGGCATCGACATGGGCAAGGACGAGGCGCGCGAGCTTTTCTACGGGATGACCATGGACGCATGGAAAGCCAACTATCAGACCGAAGCGAAAGACAGCCAGAAAGAGGCGTTCAAGGCGGCGTTTGAAGAGAATGTCGGCAAAGGCTGAACAACCCGTCGAGCCGAAAAAATACACCGTCAAATGATAGCATTGACCATGATCGCGAAACACTCACCACCGGCGCGGCGTGAGTGAAACCGCCAATGGGGCAGGTATTCGGGGCTTTCTTTTCGGTGCCCCCATGCCTGCCCTTTTCGCCTGCATCGCTGAGCTTCGGCCCCCACCGCCCCGAAGGGGGCCGCTCAAAACATGTAGAGCACCAGCCAATCGGCCTTCACCGCCGGGCGCTCTGCCCCCTCAATCTCAACCGTCGCGGCGAAGCGGGTCATCAGATTGCCCCGCCCCCGCGTCTGCGCCTCTGCCAGAGTAAACCGCCCCCGGATACGCTTGCCCGAATGCACTGCTGCGACAAAACGCACGCTGTCGAACCCGTAGTTGATCGAGGCCTTCGCCCCCGTCATCACCGGCAGCGCGCCATAAGCCATGCCCGACATCATCGACAGCGTCAGCATCCCATGCGCCACGGTGCCGCCGAAATCCGTTTCCGCCGCGCGCACTGGATCAACATGGATGAACTGGTGATCTTCGGTCACATCGGCAAAGGCGTCGATCCGCGCCTGATCCATCATGAACCACGGCGAGACGCCCAATTCGCACCCCACGGCGGCTTCCATCTCTGCCCGGTCAATCTCGTTGCGCATCATGGCCTCCTCACTTTGCGCCACACTATCCGCGATGGTCAGACCTGCGAAAGCCCTTGCGTCCGACCGGGCAAGTCCCATGCTGGGCCAAGCCAAAGCCGGAGGCATCATGAACACCCCAATCCTCGCCCTTATCATCGTGGCCGTCGCGGGCGCGGCTGTCGCCCTGCAGACCCCGATCAACGCCGCCTTGGGCCGCAACATCGGCAGCGGAGTCGCTGCGGCGGCGGTATCTTTTGGCGTGGGTTTCGCAATCCTGCTGGCGGTGCTGCTGCTGCGCGGAGAGTTGGGCGCCCTGCCCCGCGCGGCTTCGGCTTCGCCGGTCTTGCTGCTGGGTGGTGTGCTGGGGGCGTTCTACGTCTGGTCGGTGCTTTGGGCGATCCCGACGCTGGGCGCGCTGACGGTGATCTCGGCGCTGATCCTCGGCCAGTTGAGCGCGGCGCTGGTGATTGATGCCACGGGGCTTTTGGGCCTAACGGTACAGGCCATCACCCCCACCCGCATCGCCGCCGCCGCGCTGGTGGCGGCGGGGCTGGTTTTATCGCGGTTCTGAGCGTCAGATCGCGGTTTTGCGCATCTCTTCGAGATAGATTTCCCGCAGACGGGGCGCCAATTTGCCCGGCGTGCCGCTGCCGATCTTGGCGCCGTCAATCTCAACCACGGGGGTCACGAAAGCACTGGCCGAGGTCACAAACGCCTCATCCGCCTGCTGCGCCTCTTCGATGGTAAAGTTACGCTCTTCCACCTGCATCTGCGCTTCACGGGCCAGTTCCAGCACCGCCTTGCGGGTGATGCCGTGCAAGATATCGCTAGAGGTCTCGCGCGTGACGATCTTGCCGTCTTTCACGATATAGGCGTTGTTCGATGTGCCCTCGGTGACGAAACCGTCTTCGACCATCCAAGCGTCTTCGACACCCGCCTTCTTGGCCATCATCTTGCCCATCGACGGGTAGAGCAGTTGCACCGTTTTAATGTCACGACGGCCCCAGCGGATGTCTTCGATGCTGATCACGCGGATGCCGTCACGCGCGGCTGGATTGTCGGCAAGACCCGATTTTGACTGGGTGAACAGCACCAGCGAGGGCGCGGTGGTTTCTGGATCAGGGAAAGCGAAATCACGGTCGCCGTCAGAGCCGCGCGTCACCTGAAGGTAAATCAGTCCGTCTTTGATGTCGTTCAGGCGCACCAATTCGCGGTGAATTTCCAACAGTTCTTCGGTGGTGGCAGGCGCGCGCATGTCGAGCTCGTTCATCGAGCGGGTCAACCGTTCGGCATGGCCATCAAAAGCGATCAGCTTGCCATCCAACACGCTCGTCACCTCATAGACCCCATCGGCCATCAGAAACCCCCGATCAAAGATCGAGACCTTGGCCTGATCCTCGGGCAGGTATTCGCCGTTTACATAGACAGTTCGCATGGTCACCCCCAGAGCGCGGCCACGGGGGGATGCACGCCCGCGCCGTCGAATTTCAAAGCATTGTCGCGGTCTTCGGCCAGAAGCAGCGGGCCGTCAAGATCCACCACCTTCGCGCCTTGGGCCACCAGCGTCGCCGGAGCCATCGCCAGCGACGATCCGACCATGCAGCCGACCATCACGTCGAACCCTTCGGCCCGCGCCGCATCGCGCAGCGCCAGCGCTTCGGTCAGGCCACCGGTCTTGTCGAGCTTGATGTTCACCACATCGTATTTGCCCTTGAGGCCAGGCAGGCTGGCGCGGTCATGGCAGCTCTCATCCGCGCAGACGGGCACCGGGCGGTCCATGCCCAAAAGCGCGTCGTCTTCGCCCGCGGGCAAGGGTTGTTCGACCAATGCCACGCCAAGGCGCACCAGATGGGGCGCAAGGTCGGCGTAGACCTCTGCCGACCAGCCCTCATTGGCGTCGATGATGATGGTGGCATCGGGCGCACCTGCGCGCACGGCTTCGAGCCGGGGCATGTCATCAGGCGTGCCGAGCTTGATCTTGAGCAGGGGCCGATGGCTGTGTTTCGCGGCCTGCGCGCGCATCGCCTCGGGCGCGTCCAGTGACAAGGTATAGGCCGTGACTTCCGGCCCCGGGGCCGTCAGCCCGGCCAGTTCCCAAACGCGCTTGCCCGCGCGTTTGGCTTCCAGATCCCACAGCGCGCAGTCGACAGCGTTGCGGGCCGCCCCGGCGGGCAGCAGATCATAAAGTGCGGCACGGGTGATATCGCCGGGCAGGCCGTTGATCTCAGCCGTGACCGATTCGAGCGTTTCGTCGTAGCGCGCGTAGGGCACGCATTCGCCCCAGCCGGTCACGCCACCATCGGTGATGCGCACGGTCAGAACCTTGGCCTCGGTCCGCGAACCACGGCTGATGGTAAAGACCTGCGCCAGTTTGAACGTATCAGCGGTAACGTCGATCTGCATGGTCATAGCGCCGCCAGCGCATCGGCCAGTCGCGCCGCCCCTTGGCGGAAGGGATCGACCGCAGGCAGGCCAAGACGCTCTTCGACTTCGGCCAGATAGGCATCCGCCTCGGCTTCGGACATGTGGTAGGTGTTGACCGAAATGCCGACGACCTTGCAGGCGGAGTTCGCCACATGGGCCAGTGTCAGCGCCACGTCGCGGACCGCTTCCATGCTGGGCAAGCTGTATTCCGGCAGGCCGCGCATATGGGTCCGGGTTGGCTCATGGCAGAGGATCAGCGCATCGGGTTGGCCGCCGTGGATCAGCGCCATGGTCACGCCTGAGTAGGAGACATGGAACAGGCTGCCCTGCCCTTCGATGATATCCCAATGGTCGTCATCATTGTCGGGCGTGAGATATTCCACCGACCCGGCCATGAAATCGGCGATCACGGCATCCAGCGGCACGCCTTCGCCAGTGATCAGGATGCCGGTCTGGCCGGTGGCGCGGAAGGTGCTTTTCATGCCCTTTTCGCGCATGGCCTCGTCCAGCGCCAAAGCCGTGTACATCTTTCCGACCGAGCAATCGGTGCCCACGGCCAAGACCCGCTTGCCGCTGCGTTTCTTGCCGTCTGCAATGGGATATTCGACGCTGGGCACGCGCACGTCATGCAATGTGGTGCCGCTCGCCTTGGCGGCGGCGACCAGATCGGCTTCGTTGCGCAGCAAATTATGCAGGCCCGAGGCGATGTCGAAACCCATGTTCAGCGCCTCGATCAGCACTTCTTTCCAAGCCGCGCTGATTTTACCGCCACGGTTGGCGACGCCGATGACCAAAGTCTCGGCCCCTGCCTCGCGCGCTTCGGCCAGCGTCATGTCTTGCAGGCCGAGATCGGCCTTGCAGCCTTCCATGCGGAATTGGCCCACAGCGTTGTCGGGCCGCCAGTCTTTGATGCCTTGGGCGACCTTGGCGGACAGAGAGTCAGGCGCGTCGCCCAAAAACAGCAGATAAGGGGTTTTGATCATGGCAAGTCTCCGGCATTGATTTTGTCCGCATATTGCGCGCGAGAATACGCAAGTGCGTGGCGTTGTCGACGTGATAGCGCAAATTTGCGCTGTAATTCCGGCAAATTACCGTTCACCGCGCAAAAATCGTGCGTCACGCTTTACCGGCTGCAAAACGGACGAAATGCTGCGAGTGCGAAATCTCCTTGCGATTGGCGGCGCAATTTCATACCAGAATGGCGAACCCTAATGAAACATTATTACCCATAGGTGCCCCATGAGCTTTCGCATTCAGCCTGCCGCCCCTGCCCGTCCGAACCGCTGCCAGTTGTTTGGCCCCGGTTCCCGCCCGGCGATCTTTGAGAAAATGGCAGCCTCAGATGCGGATGTGATTAACCTCGACCTTGAGGACAGCGTCGCGCCGTCGGACAAAGACAGCGCCCGCGAAAATATCATCAAGGCGATTTCGGAGATCGACTGGGGTAAAAAGACGCTTTCGGTCCGGATCAACGGGTTGGACACGCCCTATTGGTATCGCGACGTCGTCGATCTGCTGGAACAGGCGGGGCCGCGTCTCGATCAGATCATGATCCCCAAAGTTGGCTGCGCGGCGGATGTCTATGCTGTTGACGCGCTCGCGACCGCTGTCGAGACCGCCATGGGCCGCGAGAAGAAAATTAGCTTTGAGGTGATCATCGAATCCGCGGCGGGCATCGCCCATGTGGAAGAGATCGCTGCCGCTTCGCCTCGCCTGCAAGCGATGTCGCTGGGGGCTGCCGATTTCGCGGCCTCAATGGGGATGCAGACCACCGGCATCGGTGGCACGCAGGAAAACTACTATATGCAGCGCGGTGAGCAAAAGCATTGGTCCGACCCATGGCACTGGGCGCAGGCCGCCATCGTCGCCGCCTGCCGCACCCATGGCGTGCTGCCTGTCGACGGGCCCTTTGGCGATTTTTCGGATGACGAGGGTTTCCGCGCGCAGGCGCGGCGGTCGGCGACATTGGGGATGGTGGGCAAATGGGCGATCCACCCCAAACAGGTCGCGCTGAGCAACGAGGTTTTCACGCCCTCCGAGGAGGCCGTGGCCGAGGCGCGGGAGATTCTCGCGGCGATGGAAGAAGCCAAGGCGAAGGGCGAAGGGGCGACGGTCTATAAGGGGCGTCTGGTGGATATCGCCAGCATCAAACAGGCCGAGGTGATTGTGCGCCAGTCCGAGATGATCGCCGGGGGCTGAGCGCCTGTGGCAGACCGCCGGGGGCGCTGCCCCCGGACCCCCGCGGGTATTTGAAAAAGGATGAAGAGGTTAGGGTCTGCGCCTGCCTGCCTGTCAAACCCGCGTTGCAAACCGGCGCGTTGCGCTCCATATAACAGGGCAACAAGCCGGAGCATGCAATGACCCAATATTTGGATTTCGAAAAACCGCTGGCCGAGATCGAAGGCAAGGCGGAAGAGCTGCGGGCATTGGCCCGGTCCAACGAAGAGATGGACATCACCGATGAGGCCCGCGCGCTGGACAAAAAAGCGGCGGGGATGCTCGAAGACCTTTATGGCTCATTGACGCCATGGCGCAAATGTCAGGTGGCGCGTCATCCAGAGCGGCCCCATTGCAAAGACTATATCGAAGCGCTTTTCACGGAATTCACACCGCTGGCAGGCGACCGCAATTTTGCCGATGATCTGGCCGTCATGGGCGGGCTGGCGCGGTTTAACGATACGCCGGTGGTGGTGATTGGCCATGAGAAAGGCAATGACACCAAGAGCCGGATCGAGCGCAATTTCGGCATGGCGCGACCTGAGGGCTATCGCAAAGCGGTCCGGCTGATGGAATTGGCGGATAAATTTAATCTGCCGGTTGTGACCATCGTCGATACGCCCGGTGCCTATCCCGGCAAGGGCGCTGAGGAGCGTGGCCAGTCTGAGGCGATTGCCCGCTCGACGGAAAAATGCCTGCAGATTGGTGTGCCCCTGATCAGCGTGATCGTCGGCGAAGGCGGCTCTGGCGGGGCGGTGGCTTTTGCCACGGCGAACAGTGTCGCGATGCTGGAGCATTCGGTTTATTCGGTGATCACGCCCGAAGGCTGTGCGTCGATCCTGTGGAAAGACAGCGAGAAGATGCGCGAAGCGGCTGAGCAGATGCGTTTGACGGCGAATGAGCTTAAGACCCTTGGTGTCATTGACCGGATCATTCCCGAACCGATGGGCGGCGCGCATCGTCATGCCGAAGAGTCGATCAACGCAGTGGGCAAGTCGATCGAAGCCATGCTCAAGGAACTCAACGGCAAGGACGGCAAGACTTTGGTCAAAGAGCGCCGGACCAAGTTCCTTGAGATGGGCCGTAAAGGGCTGGCGGCCTAGGCCAGCCGCCGCCGAAAACGCGGATCAGGCGTGATTTGATCGAAACCGGCGGCGCGGTAGAACCCCTGCGCGCGCCGGTTTTTTGTATCTGTTCCCACCGTCACATAGCTGCATCCCTGCGCCTTTGCATGGTCCAGCGCGGCGTCGACCAGTGCTTTGCCGATGCCGCGCCCGCGCGCGGTGTCGCAGACAAAGAGGTGGTGAAGGTCCATCCCCCTTGCGCCGAATTGCAACTGCATCTGCGGGCAGAGCGCCGCATAGCCATGCAGGCCGGTCGCGCCTTCGGCGACCAAGAGTGTCAGCCAAGGCGTGGGGCCAAGGCAGTCCCGTTCCAGCGCCGCAAGCGTGAGTGTGGCGGTGTCGCCGTGGTAGGCGGCCAGCGCGTGGGCCAGATCGAGGACCATTGGGAGGTCGGATTTTTGGGCGGGTCGAATGGGGGGCATGTCGTCTCTTTCTGTGATCGCCACAGGGAGACAAGCAAAGCCGCGCTGTGGCGGCTTGTGGATATGGGAATAGGTGCCGCGCCGGTTAGGAGCGGGGATAATAGACTGTTGTGAAGCAGGTCTGTTCCATGAAGCGTAGATGCGCCTCTGCCGCGCACCTGTCAAGCGCCGCATATGTGACCCGGTGTGAGTTGCAAACGGCCTCAACGCAGCCGATATTTATACTACAGGGCGTCTGCGACACCCCTGTGCCGCCGGATGCCCTTGTTGATCACATCAAAAGGGAGCCTGTCATGTATAAACGTATTCTCACCGCCGCCCTGCTCTTTGGCATGGCCTGCACCGGGCCACCGGCTTGGGCTCAGGCTCTGGCCTGCGCCCCGCGCGCGGCGCTCGCCGCGCAATTGGAAACCGACTATGGCGAGATCCTCTCAGCGCGGGGGCTTCAAAATCCGGACGCGTTGCTCGAGGTCTTTGCCTCTCAGAAGAGTGGCAGCTTTACTATGCTGATAAGCCGGCCCGATGGCATAAGTTGCATTCTATCGACCGGTACGCATTGGATGGTCGAGCCTGTCGTGCCGCCGAAAAAGGGCGCGGCGAGCTGAGCATGGGTCGGCAGTCAGCTGGCCAGCATCCGTAGGCCTTGAGTCACATCTGAGCGCACCGCCAGCCGCAGCCCCGGCTCATCCCCGGCGCGCAGGGCGGCGATGATCAGCCGGTGGAAATGCGGCGGCTCGGTCCGGCGCAGGCGGCCATAGAGCGCGCGCATGGTGGGGCCGAGTTGCAGCCAAACTGTTTCCGCCATGGCGAGCATGGCGGGTGCTTGGGCGCGCAGATAAAGCGTTCGGTGGAATTCGAGGTTGGTGCGGATGTAGCTGACCGCATCACGGTGGGCCACGGCCTCGGCGATATTGGTGTTGATGGTCTGCATCCGCTCGATCAGCGCCATATGCGCCCGCGGCAAGGCGCGTGACGCGAGTTCGACCTCCAAAAGCGCGCGGAGGGCGGCCAATTCCTCAATCCGTTCATTGCTGAGTTCGGGCGTGGAGATGCGCCCAGAGGCCGACATCGTCAGCGCACCTTCTGCCGCCAAACGCCGCACCGCTTCGCGCGCGGGTGTCATGGAGACCTCATATTCCTTGCCGATGCCGCGCAGGGTCAGCGCGTGACCGGGCGGCAGATCGCCGTGCATGATCCGCGCGCGCAGGCGGCGGTAGACACGATCATGGGCCAGCGGTGTGGCCTCGACAGGGCGGGGGCTGAGGTTCATGATGCGGTTGTGATCACAAACGAGCCACCCGTCAAGCGCAGCATTTTGCGGCGCTGAGCACGATCACCCGTTGTCCCGGACCCTGCGGCGATTTATCGGGGATAAAACCGCCAAAGGAGACGCGCCTTGACCAAACGAAACTTCATCCGTCATGTGGTCTTTTTCTCGGCCAAAGACCCCAAGTACATTCCTACGATCGTGGCGGGGCTTTGGAAATTGGCCGACATCCCGCATTCGACAACCTTCGAGATCTGCGAAAACACCCGTGTCGATGCGCTTTCGGGCGATGTGGATGTGGTCGTCTATGCCGAATTCCCCGATGCGGAGGCACTTGCCGCCTATAAGGCGCACCCGATCTACCAAGAATCCATCGATATCGTCCGCCCGCTGCGCGACATGCGCGTGCCTGCGGACTTTTAAGGCGCAGCATGGCTGGCCCTTGCGTCCTCTTTGATACTGGCCCGCTGGGAAGCGGCACGGGTTTTCATGCGCCCCGGCGGATCATCAGTGCCCAGACCCCCGCGGAGGTGCTCGCAGCCTATGCAGCCCTTGAGGCGGCACAGGCGGGAGGCGCATGGCTTGCTGGCTATGCGAGTTACGAGCTGGGCTACCTCGGCTCTGGTAAGCTGCGCGATCTGATGCCTGCGGAGCGCGGGCTGCCCCTGCTGCGTTTCGGGGTGTTTGATGCGCCTCAACCGCACCGTTTCGACGACGCAACTGGGGATGCGAGCCTGTCTGCCCTAACGCCGGATTGGGACTTTGCCGAGTATGAGGCCGCGTTTGCGCAGGTGCAGGACTTCATCACAGCCGGGGATATCTATCAGGCCAACCTGACCTTTGGGATGGAGGGGCGTTATAGCGGCACGCCTGCCGCCCTCTATGCCCGGCTGCGGCAGCGTCAGAGGGTGGAACATGGGGCCTTCGTCGATCTTGGCGGCCCGGTCCTGCTGTCACGCTCGCCCGAGTTGTTCTTTGCGCTGACCGCGGACGGACACCTGACCGCGCGCCCGATGAAGGGCACCGCGCGGCGGGGGCGGGACGCCCATGAAGACGCCAAGCTGCGCGCCGATCTTGCCGCCTCGGAAAAGAACATGGCCGAGAACCTGATGATCGTGGACCTGCTGCGCAATGACATCAGCCGGATTGCCGAAGTGGGCAGTGTCGACGTGCCGAAACTGTTCGAGATCGAAACCTATGAGACCCTGCACCAGATGACCTCGCGGATCACGGCGCAGGTCTTGCCGGGCAAGCGGCTGGCCGAGATCTTCCACGCGCTTTTCCCCTGTGGCTCTATCACCGGCGCGCCGAAAATTCGCGCCATGCAGATCCTGCGCGCGCTAGAGCCCGCGCCGCGCGATGCCTATTGCGGGGCGGTGGGCTGGATCGCCCCCACGGGGGCCATGCAGTTCAACGTGGCGATCCGCACGGCGACCTGCCACGCGGATGGGCGGTTGCGGCTGAATGTCGGTGGTGGCGTGGTGCATGACAGCACGGCCGAGGATGAATATGCCGAAGCGCTGCTGAAAGCGCGCTTTGCGACCCTTGCCTAGAACCGGTACCGATGCAGCCCGCCGCCATGGTCGCGCAGCCATTGGCGGGGGGCCTGATAATCACCGTATATCCGCGTGACCTCGGCCCAGAAGGCGGGCGAGTGGTTCATCTGCGCCAGATGCGCGACCTCATGGGCGGCGACATAGTCCAGCACCTCGGGCGGGGTCATGATCAGCCGCCACGAGAACATCAGTCCGCCATCACTGGTACAAGACCCCCAGCGTGAGCGCGTGTCGCGCAGGGTGATCCGGGCATAGGGCCTGCCCAGCAGGGCGGCATAGTCGTCACAGGCCCCGGCGAGGCGGTCGCGGGCCACTTCGCGCAGATGCGCCGCAAGACGTTTGCCGATGCTCTCCTCCGGGCCGGGCACGAAGATTTCTTCGGGGCCGATCCGCACGCCCCTCCCTTGCATCTCACGCCCCTGCCCGCCGCGCACCCGCAGCACCTTGCCGCCCACCGGCACCTCAGCCCCCGGCGCCACGATCACATCCTCGCCCCGCGCGGCGAGATGTTGGCGAATCCAGTCCTGTTTGGTCTCGGCAAAGGCCAAAGCCTCACGCTCGGCCAGACGTTTGGGCATGGTCAGGGTGACCCGCCCGTCCAGCTGCGAGATCCGCAATGAGATGCGTCGCGCGCGCGCCGAACGGCGCAGGATCAGCGGAATCGGCGGGTTGCCGGGCAGCACAGGGTCTTTCATTACCGGAGCAACGTCCCTAGATAGAGGCCAAAGCCTTTGACAGTGCCCCCCTCATATGGCACTTGGCCGGAATCATCTACACGCAACAGCAATATTATAAAGGGGTGTTTCATGCCCAACGAAGAATGGGGAACCAAGCGCCTGTGCCCCACTACGGGCAAGCGCTTCTATGACCTCAATAAGAATCCGATCATCAGCCCCTACACGGGCGAAGAGGTCGAGGTCGATAACTCCAAGTCGCGCATGATCGCGGCGGATGCCGAGGATGCGGTCACAGCCAAAGCCAAGAAGGGCGACAAGGCGAACGACGAATCGCTGGTCGATGACGATGACTCGGTCGACGTGGATCTGGACGACGACATCCTTGATGACGAAGACGATGATGACGATACAGTTCCGCTCGACGATCTGGCCGATGTGGCCTCGGACGACGAGGACTAATTAATCGGCGGCGGGGTCAATTTTCCGCTTGATCCCGCCTCCGCCAGCGCCTAATTAGCGGCACAGAACGACCCGGATCAAATGATCCACGATGGGGCCTTAGCTCAGCTGGGAGAGCGCCTGCATGGCATGCAGGAGGTCAGCGGTTCGATCCCGCTAGGCTCCACCAAGCCTTTTGCAAAGCAAAAGGCGTCGCGCGGCAGTCGCTTCGAAGAAGCGATGAGAGCGCAGCGCAACAACCCCTACAACCGATACCCTCTATCTGACCATGGCAAACGATGCTTTGCGATCAAAATCTTTAGACCACCCCCTGCCTACTGGTCGCTGATCTGTCTCGCCTCTTGCCACTATGCCGCGCCCATGATGTGCACTGCCTAGCGAAGGCCAAACCTTGCCAAATCGCCAACCCATTGGGATAGGCTGATGATAGCTGGTCGTGCTGCACGCTTATTTCTGGACCCGCTTAAGAGATCGCCCGTCGGATCAGGTTCAACCCCGCCACCATCAGCACCAGCAACGTCATCTTGCGGAACAGCACCGGGTCCACCCGGTCCATCAACTTGCTGCCCAGCCAGACGCCCAGCATCACCGGCAGGATCAACAGCGCGGAAAACGGCCATGTCTGCGCATTCAGCACTCCTGACCCGATATGCGCCGCCAATAGCGCCACAGCGCCCAGCCCGTAGATCACACCTTGGATTCGCATCTGGTCATGTTTCTCGGTTCCGAGCGCGGTGAGATAGGCCACCGTGGGCGGCCCCCAAATGCCCGAAATCCCTCCGACGGCCCCGGCAAAACCGCCCACCAGCGCCTCAACCTTGGCCGAGCGCTGCGGCAGGTGGAATTTATGCTTGGACAGTTGCAGCAGCGCGAACAGCACCACCGGCACCCCGATCATCAAGAGCATCACGGTGGCGGGCACCAGCCGCACCATCTGCGCGGAGAGCACCAGCATCACGCCGCCGCAAACCAAGAAAACCCAGAACAGCCGGATCGAACGCAGCGCCGCCTGCGGCCCCTGCCGCAGCGCTTGGAACGCATTGGCCAGCACCGTCGGCAGAATCAGCCCCGCCAGCGCCAATTCGGGCGCCATAAAGGTCGTGAGACCAGAAATCAGCACGAGCGGCAGAGCAAAACCAACAACGCCCTTCACGAACCCGCCACAGAGGCCGATTGCAAGTGCAGCATAGAATTCGAACGGAGTGAGAAAGGGGAAAATACTGTCCATACCGCTACATAGCACCCCCTCGGGCAGCCGCACGTCAAAAATGAGCGCGCAAGATTAAAACAAAATGCTGCAGTAAAACGTATCTTTGTTGTGCTGCGACTGCGAAAGGTCTATGTCTTCCCCAAGCAAGAAAGGACAGCTCATGGCACATGATGGTCAGGATATGACGATGCATAGCGTAATTCTCGACGATCTGATCGGGCTCACCGGGGCGACGCTGCCGCCGTTGGATCGGCTGCTGGAAACCGCCACCGCCGCCGTCCGCGCGCAGGTGAGCGAGGGGGATCGCGTCTCAGCCAAGCTGATCGAGGCCAACCAGACCGCCGCTCACGGGCTCGCATGGCTCGCCACCTATGTCCAAGCGCTGCGACAGATGCAGCTTTGGGCCGAACGGCTGCAGGATGACGGGCGCTTTGGCGAGGTTGAGCAACTGCTGCACCAGATCGGCTTTGGCGAATACCTTTGCCAGATGCGCGGCGGCATCCAGATGAACCAAGGCGAGATACTGCGCCTGCAAGATTTGGGGCTGAGCGCTGAGGATGAGGCCACGCTCGACGCGCCGTCGATCACCACCCTGACCCGCGGCGGCAACACCCAAGCCGCGCGCAGCCGTCTGGTGGAGCTGATGCAGGAGCGCAGCGCCGATGTGACCTTTGGCGTCAGCGGGCTTGATGAAGAGCTTGAAATGATCCGCGACCAGTTCCGCCGCTACGCGGTCGAAAAGGTCGAGCCCTTCGCCCATGACTGGCACCTGAAAGACGAATTGATCCCCATTGAGGTGATCGAAGAACTGGCCGAAATGGGTGTTTTCGGCCTGACCATTCCCGAAGAATACGGCGGTCTGGGCCTGACCAAAGCGTCGATGTGTGTGGTCAGCGAAGAACTGTCGCGCGGTTATATCGGTGTCGGCTCGCTCGGCACCCGGTCGGAAATCGCGGCGGAACTGATCCTCTGCGGCGGCACCGACGCGCAGAAAGAGAAATGGCTGCCCCGCATCGCCAGCGCCGAGACTTTGCCCACGGCCGTTTTCACTGAGCCGAACACCGGATCGGACCTCGGCAGCCTGCGCACCCGCGCGGTCAAGGACGGGGACGACTATAAGGTCACCGGCAACAAGACATGGATCACCCATGCCGCGCGCACCCATGTGATGACACTGTTGGCGCGGACCGACTCTGAGACGACAGACCATCGCGGCCTGTCGATGTTCTTGGCCGAAAAGACCCCCGGCGACGATGCCAACCCCTTCCCCACCCCCGGCATGACCGGCGGAGAGATTGAGGTGCTCGGCTACCGCGGCATGAAAGAATACGAACTTGGCTTCGACGGTTTCGAAGTGAAGGGCGAGAACCTGCTCGGCGGCGAAGAGGGCCGCGGCTTCAAACAACTGATGGAGACGTTTGAATCCGCCCGCATCCAGACCGCCGCCCGCGCCATCGGCGTGGCGCAATCCGCGCTCGATATCTCGATGCAATACGCCCAAGACCGCAAGCAATTCGGCAAGGCGCTGATCAACTTCCCCCGCGTGTCGGGCAAGCTGGCGATGATGGCGGTGGAACTGATGATCGCCCGGCAGTTGACCTATTACAGCGCCTTTGAAAAAGACGCCGGGCGGCGCTGTGATGTCGAGGCTGGCATGGCGAAACTGCTCGGCGCGCGGGTTGCTTGGGCCGCGGCTGACAACGGCCTGCAGATCCACGGCGGCAACGGGTTCGCGCTGGAGTACAAGATCAGCCGGGTGCTATGCGATGCGCGTATCCTGAACATCTTTGAGGGTGCGGCGGAAATTCAGGCGCAGGTTATCGCGCGGCGGCTTCTGGGCTAACGCGCCGGGGTTGCAAGCGCCGCCGATGTCGAGGACATAGGCGGCGTTTCAACCCAAAGGACAGCCCATGCGCAGCTTTTTGATCCTCGCCGCCCTCAGTGCCCTGCCGCAATGCCAAGGGGATGAAACCGTCCGTGCCTACGGGGCGGGCGACAAGACATGGACCTTGGTGGAGTTGGACGGCACCCCCTTCGACGCCCGCGCCACGCTGACCTTCCCAGAGACCGGCAAGATCGCAGGAGAGGCCCCCTGCAACGCCTATAGCGCCGCGATGACGGTGCCCTACCCGTGGTTCGACGCGGGCCATATCGCGGCCACCCGCCGCGCCTGCCCGGATATCGCAGCCGAGACGGCGTTTCTGAACGCTTTAGGAGAGGTGACCATCTCGGATGTGCTGGGCGACACGCTGATCCTGTCGGACGACAGCGGCGCGCGGCTGGTCTTCAAAGCCGCCGACTGAAGGCATCGACAAAACGCGCACGGGCTTCGGGCAGAGGCTTGCCGCCCAGATCGCGCGCCAGATGCGCGGCAAGGAAATGGCCCGTTGTAACAAGCCCCTGCGCAATCTCCGCATCGCTCCCGGTGCCGCCCCGCAGGACAGCCGGCAGCGGCAGCAAACGATCCGCCCACTCCCCCGCGCCCTTGGCCGAGACCGCACGGCCCGACTTGGGCGAGACATAGGCCAGCCCCTCTGTCACCCCGGTCACCGCGCAGGCCTCAAGATCAAGCGCATAGCCCATCTCTTCCAACAGACGCAGTTCCCACTTCAGATAGGCCAGCGGCCAGACCTCCCCCTGCCCCAGAAGATCAAGCAGCGCTTCGGTGCGGCGGTAGAGCGCCGGATGCGGCTCGCGTTCGGGCAGACAAAAGGACAAAAGCGCGGTCACCGCGTTCAACCCCGCCAGCGCCAAACGGTCCTGCATGGCCACCGCGGCACGGCTGCGCAAAGGCTCGACCGTGAAGGCACCGATATGGTCCTCCAACCGCGCGCGCCATGCCAGATCAAGCTGCGCGCCGGGCTGCAGGCTGGGGGCGATCTTGCGGCTGGTGCCGCCGCGCACGATCCCGGCATGGCGGCCTTGTTCGGGGGTAAAAACCTCAATGATCGCCGAAGTCTCGCCATGTCGCCGCGCGCTCAGCAGGATGCCCTGATCGCGCCATTCCATCAGGTGAGCCCCGGTTCGTCCAACAGGTGGCGGCCCTGCCGGTCTTCGACTTCGATCACCCAGAGGTCCGGGTCAAAGCTGCGCTGGCGGCTGACGGTGGCGTCAACCTCGGCCTCGTCACCCGAAGCCAGCTCAATCCACTTCCGGTCGCCGGTCATCAAATCAAAAGAGCGTTGAAACAGCACTGCTTTGCCGTCCAGCGTCGCCAGTTTCACCAGCACAGCGCCGCCCGTGTCATCGCCATGAGCCACAACAAAGGCCGGGATATCCTGCAAACGCAGCCGGGTGAGATAGGCGTCGACCCAGAAACGCGCGGTCAGACGCGGCATGGCTGGCCTTTACGCTCAGTCGTTGCCATCTTTGAAATCCAAGCCCATCTCGGAATAGCGCTCGGCCTCTTCCAGCCAATTGGCGCGGACCTTGACCTGCAAGAACAGATGCACCTTGCGGCCCAAGAACTCTTCAAGCTCTTCGCGCGACGCCTTGCCCACGGCCTTGATCGTCTCACCCTTGTTGCCCAGCACGATGCCCTTGTGACCGTCGCGCACGACATAGACCAACTGATCGATCCGGGCCGAGCCGTCCTTGCGCTCTTCCCAATTCTCGGTCTCGACCGTGAGCTGATAGGGCAGTTCCTGATGCAGCCGCAGGGTCAGTTTTTCGCGGGTGATCTCGGCCGCGATGTTGCGCATCGGCAGGTCGGCGATCTGGTCTTCGGGATAGAGCCACGGGCCTTCCGGCACCTCGCCGGCCAGCCACTGGCGCAGCGTGTCGATACCGTGGCCACGCTCGGCGGAGATCATGAAAGTCTCGGTGAAATCGAAAGCTGCGTTCATCTTTTCGGTCAGACCCAGCAACACAGGTGCCTCAACGCGGTCGATCTTGTTGATCGCCAGTGCCACGCGGCGGCCCTTGGCGATGTTGCCAAGCTCCTCAAGGATACGCTCCACACCTTCGGTCATGCCACGGTGCGCTTCGATCAAAAGCACGATCACATCCGCATCGGCAGCCCCGCCCCAAGCGGCAGCCACCATGGCACGGTCAAGCCGGCGGCGCGGCTGGAACAGGCCGGGGGTGTCGACGAAAACCAGCTGCGCGTCGCCCTCCATCGCCACGCCGCGGATGCGGGCGCGGGTGGTCTGGACCTTATGGGTCACGATCGAGACTTTGGCCCCCACCATGCGGTTCAGCAGCGTGGATTTGCCCGCGTTGGGCTCTCCGATCAGGGCGACGAATCCGGCACGGGTGGTCATGAGTTCTTCTCCAATTGCCGCAACAGCGTGGTGGCGGCGGCCTGTTCGGCGGCGCGTTTTGAGGGCGCGGTGGCGGCGGCTTCGGCGCCGTTGTCCAACCGCGCGGTAATGGTAAAGACCGGCGCATGGTCGGGGCCGCTGCGGTCAGTCTGTACATAGCGCGGCGGGGTCAGCCCGCGCGCCTGTGCCCATTCCTGCAACGCGGTTTTGGCGTCGCGGGCGTCTTCTTTAACCGTTTTGAGCCGGTCGCCCCAGAGGCGCAGCACCAGCGCCTTGGCCGCGTCAAATCCGCCATCCAGATAGACGGCAGCGATGACCGCTTCGATCGCATCGCCCAAAAGCGCCTGTTTGCGCCGCCCGCCCGAAATCATCTCAGACCGGCCCAATTTCAGCACCTTGCCCAGATCGATCTCGCGCGCCACATCGGCGCAGGTTTCCTTGCGCACCAATGCGTTGAACCGCGGGGCCAACTGCCCCTCGGTCGCACCGGGATCCAGCGCCAGCAGCGCCTCGGCCATGACGAGGCCCAGCACCCGGTCGCCCAGAAACTCCAACCGCTGGTTGTCATCACGGTTGGCCGAGGACATGGAGGCATGGGTCACGGCGCGCACCAGCAGGTCCGGCGTGGCAAAGTGGTGGCCGATCCGCGCCTCAAAGGCTTTGAGGTCTCCGCTCAGCTTCATCTTACAGCTTCGAAGAAACGGTCGCTGCGCCATGTCCAGAAGAACAGCATCGAACGCCCGGCAGAACTGAACATGATGCGATCCGCGCGGCCAATCAGGTTCTCAAACGGCACGAAACCCACGCCACCGGCGCGCTGCGCCAACCGGCTATCGGCAGAATTGTCGCGGTTGTCGCCCATGAAGAAGTAATGCCCCTCAGGCACGGTATAGACGCCCGTGTTGTCCGACTGCTGGTTGGTGATGTTCAAGATCGGATGCGAGACGCCATTGGGCAGCGTTTCGATCTGGCGGCTTTTGACGCAGCTGCCGCCTTGCCCGACGGGGCCGTTTTCGCAACGCGGGCGCAGTTGTTGTGGGCCTTGCGGGGCCATGACCTCTTCAAAGGTGCCTGCATCTTCGACTTTGACCGGGGTGCCGTTCAGGCTGATGACGCCGTTTTGGATCTGCACCTTGTCCCCCGGCAGACCGATCAGACGTTTGATGTAGTCGCGGCCCGATACGGGATGACGGAAGACCACCACATCGCCGCGCTCAGGCTCGGACCCGAAAAGCCGATCGTTGTCGCCGTCGAACACTCCGCAGACATCCTTGGCGTCGATCTCGATCCCGACACCAGGGAGCATCAGACTGGGGCAAGACGCATAGGAATAGCCGTAAGCCATCTTATTCACGAAAAGGAAATCGCCGATCAGCAGCGTCTCTTTCATGGAGCCGGAGGGGATCCAGAAGGGCTGGAAGAACAGGGTCCGAAAGACACCCGCGATCAGCAGCGCCCAGAAGATTGTCTTGATGGTTTCGACAAAGGCGTTGCCGGTTTTTTCCTTAGCGGCCATGCGGCGCTCCTGACATATCGGTTTGGGGTTACATGCGGGGCCGTGCGGGCCAAGTCAAGTGACGCGGGGCCGGATCGGCCTGCCCCGCGTGCATATGACGCGAAACGGCGGGGCGCGCCAGCCTGAGGGGTCTCAATCGGCAAGGGGGCGCGCTTCGATCACGACAAAGGCCTGCGCCCAGGGGTGGTCATCGGTCAGGGTGACATGGATGATCGCCTCATGCCCCGGCGGGGTCATCGCGGCCAGACGGTCGGCGGCCCAACCGGTCACTTCCATCACGGGTTGGCCGGTGTGCAGATTGCTGACCGCCATGTCGCGCCATGCAATGCCCATGCGCAGCCCGGTGCCAAGCGCCTTTGAACATGCCTCCTTCGCGGCCCAGCGTTTGGCGTAAGTTCCCGCGACATCGCGGCGACGCTCGGCCTTGCGCTGTTCGACTTCCGTAAAAACGCGATTGCGGAAACGGTCGCCAAAGCGGTCGAGCGTGCCTTGGATACGCTCGATATTTGCCAAATCAGTGCCGATGCCGAGGATCATTGAGTGCCATTCTTGTCGCGTGACGGGGCCGATGCGCCCTTTACCGACAATAGATCATGCGCCGTTGCCGAGGAAAAGCAGCAATACGACGCGAAAACGCCGCCCCGCGGAACGGAACGGCGTTAAACTCGGGATGTCGCGCAGCTTAGGCCGTGGCGTGGCGCGCTTTTTCGGCTTTCGCCTCATCAATGGCGCGCTGCACAGAGGCGCGCTGCTCGGTCAGGAACTCATAACCGGGGCGGCCAGCGGTGGCTTTGATCGCATCGTCGTAGTTTTCGACCAATGCGGATTCGCCGTTGACGATCTCGTCATAGACGGCTTCGTCATCGCCGGTCACCGCGTCGCGCAGTTTCAGCCAACCACGGTGGGCCGATGCAGCGGCGGAGCCTTCTTCGGAGACATCCACGCCGTCGACGCCCAACTGGCGGTGCAATTCGGTGTGGAACTTCTCGCGCTCAGCGATGCGCTGGTCGAAGAAGCCGACGAAGGCGGCCTCATCCGAGACCTGCTTGCGGGATTCACGATAGCCGTCGCGGCTGTCGATCAGGCGGGTGTGGAGTTTCTTCAGTGTGTCGATATGGTCGCTCATTGGTGCCTCCTTAGGTTTGTTAACCAGTCTGGCGACCCAACGCGGTCAAAGCCGTTTTAGGTCCAGAAGGAGGCATCCATTGAGTGGATTTTCGCCACCGAAGACCGGCGGGCTTAGCCCTCGCGGGCCTCATCCATCAGGCGGCGCATCTCGGCTATGGCGGGTTCCAGCCCGAGGAATATTGCCTCTCCGATCAGGAAGTGCCCGATGTTGAGTTCGCGCACCTCTGGAAAGGCCGCGATGGGGGTCACCGTGTCATAGGTCAGCCCGTGTCCGGCATGAACCTCAAGCCCGAGGGAAGCTGCGAAACTAGACATCTCGCGCAGCTTTTTAAGCTCAACGTCCGCCTCATCCCAGCGGCCTTCGGCAAAGGCATCGCAATAGGCGCCGGTGTGCAGTTCGATCACCTCTGCCCCAATGCGATTGGCGGCTTCGATCTGCGCAGGCTCGGCGGCGATGAAGATCGACACCCGGCTGCCCGCCTCACGCAGGGGCGCGATGAAATGGGCCAGCTTATTCTCCTCGCGGGCGACTTCCAGCCCGCCTTCGGTGGTGCGCTCTTCGCGCTTTTCGGGCACGATGCAGACGGCATGGGGCCTGTGGCGCAGGGCAATCTTTTGCATCTCGTCGGTGGCGGCCATCTCAAAGTTCAGCGGGACGGAAAGCACCTCCATCAACCCTTCGATATCGGCATCAGAGATATGCCGCCGGTCCTCGCGCAGATGCGCGGTGATGCCATCGGCGCCAGCCTTTTCCGCGATCTTGGCCGCGCGCAGCGGGTCAGGATAGGCGCCGCCCCGCGCGTTGCGCACGGTCGCCACATGGTCAATGTTCACGCCCAATCTCAGCTTTGGTTGATCCGCCATCTCGATTCCCCTTGCATCACTTGCCCGACCATAGGTCGGAAATTTCGCCAACCCCATAGGGGGAAGCGGTTTTTCCGGAAAATTGATGCCCTGAAAGCCTCAGTCCGCGTGGCGCTTGGCCTCGGCCTTTTGCGCCGCCTTATGCTTGAGCGCCTCGAACTTGGCCTTGATCATCCCGCGCCGCCGCTTTTGGTAAGCCCGCAGCACCGGTACCGAGATATAATAGGCGATAGAGGCGCAGATCATTCCCGGCAGGATGCCCCCGATCAGATAGGGGTAGAAGACCTGATGGAAAAAGGCGGTCAGCCCCGTCCAATCCATCTGGCTATCGGTAAAAATCGCGACAAAGTTCTCTTGCAGATCGCGGCCCGCATCCAGAAACTTCCCCCCGAAGGAGCGATGCTCTTTCGGGGCCACGGGCGCGCCAAGGATCCAATGCCCGGTCTGCAGGGCCGCGATGCCGATGGGCACATAGGTCAGCGGGTTGCCAAAGAAGGTCGCCATAAGGGCGGCGAGGATATTGGCCCGCATCACCCGCCCGATTAGTGCCGCCACAATGAAGTGCAGACCATAGAAGGGCGTGAAGGTGGTAAAGACCCCGGCCCAGATGCCGCGCGCAATGCGCTCGGGGCTGTCGGGCAGCCGCCGCATCCGGTGTTTGACGTAGTGAAACGCACGTGTCCAACCACCCCGCGGCCACAGAAACTCGGCCAGCGCGCGCAGGGTCGGTTTCGGATCGCGGCGTTTGAAAATCAAGTCTCAGGTCCAGTATCGGCGTTTCGTCTGCGCGGGGTCAGTCGGTCTTTTCGACAGTCTTTCCCATGCTCATATTGCGGTGCCTGCTGACATCGGCGACTTCACTTTCGGCTTCGATCGTGGACATCAACGAATGCAGATGACTTACGTCTCTGAGATCCACATAGACCACCAACCGGTAAAAGTCAGGCTTGCGCTCCACAAACTCCAAATCAGAGATATTGGCCGAGGCTTCGCCGATCAAGGTGCAGACCCGCCCCAGTACGCCCGCGCCGTTGCCGATGGTGATGTCCAACGCGCAGGTATAGACCGCCGGGTGGCTGCCATCGTGCCAGCGCAGATCCAGCCAACGCTCGGGCTGGTCTTCGTATTCCGACAGGCGGTCGCAGTCGATTGAGTGGACGGTCACGCCCTTGCCACGGAAGGTGATGCCGACGATCCGCTCACCGGGCAGCGGCGTGCAGCAGGGCGCGCGGTCAAAGCTCTGGCCCGGCTCCAGCCCCACGACGGCGCGGCGCACGTCGATCTGCTCGCCCTTTTGCGGGGCAAGGTCAGGATAGACGCATTCCACCACTTCGCGGCCTGTGAGTTCGGAACTGCCAAGCCGGGCGAGCACCTCATCGGGGCCGTTGAGCCGCATGTTCTTGGCGACGGTATGCAGCACCTTATCGGTGGCCTTCTTGCCGACCTGCGCGAAGGCCGAGCGCGCCAATTCGCGGCCCAGTTTGATAAAGCGCTCGCGGTCGACCTCGCGCAGGGACCGCCGGATTGCCGACTTGGCCTTGCCGGTGGTGGCGATATCAAGCCATGTGACCTGCGGTGTTTGCCCCTGCGCGGTGGTGATCTCAATCGACTGGCCGTTTTTGATCCGCGTCCAGAGCGGCACACGCATCCCGTCGACTTTGGCCCCAACGCAAGCGTTGCCGATCCGGGTGTGGATCGCATAGGCGAAATCAATCGGCGTCGCCCCGCGCGGCAGTTTCACCACATCGCCTTTGGGCGTGAAGCAGAAGACCTGATCCGCGTACATCTCAAGCTTCACCGCTTCGAGGAAATCCTCGTGGTCGGTCTCGGCGTCGAACTGCTCGGTCAGCTGGCTGATCCATTTGGCGGGATCGACGGCAAAGGGGTTTCGGCTGCGCACACCGTCGCGGTAGGACCAATGCGCGGCGACGCCGGTCTCGGCCACGTCATGCATCTGCCGGGTGCGGATCTGCACTTCCACCCGCTTGCCATCGCGGCCCGAGACGGTGGTATGGATCGAGCGATAGCCGTTGGTCTTGGGCTGGCTGATGTAATCCTTGAACCGCCCCGGCACCGCGCGCCAGCGGCGATGGATCGCGCCGAGTGTGCGGTAGCAATCCTCGTCAGAGGCGGTGATAACGCGAAAGCCGTAAATGTCGGACAGACGGGAGAAGCTTTGCTCCTTCTCCTCCATCTTGCGCCAGATCGAATAGGGTTTCTTGGCACGGCCAAAAACCTCGGCGTCGATATCCGCTTTTTCCAACTCCACCCGCATGTCGCCGGTGATCCGCTGGATCACGTCGCCGGTGTCGCGTTGCAGGGTGATAAAGCGGCGAATGATCGAGGCGCGCGCCTCGGGGTTGAGCACGCGAAACGCAAGGTCTTCCAACTCTTCGCGCATCCACTGCATGCCCATGCGCCCCGCCAGTGGCGCGTAGATATCCATCGTCTCCCGCGCCTTTTTGACCTGCTTGTCCGGGCGCATGGATTTGATCGTGCGCATGTTGTGCAGACGGTCGGCGAGCTTGACGAGGATGACGCGCAAGTCCTTGGACATCGCCATAAAGAGCTTGCGGAAATTCTCGGCCTGTTTGGTCTCGGTCGAGTTGAGCTGAAGATTGGTCAGCTTGGTGACACCATCGACCAATTCCGCCACTTCGCCGCCAAAGAGACTCTGCACCTCGGCATAAGACGCTTTGGTGTCTTCGATCGTATCGTGCAAAAGGGCGGTGATGATCGTCGCATCGTCAAGCTGTTGTTCCGTGAGGATCGCAGCGACAGCGACGGGGTGGGTGAAATAGGGCTCACCGGAATGGCGAAACTGCCCCTCATGCATCCGCGCCCCGTAGTCGAAAGCGGCGCGGATCAGGGGTTCGTTGGTACGCGGATTGTAGCCTTGAACAAGAGCGATCAGGTCATCGGCAGTAATGTCGGCGCTGTTCATGCCATCTGCCTCATTGCCCCGGCCGGGGCGCGGGGGTTAGCCCTGCCCCTGTGCGGCCATCAACTGGCGCAGCAACATTTCTTCGGACATGCTGTCTTCTTCGGGCTTGTCCTCTTCGCCACCCATCAAAAGCGCCATGGCGTCTTCTTCGGGTTCGTCGACTTCGATCTGGTTCTGATTGCTTTCGATCAGACGCTCGCGCAGATCATCAGCCGACTGCGTTTCGTCCGCAATCTCACGCAGGGACACGACCGGGTTCTTGTCGTTGTCGCGGTCGACGGTCAGCGGCGATCCGGCAGCAATCTCACGGGCGCGGTGCGCGGCCAGCATGACGAGCTCGAAACGGTTCGGAACCTTATCCACACAATCTTCGACGGTGACGCGGGCCATGAAGCCTCCAATATCTCATTTGCTGCCAGAAGTGCGGTATTTAGGCCGCCTCGGGCAGATTTACAAGCCGTTATTACAGGCGCCGCACCTCGGCACGATCCCGCTCAGGCAGAGCCTCAAGCAAGGTGCGCACCGGTTTTCCCAGCAGCGGGTGCACCCAATCGGGAGCCACGTCGGCCAGCGGCACCAGCACAAAAGCGCGGTCTTGCAGGCGAGGATGCGGCAGGATCAACTGCTCTGGCGTGCGGCCAATCTGAGCCTCAAGCGGCAAATCACGCCACATCTTGTGGGTGTTACGGTCTGGCAACACGATATCATCACAGGCCAGCAAATCCAAATCCAAAGTGCGCTGGCCCCAACGCTGCACCCGCTCCCGACCCAACTGCGCCTCGATCCGATGCAAGACGCCAAGCGCTTTGGCCGGATCCCACGGCGCTTCCAAACGCGTTGCGGCGTTCACATAATCGGGCCCCGCTCCTGCGGGAAAAGCCGGAGTATGATAGAATGCACTGGTCGCGCGAATCACCCCGCCGGAGGTTTGCAACAGCTTCAAAGCCGACTTCAGGGTTTCCTGCGGCGCACCGACAGAAGAGCCGAGGTTCCCACCAAGCGCAATCAGGAGACTATACTTTCGTATAGGCTCTCTACTGCTTAATTCCATACCCACGGGGTCTTGCGACATCGTTAAAAAGCCTTAGTTATGCACCCTGATGTGGGGGCATCGCCAGCCGTCACAGATTTATTAATCTGCGACGATTACAACTCAAACCGGGAATACGGCGAAGCCTGCCGAAAGGATAGATTAATGTTCTACAAAGATGAGCGTTTGGCGCTTTTCATAGACGGCTCCAACCTCTACGCCGCAGCAAAGACGCTTGGCTTCGACATCGACTATAAGTTGCTGCGGCAAGAGTTCATGCGCCGCGGCAAGCTGCTGCGCGCCTTCTACTATACCGCATTGCTGGAAAACGATGAGTATTCGCCGATCCGCCCGCTTGTTGACTGGCTGAACTACAACGGCTTTTCCATGGTCACCAAACCGGCCAAGGAATACACCGACAGCATGGGCCGCCGCAAAGTCAAAGGCGACATGGACATCGAACTGGCCGTTGATGCGATGGAACTGGCACCGCGTGTCGACCATATCGTGATCTTTTCCGGCGACGGCGACTTCCGTCCGCTGGTCGAAAGCCTGCAACGCCAAGGCGTGCGCGTTTCTGTCGTGTCGACGATTCGCAGCCAGCCGCCGATGATCTCTGACGATCTGCGTCGCCAAGCCGACAACTTTATCGAGCTTGACGATCTGCGTGATGTCATTGGCCGTCCGCCGCGCGATCCGATCTCGACCTCGCAAGACTAAGCGCAAACCGCCTTATTTCCGCCCAAAACCATGTTGCTAGCCGCAGCAGTGGCTTTCTTGTGCCCGGCATCAAGGGGGCAGGCAGACGAATAACAGACCAGTGACAATGGCGTCACTGGCCTGTGAAATTTCTAAAATACCCCAGGGAAGATACAATACAGCACATGAACCCATGCGTTCCCCTTGATCCCACAGTACCCGTTCCCGTAGAAGTAGACGACCCCCCGAAAAAGGGGGGTTAAAGTGAGGGACGATGCTTTTCGATGATGCGGTGCGGCTGGAGAAGCTACAGGATGTAGGCAAGCTCTGGGACGGCATTGTAGAGGCGCTGCGACAGATTGGTTTCACCCACGCCATTCACATCAGCGTCGGGGCAGATTTCAAAGATGCCCAGTTTTTATCCACCATCCCCGACCTTTACGATGATCTCCCCCCCGAGGATGACCCCTTTCTCCACCATTCGTGCACCAGCTATGAAGTCCTGACAATCGGTCAGGCCTTCGTGCACCTTTACCCCGATGTTACCCCCTCTGAGCATTCGCTGATCGCACGCGCAGGACGGGAAGGTTTGCACGCCGCCTTTGCGGTGCCCATGCGGCTGAAAGGATCAGAACGTTTCGGTGGCTTCATCATCGGCAATTGGATGGAGGCCGATGAGTTTGAACGGAGCTTTAGCGACGTGGCCGAGGATCTTCGCCTCTTTTGCCTGCTGATGCACCGCCGCATCGAAGACCTGACCGGCACCGCCCCGTTACCCCTGCCCGAGACCCCATCGGCCTTTGGCAAACTCAGCCCGCGCGAAGCCGAAGTGGTGAACCTGCTGGCCCATGGCTACACCCGCCAGCAAACCGCGCATCGTTGCAACCTCTCGATCCACACCGTCTCGGACTATGCGAAATCGGGCTACCGCAAATTGGGCATCCGCAACCGGGCGCAGGCCGCCGCCCTCGTTCACGGCACCGCGGGCGAGGCTGCGCCCAAGAAAGGCTGACGGGCTGGACGAAGAGCGCCCAAGCCCTTACCTCTGCGCCAAGCCGTTCGGAGACTTCGCATGACCAACACGCCCCTGACCCTCTACCTCGCCGCGCCGCGCGGATTCTGCGCGGGCGTGGACCGGGCGATCAAGATCGTCGAAATGGCGCTCGAGAAATGGGGCGCCCCAGTCTATGTGCGCCATGAGATCGTGCACAACAAATTCGTCGTCGACGGGCTGCGCGACAAGGGCGCGGTCTTTGTCGAGGAACTCTCCGAATGCCCCGACGACCGTCCGGTGATCTTTTCCGCCCATGGCGTGCCGAAATCCGTGCCCTCGGCGGCGCAGGCGCGCAATATGATCTATGTCGATGCCACCTGCCCACTGGTCTCCAAGGTCCATATCGAAGCACAGCGCCATGCCGATGCAGGGCTGCAGATCATTATGATCGGCCACGCGGGCCACCCTGAGACGGTCGGCACCATGGGCCAACTGCCCGACGGCGATGTGTTGCTTGTTGAAACCCCCGACGATGTGGCCGGGGTCGCCGTGCGTGATGAGGCGCAGCTGGCCTATGTCACCCAGACCACGCTCAGCGTCGATGACACCGCCGATATCGTCGCAGCCCTTCAGGCGCGGTTCCCATCCATCATCGGCCCGCATAAAGAAGACATCTGCTACGCCACCACCAACCGTCAGGAAGCCGTCAAAGCCATGGCGCCCAAATGCGACGCGATGCTGGTGGTCGGCGCGCCGAATTCATCGAACTCCAAACGTCTGGTCGAAGTCGGTGCCCGTGCGGGCTGCGCCTATGCGCAACTGGTGCAACGTGCGGACGACATTGATTGGCGCGCGCTTGATGGGATCGGCAGCATCGGCATCACGGCGGGCGCATCGGCCCCCGAAGTGCTGATCAACGAAGTGATCGACGCCTTCAAAGCGCGCTATGACGTGACCACCGAACTGGTCGAAACCGCGCAGGAAAACGTCGAGTTCAAGGTGCCCCGCGTCTTGCGCCAACCCGCCTGATTGACCGCCGCGCGCCAGCCGCCTAAACCGCGTTGAAACCGCGACGGGAGCCGACATGCCAGACCTTTACGCCTACACAGACGGAGCCTGCTCAGGCAATCCCGGCCCCGGTGGCTGGGGCGTGTTGATGCGCGCCATGGACGGCGACAAGATCGTCAAGGAACGCGAGTTGAAGGGCGGCGAGGCGCAAACCACCAACAACCGCATGGAACTGATGGCCGCGATCTCGGCGCTGGAATCGCTCAGCCGCGCCACTGAGATCACCATCGTGACCGACAGCAACTACGTCAAAAACGGCATCACCGGTTGGATCTTTGGCTGGAAGAAAAACGGCTGGAAGAACGCCGCCAAAAAACCCGTGAAAAACGCGGAGCTTTGGCAACGGCTGGACGCGGCGAACGCGCGGCACAATGTGACGTGGAAATGGGTCAAAGGTCACGCCGGCCACCCCGAAAACGAACGCGCCGATGAACTGGCCCGCGCCGGCATGGCCCCCTTCAAACCGGGCGGCAAAAAGTGAGCCTGCTGGCCCTGCTCGACTACGCCGCCGTGCTGGTCTTTGCCATCACCGGCGCGCTAGTGGCCAGCCGCGCGCAGCTTGATATCGTGGGCTTTGCCTTTATCGCCTGCCTGACCGCCGTGGGCGGCGGCACGATCCGCGACCTCCTGCTCGACCGCAACCCGATCTTTTGGATAGAAACGCCCAGTATGCTCGGCGTGGCCATCGTGGCGGCGCTGGTGGTGTTTTTCACCGCGCATCTTCTGGAAAGCCGCTTTCGCACGTTGATCTGGCTCGACAGTCTGGCGCTTGCAGTCGCTGTTGCGGCGGGGGTCGGCGTGGCAATGTCTCAAGAACAGTCAGCCGCCATTATCATTGTCATGGGTATGATCACCGGCTGCATGGGCGGGTTGATGCGCGATGTGGTGGTGGGCCAATTGCCACTGGTGCTGACGCAAGGCGAACTCTACGCCACTGCGGCGCTCTCCGGTGCCGCTGTGGCCGTGCTGCTGGCGCCTTATTTCGACGGGACGCTCTACCCGCTATTGGCCTGCGCCGCCACCACTTGGGTGCTGCGCGCCGGATCGCTTTATTTCGGCTGGCACCTGCCGGTCTACAAAAGCACCCCGCCGAAAAGCTGAGCGCTTAAGCGGCGCTCAGGTTAGTGCCGACCGGGATCTGCGCGCCGCGCTGAAACACATCCGCCTCCTGCACGCCCTTGCCCGCGCGCTGCAACCGCGTGAGCCGCACCGCACCGTCGCCGCAAGCGATGCGCAGGTCATCTGACAGCACCTCGCCCGCCGCGCCGGTGCCTTCGTCCAGCACCGATCCCAGCACCTTCACCCGCTGGCCGTCGATTTCGAACCACGCGCCGGGAAAGGGCGACAGGCCCCGGATCAGCCGGTCTACCTCAACCGCCGGGCGGGCCCAGTCGATGCGCGCCTCGGCCTTGTCGATCTTGGCGGCATAGGTCACGCCCTCGTCGGGCTGAGGCTGGGGGGGCAGGTCCGACAACCGCGACAGCGCCTTGTTGATCGCCACCGCGCCTATGGCGCTCAGCCGGTCGTGCAATTCGGCCGTGGTCTCGGCCGCGCCGATCTCGGTCTCTTCGCAGAGCAGCACGGGCCCAGTGTCCAACCCCGCTTCCATCTGCATGATGCAAACGCCGGTCTTTTCATCCCCCGCCATGATCGCACGGTGAATGGGCGCCGCCCCGCGCCAGCGCGGCAGCAGGCTTGCGTGGATGTTCAGGCAGCCCCGTTTCGGCGCGTCCAGAATGACCTGCGGCAAGATCAGACCGTAGGCCACGACCACCGCCGCATCTGCGTCAAGCTCGGCGAATTCTTCCTGCGGTTCGGGGTGTTTAAGCGACACCGGATGCCGCACCAGCAGGCCAATCTCTTCGGCGCGTTGCTGCACCGGGCTGGGGCGGGGTTTCTTGCCCCGGCCCGCAGGGCGTGGTGGCTGGCAATAGACGGCGCAGATGTCATGCCCCGCCTGCACCAGCGCATCGAGTATCGGCACCGAAAAATCGGGCGTGCCCATAAAGATCAGTCGCATCTGTTCACTCCTGAAGGACGGGCAGCCCCGAGGCCGTCAGCCGCCCAGTTTGCGCGCCTTGCGCAACAGCATGTCGCGCTTGGTTTTGCTGAGGTTATCGAAATACATCTTGCCCGCCAGATGGTCGATCTGGTGTTGGACACTGACCGCCTCCAGCCCGACGAAATCGCGTTCGACCTCTGCCCCCGTCTCATCAAGGAACCGCACCTTCACGCCGCGAGGGCGGCGGATCACGGCGCTGAAACCGGGCAGGTTCGGGCTGGCTTCCTCATAAGGGTGCAGCACGGCAGAGGCGTCTATAATCACCGGGTTTGCCAAACGGATGCGCTTGTTGCGTGCCTCGGAGGCATCGACCACCGCGACCTGCAACATCACCCCAATCTGCGGCGCGGCAAGGCCGACGCCGGGCATGGCGTCCATCGTCTCGATCATATCGTCCCAAAGGGTGCGAATTTCATCCGTCACCGCCTCAATGGGTTCGGCGGGGCTGCGTAGGCGTTTGTCGGGCCATGCAACGTAGCGGCGTAGGGTCATTGGGCTTCAAACTCCGCAATCTTGGCAGCGCGGGTTTCCGCATCCAGATGATCGAATGTCACCACGCCATCAAGGTGGTCCATCTCATGCTGCGCGATCAACGCGGCAGCGCCCTCAAAGCTCTGCACATAGCGGCCCCCATTCAGCCCGGTCCAAACCATCTGCACCTGCGACGGACGGGAAATGTCGGTGCTGATGCCGGGGATGCTCAGGCAGCCTTCGGTATTGGTCACACGCTCTTCGCCGATCTCTTGAAACATCGGGTTGATGCAAACCAGTGGGTCCGATTTATTCTCTTTCCAGCCCGCATCCATCACAAACAGGCGCAGCATCGCGCCGACTTGCGGCCCGGCCAAGCCGCGCCCCGGGGTGGCATACATCGTTTCCAACTTATCGGCAGCAAGCTGCTCGATCTCAGGCGTGATTTCTTCAATCGGCGCGCAGATCTCGGCCAGACGTGGGTCGGGCCAGCGGAGAACCTCTAGCACACTCATTCGCGCGCCAGCTCACGCTTGAGCTTGACCATCTTGCGGGTGATCATCTGGCGCCTCAGGGGCTTGAGGTAGTCAATGAACAGCTTTCCATCGAGGTGGTCAATCTCATGCTGCACACAGGTTGCCCAGAGGCCGTCAAACGCCTCCTGCTGCTCTTTGCCGTCGCGGTCGAGCCAGCGGACCTCAACCTCAGCCGGGCGGGTCACATCGGCGTATTGCTCAGGAATGCTCAGGCAGCCTTCCTCATAGGTGCTGAGGTCATCCGAAGAAGCCACGATCTCAGGGTTGAACATCAACAGCGGGCGCGGCGCTTCGCCCTCTTCTTTGACGCAATCGAGCACGATGACACGGCTCAGCACGCCGATCTGCGGCGCGGCAAGGCCGATGCCCGGCGCGTCATACATGGTGGTCAACATATCATCGCCCAGCACGCGCAACTCGTCGCTGAGATCAGTGACGGGGGCTGCGGCTTTCTTGAGCCGTGGGTCGGGGTGCAAAAGGATCGGGCGTTTCATCCCGCTCATTTAGGCCATGCCCGGGCATCGCGCAACCGGGGGCTTGCAGCGCCTGCGGCAGCCGTTAGCTTGGCCGCAATATCAGGAGAGACCAGCATGAGCTTTGACGACATCATCGACCGGCGCGGCACCCATTGTGCGAAATGGGACAAGATGGAAGCGATCTATGGCGTGCCCGCGGACAGCGGCATCGCCATGTGGGTGGCCGACATGGATTTCCGCCCCCCGCAGGTGGTGCAGGACGCGCTTCAGGCCCAGATCGACCACGGGGTGCACGGGTATTTCGGCGACGACAGCGAATACCTTGCCGCGATCCAATGGTGGATGGAAAACCGTCACGGCTGGAAGGTCGACGCCGATGCGATCTTTACCACCCACGGTCTGGTGAACGGCACCGCGATGTGCGTTGATGCGTTCACGCAGCCCGGCGATGGCGTCGTGCTGTTCACCCCGGTCTATCACGCCTTCGCCCGCGTGATTAACGCCGCCGAGCGGCGCGTGGTAGAATGCCCGCTGACCAATGCCTCGGGCCGCTACGAGATGGATTTCGACGCCTATGACGCCCTGATGACCGGGGATGAGAAAATGGTGATCCTCTGCTCGCCGCATAACCCCGGCGGGCGTGTCTGGAGCCGCGAAGAACTGCAAGGCGTGGCCGATTTCGCCAAGCGGCACGATCTGGTGCTGGTCTCGGATGAAATCCACCACGATCTGGTGATGCCGGGGCACAAGCACATCCCCATGGCGCATATCGGCGGAATCGAAGACCGTCTGGTGATGATGACCGCCACGACCAAGACTTTCAACATCGCCGGCGGCCATACCGGGAACGTCATCATTCACGACCCCAAGCTGCGCCAACGCTTCGCCCAGCGCATGGCGGCTTTGGGCGTCTCGGCGAACTCCTTCGGGCTGATCATGGCAACGGCGGCCTATTCCCCCGAGGGTGCAGCGTGGGTGGATGAACTGACCGCCTATCTGGACGGAAACCGGCAGATCTTCGATGACGCGGTGAACGCGATTCCGGGGCTAGGTTCGATGCCGCTGGAATCGACCTATCTGGCTTGGGTGGACTTTTCGGGCACAGGGATGGACCCGGCGGAGTTTCAGAAACGTGTCGAGAAAAGCGCCGCCATCGCAGCCAACCACGGCGCCACCTTCGGCACCGGGGGCGAAAGCTTCCTGCGCTTCAACCTCGCCACGCCACGCGCGCGGGTCGAGGAAGCTTGCGACCGGCTCGTCAAAGCTTTCAGCGATCTACAATAATCGGAAAATGGCGCGGCGGGACTGGCCCGCCGTGTCGCCCTTTCAGGCGCGGCCGTCTTCGATCAGCCCCAGTGGCGCATCGGCGGGACGCTCGAAATCAAGCGGCGGACGGTCTGCCACGGCGGTCGCGCGTTTGAACTCATAACGCATTTCGCCCGCTTCTTCCTCGCTCGCCACGATGAGACATTGGAACAGATGCAGGCTGCCATCATAAAGATCGACCAGCCCGCGCAGCTTGGGCGCATCTGCCGCATCGACGGAAAAACCGGTCTTCCACATACGCAGCACCCGGTAGACATCACCGCCCACCTCAAGCCGCAGGCGCGCGCCTTTGCGCAGGCTTGCCATACGCGCAGCATCAAGCCCCGCCTGTATCTCTTTCGACAGAAATTCTTCCATGATCATCCCCCCGCTAATGCCTTCTAAGCTGGGCTAAAACGTAGAAAATTCAAGTTAAGATTTGATGACGTTTGGGCAGTCTGCGCCAGCGCAGGGCGGCTGCGCGCGCATGAAGATGTGCAGGTCGCATGCGCTGCCCTAGATATATCCTCAAATATGCAAAGGAGAACAAGATGGGCCTATTGGTTGACGGAAAATGGCAAGACAAATGGTATGATACCAAATCCTCAGGCGGCAAGTTTGAGCGCGCCGCAGCGAAGTTTCGCAACTGGGTAACCGCCGATGGCAGCGCCGGCCCCAGCGGCGACGGCGGGTTCAAAGCAGAATCGGGCCGCTATCACCTCTATGTCAGCTATGCCTGCCCTTGGGCGCATCGCGCGCTGATCTTCCGCCAATTGAAGGGGCTGGAGGATCACATCGGCGTGTCGGTCGTACACCCCGATATGCTGGGCGAAGGCTGGACCTTTGATGGTGACTTCCCCGGCGCCACTGGCGATACCCTCTTTGGCCTGCCCTATGCCCGCGACATCTATACCCGTGCCGATCCCAATTTCACGGGCCGCGTCACCGTGCCGATCCTCTGGGACAAAGAGCGCGAGACCATCGTGAGCAACGAGAGCGCCGAGATCATCCGCATGTTCAACAGCGCCTTTGATGAGCTGACCGGCAACAGCGATGACTACCACCCCGCCGCGCTGCACGACCGCATCAAAGAGGTGAACGCCCGCGTCTATGACACGCTGAACAATGGCGTCTACAAATCCGGTTTCGCCACCACGCAGGAGGCCTATGACGCCGCCGTGCATCCGCTCTTCGACACATTGGATTGGATCGAAGACATCCTATCGCAAAACCGCTACCTTGCAGGCGACAAGATGACCGAGGCCGACTGGCGGCTCTTCACCACGCTGGTGCGCTTCGACAAGGTCTATCACCTGCACTTCAAGTGTAACCGCAAACGGATCGTCGATTACCAGAACATCTGGGCCTATACGCGCGAACTCTATCAGGTGCCGGGCGTGGCCGAGACGGTGAACTTCGACCATATCGTGCGGCACTACCACTACAGCCACGACACGATTAACCCGCATCGGATCATCCCGATCAACCCGGTGCTGGATTTCGACGCGCCGCACGGGCGCGGCTGATCCCTTCTCTCCCTGCCTGCCTTGCGGAAGGCGCTTGATCGCGCAGCGCTTTTGCGCTTTCACCGCAGCAAGAACGGCAGGGGGACGATGATGCAACAGCCAGATCAGCGCGACCACGGCGGCGGTGTCGATGCGGCAGCGGCGCGTTTCGGCGGGCAGCGGGCGGAGTGGATCGACCTGTCGACCGGGATCAATCCGCAGCCCTACCCGATCCCCGCCCTGCCTGCTGAAGCGTGGAACGCGCTTCCCGATGCCGCAGCGCAAACCGCGCTTGTGGATGCCGCCCGTGCCTTTTGGAAGGTGCCAGCGGATGCTGCGCTGCTGGCCGTGCCGGGTGCATCCTCGGCCATTGCGCGCATCCCGGCGCTGGCACCGAAGGGCCGCGTGCGCATCCCCGGCCCGACCTACAATGAACATGCCGCAAGCTTTGCCGAGAACGGCTGGCAGGTGGTCGAAGAGGGTGACACTCACGCCGCCGTCCATGTGCACCCCAACAACCCCGACGGGCGGCTTTGGGATGCGGCAGAGGTCACCGCCCCCCTCAGCATCATCGACGAGAGCTTTTGCGACATCACGCCTGATGCCACCCTCATGGCGCAGGCCACGACACCCGGCACGCTGATCCTCAAAAGCTTTGGCAAGTTCTGGGGGCTGGCCGGGCTGCGGCTGGGCTTTGTCATCGGCGATCCGGCCTTGGTGGCACGGCTTGGCCAGATGCTCGGCCCTTGGCCGGTAAGCGGACCGGCATTGCATATTGGCGCGGCGGCCTTGCGGGATGGCGCTTGGGCCGAGGCCACGCGGGTCCGGCTGGCGACTGACGCCACCCGTCTCGACACATTGATGACCGAAGCGGGGGCGCAAACCGTCGGCGGCACTCCGCTTTTCCGGCTTTATGAGGTCGATGACGCGCAAGCTTGGCAGGAACGCCTCGCCCAGCATCACATCTGGACCCGCGTCTTCCCCTATAACCCACGCTGGCTGCGCCTCGGCCTGCCCCCCGCCGAGGGTTGGTCGCGGTTGGAGCGGGTGCTGGCATGAGCACGGCGGCGGTCCTTGCGCTGGCCATGCTGCTCGACGCGGCCCTTGGAGAACCGGAATGGCTCTGGCGGCGCTTGGCGCATCCGGCGGTGCTGATGGGGCGGCTGATCGGCTCTGGGGATCGTCGGTTGAACCACGGCCATTCGCGGCGTGCCAAGGGCGTGGCGCTGCTGCTGGCGCTGATGATCGGGATGGCGTGCCTTGGCTGGGTGCTGAGCCTTCTTGGCCCACCGGCCGAGATCATCATCGCCGCGATCCTGCTGGCGCAACGCTCCCTCGTTGAGCACCTGCGCGCGGTGGCGGACGGACTGCGCCAATCGCTGCCCACAGGCCGCCGCGCGGTGGCGATGATCGTCAGCCGCGACACTGGCGAGATGCCCCCAGACGCCGTGGCACGCTCGGCCATCGAAAGCGGCGCGGAAAACCTCAGCGATGGCATCATCGCGCCTGCCTTTTGGTTTCTGCTGGGCGGACTGCCGGGGCTGCTGGTCTATAAAATCGTCAACACCGCCGACAGTATGATCGGCTACCGCACCCCGCGCTATGCGGATTTCGGCTGGGCTGCGGCGCGGATGGATGACCTGCTGAACCTCGCCCCCGCACGGCTGACCGCGCTGCTCATCGCGCTCCCCGGCGGGGTTTTGCACCACTGGCGCAACATTCGGGCAGATGCGGCGCTGCACCGTTCGCCCAACGCCGGTTGGCCGGAAGCCGCCATGGCGCGGGCCATAGGTGTGGCCCTCGCCGGTCCGCGCAGCTATGATGGGAAGGTGCAGCAGTTTCCTTGGGTGCACGGCGCGGGGGCGCGCGTCATCGGACCTCAGGAGATCGATGCGGCCATCACCCGCCTCTGGCAGGCATGGTTGGTGATGTGGGCAATCGCCCTAGTTCTGGCCTGTCTGTGACTATGAGGATATCCATGCGCCCCACTTTTCTAGCCGCCACCCTTGCGGCCCTCACCCTTCCCGCCACCGCCTTTGCGCAAACGGCCTGTGGCGGTGATTTCTCCAGCTTCATCGCCGATGCCAAAGCCGAAGCCGTGGCGAATGGCGCCGACCCCGCCACTGCCGATCAGTTTTTTGCAGGTCTGCGCCAAGACCCCGCCGTGCTGCGCGCCGATCAGGCGCAGGGGGTGTTTCAAAAGCCCTTCATCGAATTTTCGCGCCACTTGATCTCGGAAAACCGGATCAACCGGGGCCGCGCCATGGCCGAGAAATACGACGCGGTCTTTGACCGGGTTGAAGCCGAGTATGGCGTCAGCCGTGGCGTGCTGCTGGCCTTCTGGGCGTTTGAGACGGATTACGGCGCGATCCAAGGCGACTTTAACACCGCCAACGCGCTGGCCACGCTAGCCCATGACTGCCGCCGTCCTGAATTGTTCCGCCCACAGCTTTTCGCGGCGTTGGAGCTTTTCGAGCGCGGAGAATTCGACCCTGCCACCACCACCGGCGCATGGGCGGGCGAAATCGGCATGGTACAAATGCTGCCCCGCGACATCATCGAAAACGGTGTGGATGGCGACGGCGACGGCGAAGTCTCGCTGAAAACCTCTGCCCCTGATGCGCTGCTGTCGGGCGCCAAAATGCTACAAAGCCTCGGCTGGCGGGCGGGTGAGCCTTGGCTGGCCGAAGTCACCCTACCGCAAGACTTCGACTGGTCGCAAAGCGGGCTGGAGACCACCAAATCCGTTAGCGAATGGCAAGCGATGGGCGTGTCCCCCCGCAACGGGCCGCTGGCCGAGGGGCTGACCGCCTCGGTCCTGCTGCCACAAGGGCGCGGCGGGCCAGCCTTCATCGCCTACCCGAATTTTAGGGTCTATTTCGAATGGAACCAGAGCTTTACCTACGTCATGACCGCCGCCTATTTTGCCACACGGCTGGAAGGCGCACAGGTTTTCGATGCAGGCAATCCGCAACCGGGGCTTAGCGGCGACGCGATGAAGACACTTCAGCGCAAATTGCAATCCATGGGCTATGACGTGGGCGATGTGGATGGCATCCTCGGCTCTGGCACCCGCGCCGCCGTGCGCGCCGAACAGAAACGACTAGGCATGCCCGTCGATGGCTGGCCCACGCCTGATCTGCTGAACCAACTGTAAGGAGAAGACCCCGATGGCCCTCAAGAAAACCGCCGCCCAAATGGTCTCTGAGGCCCGTGCCCGGATCGAAGAGATCGACAGCATTGAGGCCATCGCCATGCTGGACGACGAAAACGTGCAATTCGTCGACCTGCGCGATCCCCGCGAACGCGAGCGTACCGGGTTTATCCCCGGTGCGTTCCACTGCCCACGCGGGATGTTGGAGTTTTGGGTCGACCCCGACAGCCCCTACTTCAAAGAGGTCTTTGCCCAAGACAAGAAATTCGTCTTTCACTGCGCCTCGGGCTGGCGCTCGGCCATCTCGGTCGCGACACTGCAAGACATGGGCTTTGACGCGGCGCACCTAAAGGACGGTTTTGGCGGTTGGGAAAAAGCAGGCGGCCCAAAAGAGGGCGGCCCAGAAGCAGGCGGAAAGGCTGAGAAGGCCTGACCCGCAGGCTTTGATCTGGCCTCTCTCACGCAAAGCTGCCACAAGTTTTGCAACGTCAAAGGAGAGACAGAATGACCGAGATCAAACGCCATCACACCAACACCCGCATGAGCCAAATTGTCGAGCATGGCGAAGTGATCTACCTTGCCGGTCAGGTCGGCACGGCAGGTGCGGATGTGGCCCAGCAAACCCAAGATTGCCTTGATAAGGTCGACGCCCTGCTGGCCGAGGTCGGCAGCGACAAGACCCGCATCCTGCAATCGACCATCTGGCTGGCCGACATGGCCGATTTCGCGGCGATGAACGCCGTTTGGGATGCTTGGGTGCCCGAAGGCAACGCCCCCGCCCGCGCCTGTGGCGAATCCAAACTCGCCACGCCAGAATATCTGGTCGAAGTGCTGGTGATCGCGGCCAAAGCCTGAGCCATCGCCCCGCGCCCTGCCATAGGGCGTGGGGTCTTTGCCGGACACCTCAGATGACCCCCTGCACCCTCACCGCCCTGTCGGACCTCGCCACGCTCGACGTTGATACCATCATCGACGTGCGCGCCCCAATGGAGTTTGCCGAGGATCATCTGCCCGGCGCGATCAATCTGCCCGTGCTGTCGGATGCCCAGCGGGCCGAGGTCGGCACCATCTACAAACAAGTCAGCCCTTTTGACGCCCGCAAGATCGGTGGGGCGCTGGTGGCGCAGAACACGGGCCACCATTTGCAAACGGCACTGGCAGACAAAGGCGGCAGTTGGCAGCCGCTGGTCTATTGCTGGCGCGGCGGGCAGCGGTCGGGCGCATTTTCTACGATCCTTGATCAGGTCGGCTGGCGCGTGCAACTGCTGCGCGGTGGCTATCGCAGCTATCGGCGGTTGGTGGTCGCGGCGCTCTACGACACGCCCATGCCGCACCGGCTGATGTTGATCGAAGGCGGCACCGGCACGGCCAAGACGCGGCTACTGCACCATCTGGCAAAGGCAGGCGCGCAGGTGCTTGACCTCGAAGGGCTGGCACAACATCGCGGGTCGCTGTTTGGCGCGGTGGACGGCGGCCAACCGCATCAGAAAATGTTTGAATCCCGTCTGGCCCAAGCCCTCACGCCGCTCGACCCGGCGCAGGTAACCTGGGTCGAAGCGGAAAGCAGCAAGATCGGTAACATCACCCTGCCCCCCGCCCTCTGGGCCGCGATGCGCGCAGCTCCGCGGGTTGAGATCGCCGCCCCGCTCGCCGCGCGGGCGGATTTTCTCTGTCGGGCCTATGACGACCTGACGACGGACCCTGCTTTGCTGGATGACCGCATCGACAGGCTGCGCCCCTATCACAGCGCAGAGACCATCGCGGCATGGCAAACCCAAGCCCGCGCGGGCGATTGGGCCATGCTTGCCGAAGGGCTGATCGGCCAACACTACGACCCGCGCTATGCCAAAGCCGCCAGCCGCAATCCCGCGCCGATAGAGCGGCTGACGCTCGACAGACTCGACGATACCTCCTTGGCCGAGACCGCCGCCGCGCTGAACACCCGGTTTACGTCAGGCGCATAGAGGGGGCACCGGCCTCCAGCCGTCCGATGATATGGCCCGTCAGACCCGCAGCCTCTAGCCGTGCCTGCGCCGCTTCCGCCGCTGCCTTTGGCAAGGCCGCCAGCAGCCCCCCGGCAGTCTGGGGGTCGTGGAAAAGCGGGTTCACCGGGCCTGCGGCCTCTATCGGAGCATCGGCCTGATTGACCGACAACAGCGATGATGCCACCCCCTGATCCGACAGCGCCTGCGCGCCGGGATAGAGCGGCACCGCCGCGCCCCAAAGTTCTGCCGCCAGCCCCGAGGCGCGGCAAATCGCCTGCACATGGCCCGCCAAGCCAAAGCCCGTCACATCCGTCATCGCATGGGCACCACCCAAAATCGACGCCTCCCGCGCCTGCGGTGTCGCCATGAGCCCGAGCGCTTTGGCCACCACCCGCCCCGGCGCACTGCCTGCCATATGCCCGGCAAGGATCACGCCAGACCCGATGGGCCGGGTCAGCATCAACACATCCCCCGGCTGCGCGCCGCCGACACCGATGGGCATGTCCTCCCGCGTGCCGGTGACCGTAAACCCGATGGTCAGTTCCGCGCCCATGGTCGTGTGGCCGCCGACAATCTGCGCCCCTGCCGCCGCCATTACATCTTGCGCGGCCGCCGCGATCTCTCGCAACGTGCGGGCCTGCAATGCGGGCGACATGCGCGGCATGATGATCGAACTCAGCGCCACCTGCGGCTTGGCCCCCATGGCCCAGACATCGCCCAAGGCGTGGACCGCTGCGATCCGCGTCATCAACGCCGGGTCTTCGATGAAGCCGCGCAGGTGATCCGTGCTCATCACCTGAAAACCACCGCCCGGTTGGCGCAGCACCGCCGCATCATCCCCCGCCCCGGTAACGACATCGCCGGAGATTGGCCCCTGCACCTTTGCCAAAAGATCGCCCAGCACCGCGCCGCCCACCTTGGCGCCGCAACCGCCACAAAGCGGCTTGCCCGCCAGCGCCTCCTCCACGCCCGAGGCCGTCGGAACCGACAGCGCATTGCCCTTCATTTCGGGCAGGTCATCAAGCTGATCCATGAACTTGCGATCAATGCGGTCCTTCCACTGCCAAAGCAGCGCCCCGCCAAGGGCCAGCCCGTTCCGCTCGGCCACGGCGGATTTCCCCCCGAGCGAGACCAGCTTGAGGTAATGTTTCTGCGGCCTGAACACCCGCCGAGCCCCGCCGCCTAGCGCCGCGCGCAGGTTGTCATGCAGCACCGGCGCTGCCCGCACGGCAAAAACCCCGGCCTTTGGGCGCGGCGTGGCCTCCATATGCGCGCAATCGCCCACGGCAAAGAGTGCCGCATCATCCACAACCCCCAGATCCGCGCCGACACGGATAAACCCGGCGTGCAGCGGCAAATCGGTTTGCCCGAGCCATCCATGCGGCACCGCCCCCGCAGCGCCCACACAAAGCGCAGCCGAAATCGGCGGGCCACCCGCCAGGATCACCTGCCGATCGGTGATGCGCGTGACCTTGGCATCAAGCGCAAGGGCCACCCCCAAATTCGCCATCTGCCGCCGCAGCATCGCCGCGGTCCGGGGCGCCATGCCAGAGAGGTCTGGCCCATGTTCCACCACCGTCACGGCAGGCTGCACACCCGCCTGACGCAGAGCAAAGGCCATCGCCATGGCAAGCTCACAGCCCGCCACACCGCCACCGATCACCGCCACTTCGGGCGGTTGTTCTCCTGCCTTGACCGCCGCCAGAAAATCACGCCAGCGCGCGGCATAGACATCAAGCGGCTTGGCCCCGACCGCGTATTGCGCAAACCCCGGCAGGTCCATCTTGGCCGTGATCCCTATGTCGATCGAGGCCACGTCATAGGCCACGGCCCCGTGCCCTTCGACCGTGAACGCGCGGGCCGCGCGGTCAATCCCCGTCGCCGCCCCAAGGATCAGCCGCGCCCCGGCGTGGCGGCACAGGCGCATCAGGTCGATCTCCAATTCATCCCGCCCGTAGTGCCCGGCGATATGACCGGGCAGCATGCCGGTATAGGGCGCGGTGGGGCCGGGGTTGATGACCGTCAGCCGCGCGCCGGGCAGCGGGTCCATCCCCCATTTGCGCAGCACCAGCGCATGGGCGTGCCCGCCGCCAACCAGCACCAGATCTCGCGTCAGGGGCAGATCGCTTTGCACCAGATTGCCTCACTCTCTCTTTCAGCTTTGGTTATAGCTAACCGAAGCCGCCCGGCCGCGCCATTGGCCTGACCGAGATGTGAGCGGATCGGACCAGCGCTAAAATGGCACTTCCCCGCCCATTCGGGCCTCCAAACCCGCCAAACAGGTAAAAAGGGTGACAATTCGCCCAAAAACCCCCATGTACATTCCATCCCCGACCCTCTACCGACGGTCGGATTCCTTTGCCGTGGCTGGTAGCACCCCACGTGCCCGCCCCCCGCACAAACGTTCAAGACAGGACAGCCTTCGTGATCCAGACTATTGCCGATGCCCTTGCCCAACAGGGTTATGAAACACTTACCGCCGTACAGGAGGCCGTCACAGACCCAGCGCTGAACGATCAAGACCTTCTGGTTTCCGCCCAAACCGGGTCGGGCAAGACGGTGGGCTTTGGCCTCGCCATCGCGCCGACACTCTTGGGCGACGACAGCCATTTCGGCCAAGCAGGCGCACCGCTAGCGCTAATTATCGCGCCCACACGCGAATTGGCGATGCAGGTCAGCCGCGAACTGACGTGGCTTTATGGCAAAGCGGGCGCGGTGGTCACCACCTGTGTCGGCGGCATGGACACCCGGACCGAGCGCCGCGCGCTGGACCGGGGCGCACATATCGTCGTCGCCACGCCGGGCCGTCTGTGTGACCACATCAAACGCAACAACATCAACCTCGACGCGATCCGCGCCGTGGTGCTCGACGAAGCGGATGAGATGCTCGACCTCGGCTTCCGCGAAGACCTTGAGTTCATCCTCTCCGAATCCCCCGAAGAGCGCCGCACGCTGCTGTTCTCGGCCACCGTGCCTGCGGCGATTGCCAAACTGGCGAAATCCTACCAGCGCGACGCGCAGCGCATCACCACGGTGAGCGAAGCCAAACAGCACAGCGATATCGAATACCGCGCGCTGAATGTGCACCCGCGTGACACTGAAAACGCGATCATCAACGTGCTGCGCTTCTATGAAGCCAAGAACGCCATCGTGTTCTGCAACACCCGCGCCGCCGTGGCGCGCCTGACCACACGGTTCACCAACCGGGGTTTCTCGGTCGTGGCGCTGTCGGGTGAGTTGACGCAGTCTGAGCGGACCAACGCGCTGCAAGCGCTGCGCGACGGGCGGGCCCGCGTTTGTATTGCGACGGACGTGGCCGCACGCGGCATCGACCTGCCAAACCTTGAACTGGTGATCCACGCCGATCTGCCCAGCAACTCCGACACGCTGCTGCACCGCTCGGGCCGTACTGGCCGCGCCGGGCGCAAGGGCGTTTCCGCCCTGATCGTGCCTGCGAAACTGCGCAGCAAAGCAAACCGTCTGATCGGCGGCGCGAAGCTAAAAGTGGAATGGGCGGCACCGCCCTCTGCCACCGAAGTGAATGCCGCCGACGAAGCCCGCCTGCTGGCCGATCCTGCATGGTCCGACCCGATCCCGGAAGATGCCGAAGGGTTTGTCGCCAATCTGGTCGAGCAATTCTCGGCCGAGCAACTGGCCACCGCTTTCGTCAACCTCTACCGCGCGCGCCAATCCGCGCCGGAAGAACTGGCAGAACCCGGTGCGCCCGGCGACGACAAACCGCGCCCGGCCTTTGGCAAATCGGTCTGGTTCTCGATCTCGACCGGCCGCAACGACGGGGCCGAGCCGCGCACGCTGCTGCCGATGCTTTGCCGTCGCGGTGATCTGACCAAAGACGACATCGGCGCGATCCGTGTGCAGGGCAGCCACAGCTTTGTCGAAGTGCTGGAAACCTCGGTTCCCGGTCTGCTGAGCGCACTTGGCGGCGACATGAAGCTGGAAGAAGGCGCGGTGCTGACGCAGCTCGACAAAGCCCCCGATTTGGCCCGTGGTCCGAAACCCGGCGGCAACCGTGGCCCCAAGCCGGGTGGCGGCTACAAGGGTGATCGCGACCGTGGCCCGCGCCCGCCGCGTGATAACTACGATCCCGATGCCGCCCCCGCCCCGCGCAAACCCCGCGCCAAAGCGGCGGATGGCCCCGGTGCGGCGTCGTTCGACAAGCCGAAATACGACAAGGCCAAGTTCGACAAACCGCGCGCGCCCAAGGGCGAACGCCCGCCAAAGTCGCACAAGACCGAGCGCAGTCCGATGAAACCCGGTGCGACGCCCAAGCCTAAGTCTGGCGGCGAAACAACCGGCAAGCCCAAGGCGAAAGCCGTTTGGAAAAAGGAAAAGCCCGCAGGCGATGCACCGCGCAAAGGCAAGGGCAAGCCGACAACCTCGGCCACCACGCCGGGCGGTGAGAAGTCCTACAAACGGGCGTCCGACCCGTCCAAACGCTTCACCCCGCCGAATAAGATCGGCAAGCAGGGCGGCAAGGGCGGCCCGAAATCGAAGTAAACTTGAACGCCGGGGCACCACCCCGGCGTTTTCGTTTAAGGCCCCGGACATTTTAAAAAAGTCCGCCCCGATTTCTTTAAAAGAAATCTGCGCCGGCGGCTGGCCTTAAGGAACAAACCTAACTGGCACTACTTGTGGCGCAACTTTCGCGGTGATGTGATAGGCACATTCCCCGCCTCTGCGCGGGCTTCATTCGTGGGTTCGCCCACTCGCACAGAAAGGTTTGCCTCATGGACGGCAATTTCAACGAGAACGACATATCCCGCGTTGTCGAAGCCGACCGCGCGCATATCTGGCACCACCTGAGCCAGCACAAACCCTATGAAACGACCGACCCGCGCATCATTGTCGAAGGCAAGGGCATGCGGGTCTGGGACCAAAAGGGCAAAGAGCACCTTGATGCCGTGTCGGGTGGTGTCTGGACGGTCAACGTCGGCTATGGCCGTGAAAGCATCGCCAATGCCGTGCGCGACCAGCTGATCAAGCTGAACTATTTCGCCGGTTCCGCAGGCTCGATCCCCGGTTCTCATTTCGCCGAGAAACTGCTGGACAAGATGCCGGGACTAGACCGCGTCTACTATTGCAACTCTGGCTCCGAGGCGAATGAGAAAGCCTTCAAAATGGTGCGCCAGATTGCGCACAAACGCTATGGCGGCAAGAAGCACAAGATACTCTACCGCGACCGCGATTACCACGGCACCACCCTCGGCTGCCTCTCGGCGGGTGGGCAGGACGAGCGCAACGCACAATACGGCCCCTTCGCGCCGGGTTTCGTGCGCGTGCCGCATTGTCTGGAATATCGCAGCTTCGAACAGGACGGTGCGCCGCAGGAAAACTACGGCACCTGGGCGGCGGACCAGATCGAAAAGGTGATCCTCGCCGAAGGCCCCGAAACCGTCGGCGCGCTTTGCCTCGAACCGGTGACAGCAGGCGGCGGCGTGATCTGCCCGCCCGAGGGCTACTGGGAGCGGGTGCAAGAGATTTGCCGCAAATACGACATCCTGCTGCATATCGATGAGGTCGTCTGCGGCGTGGGCCGCACCGGGACTTGGTTCGGCTATCAGCACTACGGCATCCAGCCAGACATGGTGACCATGGCCAAGGGCGTCGCCTCAGGCTATGCCGCCATCGCCTGTCTGGTCACGACCGATGCCGTGTTTGACATGTTCAAGGACGATGCCAGCGATCCGCTGAACTACTTCCGCGACATCTCGACCTTTGGTGGCTGCACCGCGGGGCCGACCGCGGGCATCGAGAATATGAACATCATCGAACGCGAGAACCTGTTGGAGAATACCACCAACATGGGCCACTACATGCTGGAGCAGCTTCATGCGCTGGCCGACAAACATAAGGTGATCGGCGATGTGCGCGGCAAGGGGCTGTTCTTGGGCGCCGAACTGGTCACTGACCGCGACAGCCGCGACCCCGTCGAGGAAAAGCGTATTCAGGCCGTCGTCGGGGACTGCATGGCCCAAGGGGTGATCATCGGGGCCACCAACCGCTCCCTGCCCGGCAAGAACAACACGCTGTGTTTCTCGCCCGCCCTGATCGCCTCACGCGATGATATTGATGAGATCATCACCGCGGTGGATGGCGCATTGGGCCGAGTTTTCGCTTCGGCGTAAAACCGCGCTTTCAAGCCTGCGACAGGCGGCATCGGTTGACCCGGTGCCGCCTTCGTCTATCTAAACCTCTGTCTTGCCCGAACATGACAACAGATGGAAAATTGCCGCGCACACCCGCGTTGAAAATTTTTCTTAACATCCATCGCTTTCGCGGGAACCTCTTCCAACCCCCCCGCGTTGGCAAATGAGTAACTTGGGAGAAAGACATGAAGAAATTCCTTATCGCCGTTCCGCTGGTCGCCACTCTTGCCGCCTGTAACGGCACCACGCCCAGCCAAGGCGCCCTGACAGGTGCAGCCCTCGGCGCAGCCACAGGTGCTGCTGTTTCAGGCGGTGACGACAAGGTTCAAGGCGCAATCATCGGCGGTCTCGCTGGTGCGGCGGCTGGCAACTACATCGGCCAGACTCAGTCCGGCAAATGTGTGTACCAGAACTCCAACGGCCAGCGCTACGTCGCAGCTTGCCCATAAACGGCTGACATCGCGCGATTTCGCGCTATTGGGGCTTCGACCATCGGTCGGAGCCCTTTTTCGTGCCTCCCCCCCATCTTGGCATCGCCGTGATTTGATCCTAACAGGGTTCCAAGCGCCGCATGGCGTGGGGAGGGACAATGACCACATTAAGCGATATCGCGATCTTGCTGATCGCGGCCTTTGGCGCGGGCGTGTTGAACACCATCGCCGGGGGCGGCACCTTTCTGACCTTTCCGGCGCTGGTCTTTACCGGGATGCCGCCTGTGGCGGCCAATGCCACCAGTGCCGTGGCGGTGTTTCCCGGCTACCTTGCCGGGGCTTTCGGCTTTCGCGATGAATTGGGCGGTTTTGACCGCAAGCGGTTGCTGCGGCTTAGCCTCATCACGCTGGCGGGCGGTGTGGTTGGCTCGGGCCTGCTGCTGGTCTCGTCCAACGCGGCCTTTTCGGTTGTCGTGCCCTTCTTGCTCCTCGCGGCGACGCTGGCCTTCCTGCTGGGCGACCGCATTCGCGCTTTTGCCGCGTCCCATGCCCGCGCCGTCACACCCGAAGGCGCGCTCGGCCTGTTCGCGGTCAGCGTCTATGGCGGCTATTTCAATGGGGGCTTGGGCATCGTTTTGCTGGCCCTCTTCGCGCTTTGGGGGATGACCGACCTGCACGGGATGAACGGGCTCAAGAACGGGCTGAGCTTCGTGCTCTCATCGATTTCCGTGGCGGTCTTTGCCTTGGCCGGGCTGGTCGCATGGCCGCAGGCGTTGCTGATGATGCTGGCCGCCACGGCGGGGGGCTATGCCGGGGCGCCGCTGGCGCGGGCCTTGCCGAAACAGACCGTGCGCGGGCTGATCGCCGCCATCGGTTTTGGGATGAGCGCGGTGTTCTTCTGGCGGCTTGTCGCAGGCTAGGCGAGCAGGTCCACCGCACCGCTTTCGGGGTCGAACAGCAGCAAAGGTTGGCCCGCGCTTTCGATCCGGCCCAGACCCATGTCATCGCGCAACAGTGCCAGCGGCCCCGAAATCGCCCGCGCCAAAGCGGTCTCCAACGGCTCTCCCACCGCATGGGTCAGCGTGCGGACCGCGCGGCCCAACGCTAGGTGCGCCCCCGCCAGGGTACCATCCGCCAAGGCCAACCGCCCGTCCGCGCGATAAACCTCGCGCCCGTTGAGCGTGAAGCCCGCGATATCAGAGCCCGCCGTCGCCATGGCATCACTGACGAGGAAAATCCCCTCGCCCTTGGCCGCCAGCGCGTTGCGCATGCTGGCGGGATGCACATGGATGCCATCGGCAATCAGCCCCGCGTGAACCCCGTCTCGCGCCAGCGCCGCCCCGACCAATCCCGGCGCGCGGTTGCCCATCTGGCTCATCGCGTTGAACAGATGCGTGACGCAGCGCGCGCCCGCATCAAAAGCAGCCATAGAGGTCTCGTAATCCGCGTCGCTATGGCCAAGCGAAACGATGACCCCGGCCTCGGCCATCGCGGCGATCTGCGCGGCGCTGGTGTTTTCCGGCGCGACCGTCACCATAAGGTTCGGCAGCAGCGCGGCGGCGCGCAGGATCAGGGCAAGATCCGCCGCCTCCATCGGGCGGATCAACGCCCCGTCATGCGCGCCCTTACGCGATAGCGCCAGATGCGGGCCTTCCAGATGCAGCCCGATAATGCCCGGCACCCCCTCGGCGATAGCAGCCGCGACAGCCTCAATCGCCGCATCGGTTTTATCGGGCGTGTCGGTGATCAAGGTGGGCAAAAGCGCCGCGACACCCGTGCTGCGGTGCGCCTTGGCCATGCGCCGCAGGGTGGCCACATCGGGGCTGTCGTTGAACATCACCCCGCCGCCGCCATTGACCTGAAGATCGACGAAACCGGGGCAGAGCAACCCCGCTTGCAGCCGCTCTGTCGGCACGCCCTGCGGCACATCTTCAAAGGCAAGGATGCGGCGGCTGCCGTCTTGCATCTGCGCCAGCACCTTGCCGTGGTGCAGATGCTTTCCATCGTGAATATCCGCCCCGGTGAAAACCCTCGCGATCTCGCTCATGGCAAAACCTCTTCCGCTGCGGCCTTGCAGACCAGATGAAACGCCCCATCAAGCGCCGTGCCGCGCGCCGCGATCAGCCCCGACAGATGGTCTTCTGGCAGGTAACGCGCGTAATGCGGGCCGATCCCGCCCAGCAGGCAGAGCGGGTCGCCGGGCGCGAAATCCAGCGCCTTCAACGCGCGGAGGTAGTAGGCCGCCCCCTCTTGCATCAGTGCCTGCGCGTGGCGGTCCCCAGCCTCGGCAGCCGCGATGACCTTGGGCGCGAATGCCGCATAGTCTCCGGGCTGCGCCGTCAGGCTGAAGGAAACGAGAGCCTCAGGATCATCGCCGAAATCCGCCAACAGAGCGCGGGTCAGGTCGCTATGCGGCAGCACACGGTCATGGCATTGCAACGCAAAATCCAACGCGCCCCGCCCCAGCCATGCGCCTGATCCTTGGTCGGCCAGATGAAACCCCCAGCTACCGACATAGCGATACGCCGTGCCGTCGGTCGCGGCCACAATCGTACCCGTGCCGATGGCCAGCAGCCAGCCCGCCACGCCTTCGCCAAGCGCGCCGACCACGCAGGCGGGGCGGTCATCGTCGGCGTGGATCCGGGCATAGGGCAGCGCCGCGCGCAGCCGCGCTTCGTCCCGCGCGACGTTCATTCCCGCGAGCCCGATGAACGCCGTGGCGTCCTTAAGTGCCGTGAGGGGCAGCCCCGCCTCGGCCGCTGCCGCTTCTACCGCGCCGCGCAGGTTTGCGAGCGCTCTGTCCGGGTCATTACCGATATTCGCACGCCCCCCGGATGCACGGCCAAGAATGCCATCGCGGCGCGTGCCAATGGCGGCGCGGCAACCGGTGCCACCGCCGTCCACGGCGATCAAAAGGGGGGCGGAGATGCTCATGCGACACTTTTAGGCGAGGTGCCGGGTGAACGGAAGTGCGGGCAACGCGCCGAAGTAAATTCGACAGGCGGTAATGCCAGATTGAACTCCCCCTAAGGCCAGCCTAACCTTCGCCCCATGGCCCTGCCCGTCGAAACCTTTTTCCTGCGCCCCGATGCGCAAGGCACCCTGCAACAGCAGATCCAACAGATGATCGCCCAAGGCATCCTCTCGGGTCGGTTCCAGCGGGGTGAGAAACTGCCCTCCACCCGCAAGCTCGCGGCGCATCTTGGGGTCAGCCGGATCACGGTCACCATCGCTTATACTGAACTTTTGGCCAACGACTACCTCACCTCGCGCGGGCGGTCGGGGTATTTCGTTTCCGAAAACGCCCCCGCGCCCCCAGCCTTTGCCCCCAAAGCCGAAGCCGATGATGCCATCGATTGGACTCGCGCCATCGGTCAACGGTTCAGCGCCAATGGGCTGGCCGCCAAACCGCAGGACTGGGCCAGCTACCGCTACCCTTTCATCTACGGCCAAGCCGACCCGACGCTGTTCGACCACGCCAACTGGCGGCTCTGCGCGCTGCAAGCCTTGGGCCAACGCGACTTCACCTCGATGACGACCGATTACTACGACCAAGACGACCCGCAACTGATCGAATTCATCGCCCGCCACATCCTGCCCCGGCGCGGCGTCTCGGCGCGGCCCGAGCAAATCCTCATTACGCTTGGCGCGCAGAACGCGCTTTGGCTGACCGCCCAAGTACTGCTGACCCAACGCCGCCGCGCCGTTTTGGAAGACCCATGTTATCCGGCGCTCAGCGGTATCCTGAGCCAGTCCCGCTGCCACATCACCCCGGTGCGCGTGGATCAAGACGGCCTCCCGCCTGAGGCGATCCCCCCCAACACGGATGTGATTTTCACCACGCCCAGCCACCAATGCCCGACCAATGCGACCATGCCGATGGACCGCCGCCGTGCGCTCTTGGCCCGCGCCCGCGCGCTTGAGGCGCTGATCGTCGAGGATGACTATGAGTTTGAGATGTCCTTCCTCAAACCCGCCTCGCCCGCGCTCAAGTCGCTCGATGATGAGGGGCGGGTGATCTATGTCGGCAGCTTCTCCAAGTCGCTCTTTCCGGGGCTGCGGCTGGGGTATCTGGTGGGGTCTGAGCCATTCATCCGTGAGGCCCGCGCGCTGCGCGCCTCGGTCCTGCGCCACCCGCCGGGGCATATTCAGCGCACTGCCGCTTATTTCCTGTCTCTGGGCCATTACGACGCCCAGATCCGTCGCATGGGGCTGGCCTTGCATGAGCGTCGCCGCGTCATGGAAGAGGCGCTTGAGACGCACGGCCTGCGCGTCTCCGGCCGGGGCGCTTACGGCGGATCGTCCTTCTGGATGCGCGCGCCCGAAAGCGTCGATACCGCGCAACTGGCCGAAAACCTGCGCGCGCGGGACGTTCTGGTTGAACCCGGCCACGCCTTTTTCGCGGGCGAAGAGAGGGCCACGAATTACTACCGGCTGGCCTATTCCTCCATCCCCGCGGCACGGATCGGCGAAGGGGTTGGCCTGATCGCCGAAGAGATCGACCGCCTGCGCTGATCTGGCCCTAGGGCTAGGCCAGTTCTGGCCCTAACCCCCGCCCGCGGCTACCCGTAATTTGCCCCAAGCTTTGCCCCACGCCCAAAGGATCGCCCCATGAAAATGACCACCGAAGAAGCCTTCGTCAAAACCCTTCAGATGCATGGGATCGACACGGCCTTTGGCATTATCGGCTCGGCCATGATGCCGATCTCCGATCTGTTCCCCGCCGCCGGGATCACCTTTTACGACGGCGCGCATGAGTGTAACTCTGGCATGATGGCCGATGGGTTCACCCGCGCGTCGGGGCGGATGTCGATGATGGTGGCGCAAAACGGGCCGGGGATCACCAACTTCGTGACGCCGGTGAAAACCGCCTATTGGAACCACACGCCGCTGCTGCTGGTGACCCCGCAGGCGGCGAACAAGACCATCGGTCAGGGCGGTTTTCAGGAGGTCGAGCAGATGGCGCTCTTCCGCGACATGGTCGCCTATCAAGAAGAAGTGCGCGACCCGACCCGCATCGCCGAGACACTGAACCGCGTGATCCTGCAAGCCAAACGCCACTCCGCCCCTGCGCAGATCAACATCCCCCGCGATTTCTGGACCCAAGTGATCGACATCGAACTGCCCGCCATCGTCGAGTTCGAGCGCCCCTCCGGCGGAGAGACCGCCATCGCCGAGGCGGCAGAACTGCTTTCAAACGCGAAATTCCCGGTGATCCTGAATGGCGCGGGTGTGGTCATCGGCGGCGCGATCGACGACGCGCGCAAACTGGCCGAACGGCTCGATGCGCCTGTCTGTTGCGGCTACCAGCACAATGACGCCTTCCCCGGCTCGCACCCGCTGTCGGTCGGGCCGCTGGGCTACAACGGCTCGAAAGCGGCGATGGAACTGATCGCCAAGGCCGATGTGGTACTGGCGCTTGGCACGCGGCTTAACCCCTTTTCAACCCTGCCGGGCTACGGCATCGACTATTGGCCCAAAGACGCCAAAATCATTCAGGTCGATATCAACCCCGACCGCATCGGCCTGACTAAGAAGGTCAGCGTCGGCATCGTCGGCGACGCGGGCAAGGTGGCTCGCACGATCCTTAATGGGCTGAGCGACAGCGCGGGCGACGCGAGCCGCGAGGAACGGCGCAACCTGATCGCCCAGACCAAATCGGCATGGGCGCAAGAACTCACCTCAATGGATCACGAGGACGACGATCCTGGCACCACATGGAACGAGCGCGCCCGCGACCGCGAGCCGGAAAAGATGTCCCCCCGCATGGCATGGCGCGCAATCCAGAAAACGCTGCCGAAAGAGGCGATCATCAGCTCCGACATCGGCAACAACTGCGCCATCGGCAACGCTTATCCGACATTTGAGGCAGGCCGCAAATACCTCGCCCCCGGCCTTTTCGGCCCCTGCGGCTATGGTTTCCCGGCGATCTGCGGGGCCAAGATTGCCTGCCCGGATGTGCCTGTGGTGGGCTTTGCCGGGGATGGCGCTTTTGGTATTTCGATGAACGAGATGGTCAGCGTCAGCCGCGACGACTGGCCCGCCGTGACCATGGTGATCTTTCGCAACTACCAGTGGGGCGCGGAGAAACGGAACACGACGCTGTGGTTCGACGACAATTTCGTCGGTACCGAACTGGCGCAGGACGTGAGCTATGCCGCGGTGGCCAAGGCTTGTGGCGTCGAGGGCGTACAAGTGTCGTCGATGGATGAGCTGACCGACGCGCTGGACCGCGCGGTCAAGGCGCAGATGGACGAGGGCAAGACGACCTTCATCGAGGTGTTGCTGAACCAAGAGCTGGGCGAGCCCTTCCGCCGCGACGCGATGAAGAAACCCGTTTCCGTCGCCGGGATCAGCCGGGATGACATGCGCCCGCAACAGGTCTGAGGCGTGACCCAAGCGCTGGTGCTTGTCGTCAACGCGGGATCGTCGTCTATCAAGGCGGCGGTCTTTGACGGCGGGTTGACCGAGGTTTTGCGGATCGAGGCGCAGGGCATCGGCCAGACCGGCGCGCTTCGGGTCAACTCTGCACCAGCGCAGCCGCGCGCCTTGCCGGATCACCAGACGGCCTTCCGCGCGCTGCTAGAGGCGCTGCGCGGGGAAGGTATCGATACTGGTGATCTCACCGCCGCCGCGCACCGTATCGTGCATGGCGGGCCGGATTTGGCCGAGACCTGTGTGATCAGCCCGAAAGTGCGGGCCGCCATCGCCGCCGCCGCGCCGCTTGCGCCGTTGCACAATCCGCACCACCTCGGGGCCATCGACGCGCTGGCCAGCCTCATGCCCGACCTGCCGCAGGTCGCCGCCTTTGATACCGGCTTTCACCGGACCAACCCCGATGTCGCCCGCCGCTATGCCCTGCCCGAACGGGCCGAAACGGCTGCCCTGCGCCGCTATGGGTTTCACGGCATCAGCTATGAAAGCCTCGTCGCGAACTTTCGCGAGACCACTGGCACAGGCCTCCCCCGCCGTTTGCTGGCGCTGCATCTGGGCAATGGCGCGTCGCTCTGCGCCATCCACGAGGGGCAATCGGTCGCCACCACCATGGGGTTTTCGCCCCTCAGCGGGCTGACCATGGGCACCCGCGCGGGCGAGATTGACGCGGGTGCGGTGGTGCATCTGGTGCGCGACATGGGGTTGGAAGAAGCGCAGACACTGCTGCATCACGAAAGCGGATTGCTGGGGCTTTCGGGCCTCACTGCCGACATGCGGCAATTGGCGGAAACAGACAGCGACGCCGCCCGCTTCGCCCGTGACCATTTTTGCTACTGGATCACCCGGCAAGCAGGGTCGATGATCGCTGCCATGGGCGGGATCGACGGCATCGCTTTCACCGGGGGCATCGGCGAAAACGATTCCGGGGTGAGGGAAAAGGTTCTTGCAAACCTTCGCTGGGCGGGAAATATTCCCTCTTGGGTCATCCCCGCCGCCGAAGAGAAACATATCGCGCGCCAAACGCGCGCCCTGCTGAAAGACCCCGCCCTCTCATGACGCACTCCCAGCCGCCGCTTGATCTGTCGCCCAAGGTCTCGGACGAGGTTCGCAAGACCACCTGCTACATGTGCGCCTGTCGCTGCGGCATCAACGTGCATATGAAGAAGGGCAAGGTCGCCTATATCGAGGGCAACCGCGACCATCCGGTGAACCAAGGTGTGCTCTGCGCCAAAGGCTCTGCCGGGATCATGCAGCACAACTCTCCCGCGCGCCTGCGCAACCCGATGAAACGGGTCGGCCCGCGCGGTTCCGGCGAGTTTGAGAGCATCAGTTGGAACGAGGCGCTGCAGATTGCCACCGACTGGCTGGAGCCGCTGCGCCGCGAAGCGCCGGAGAAACTGGCGTTCTTCACCGGGCGCGACCAGTCGCAGAGCTTTACCTCCCTTTGGGCGCAGTCCTTTGGCACGCCGAACTACGCGGCCCATGGCGGTTTCTGCTCGGTCAATATGGCCACGGCGGGCATCTATACGATGGGCGGCGCGTTCTGGGAGTTTGGCCAGCCAGATTGGGACCACACCAAGCTGTTCATGCTGTTTGGTGTGGCCGAGGACCATGACAGCAACCCGATCAAGATGGGTCTGGGCAAGCTGAAGAAACGCGGCGCGCGGGTCATCGGGGTGAACCCGATCCGCACCGGATATAACGCCATTGCCGACGATTGGGTCGGCATCACGCCCGGCACCGATGGGCTGTTCATCCTGTCGCTGATCCACTGCCTGATGAAGGCCGGGCGCATCGATCTCGACTACCTCGCGCGCTACACCGACGCGCCGGTGCTGCTGAACAGCGATCCGAAATCGCCGGAGTATGGCCTGCAACTGCGAGACGAGGACGGTAAGGCGCTGGTGGTCGACCGCAAGACCGGCAAGCTGACCCCCTTCGATCAGCCCGGTGTGCGCCCCGACCTTGCCGCCACCTACCGCACGGCGGGCATTACGCACCGCCCGGTCTTTCACCAGATGGCCGAGCAATACCTTGGTGAAGAATATACCCCCGAAGCCGTAGCCGAGCGCTGTGGCATCCCCGCCCCGCGCATCCGCGCCATCGCCGCCGAACTGGCCCGCGTCGCCTTTGACGAAGCCTTCGAGCTTGACCACGCATGGACCGACTTCCGGGGCGAGCATCACAAGACGATGACGGGCCGCCCGGTCTCCTTCCACGCCATGCGCGGCATCTCGGCCCATGCCAATGGGTTTCAAACCTGCCGGGCGCTGCATGTGCTGCAGATCATCCTTGGCACCGTCGAAGTGCCGGGCGGTTTCCGCTTTAAACCGCCCTACCCCAAGCCTGCCACCGCGCATCCCAAACCGCATTGCAAAGCCACCCCCGATGCGCCGCTCGACGGGCCGCATCTGGGTTTCGTTCAAGGCCCCGACGATCTGGCGCTACGCGCTGATGGCAGCCCCGCGCGGATCGACAAGGCGTTCACATGGGAAAACCCGATGTCGGCCCATGGGCTGATGCATATGGTGATCTCTAACGCCCACGCGGGCGATCCCTATAAGATCGACACGCTGTTTCTCTATATGGCTAATATGTCGTGGAACTCTTCGATGAACCCCGGCGGGGTGATGGAGATGCTGACCGACACTGATGATAACGGTGACTATGTGATCCCGCGCATCATCTACTCCGATGCCTATTCTTCGGAAATGGTCGCCTATGCCGATCTGATCCTGCCCGACACGACGTACCTTGAACGGCACGACTGTATCTCACTGCTCGACCGCCCGATCAGCGAGGCCGACGCCGCCGCCGATGCGATCCGTTGGCCCGTAGTAGAGCCCAACCGCGATGTGCGCGGCTTTCAGTCGGCGCTTTGTGATCTGGGGACAAAACTTGGCCTGCCGGGGTTCGTGAACGAGGATGGCACCCAGAAATACAAAGACTATGCCGACTACATCACCAGCCACGAACGCCGTCCGGGCATTGGCCCGCTGGCCGGGTTCCGCGGTGAGGATGGCAAAGACGCGGGGCGCGGGGCGCCGAACGCCGAGCAGATCGACCGCTATATCGAAAACGGCGGTTTCTTCGTCAATCACATCCCCGAGGGGGCGAGTTACTACAAGCCGTGGAACGCCGCCTATCAAGATTGGGCCGTCGGCATGGGCATCTATGACGCGCCGCAGCCCTATCTGTTTTCGCTCTATGTCGAGCCGCTGCGCCGCTTTCAGCTTGCCGCCGAAGGCCACGGCGACCGCCAGCCCCCTGACCATCTGCGCGACCGGATTAAGCAGACCATGTCGCCCCTGCCAATCTGGTATGAAAGCGACCCTGAAGGCACGCAGGGCTATGATGTCCACGCCCTCACCCAACGGCCCATGGCGATGTACCATTCATGGGGCAGTCAGAACGCTTGGCTGCGCCAGTTGCACGGGCACAATCCGCTCTACCTGCCCACGGCGATCATGCGTGCCAAGGGGCTGCAAGACGGCGATTGGGCGCACGTGACCTCCCCGCACGGAGGGATCACGGTGCCGGTGATGGAGATGGCGGCCCTGAACCCCAAAACGGTCTGGACATGGAACGCCATCGGCAAACGCAAAGGCGCATGGGCGCTGGACCGCGACGCGCCCGAGGCGACCAAGGGCTTCTTGCTAAACCACCTGATTCACGAATTGCTGCCACCCAAAGGCGACGGTTTGCGGTGGTCGAACTCCGACCCGATCACCGGACAGGCCGCGTGGTTCGACCTTAAAGTGCATATCGAAAAGACCGACGCCCCTGCCGAGGCGCAGCCGGAAATTCCGCCGCAACGCTCCCCAGTCCCGCCCGCGCCGCGCGACATCGCGTGGAAGGTGGGCAAATGACCGCCTCCCTCCGCGCCGCACCGCTCAAGACCCCTCAGGACCGCCAGCCATGACCACGCTCCCACAACAGACCGACCGCAAACTCGGCCTTGTGATCGACCTTGATACCTGTGTCGGTTGTCATGCCTGCGTGATCTCCTGCAAAGGCTGGAACACCGAGAACTACGGCGCGCCACTGTCAGACCAAGACGCCTATGGCGCGGACCCGTCGGGCACCTTTCTCAACCGCGTGCACAGCTATGAGGTTCAGCCCGAAGCGGGTGCCGCGCAACTCGTGCATTTTCCGAAATCCTGCCTGCACTGCGATGACGCGCCCTGCGTCACCGTTTGCCCCACGGGGGCGAGCTACAAGCGCGTCGAGGACGGCATCGTGCTGGTCAACGAGAGCGACTGTATCGGCTGTGGCCTCTGCGCATGGGCCTGTCCCTACGGCGCGCGCGAGATGGATCAGGCCGCGGGCGTGATGAAGAAATGCACCCTCTGCGTCGACCGTATCTATAACGAGAACTTGCCCGAAGAAGACCGCCAGCCCGCCTGCGTGCGCACCTGCCCCGCTGGCGCGCGGCACTTTGGTGATCTGGGCGACCCCGAAAGTGCTGTGAGCCAACTGGTGGCCGAGCGTGGCGGTGTGGACCTGATGCCCGAGCAGGGCACCAAGCCGGTCAATAAATACCTGCCGCCCCGCCCGCGCGATCAGTTGCAAGCCCCAGAGGACAGCGGCGATATCGACGTGTTGGCCCCCTTCCTCGCCCCGATCGACAGCGGCCCAAAAGGTTTCCTCGGCTGGCTTGATCGCACTTTGGAGAAGCTCTGATGCATCCGGCACCCTCTGTTATTCTGTTTAGCAGCCTGTCGGGCATGGGGTTTGGCCTGCTGGCGTGGCTTGGCATCGGCCTGCCCACTGTGACCGGCTGGGTAGCCTTCGTCTTTTTCGCGCTGGCCTATCTGCTGGCGGTGGGCGGGTTGATCGCTTCGACCTTCCACCTTGGCCATCCCGAACGCGCGCTCAAGGCTTTCACCCAGTGGCGCAGCAGTTGGCTTAGCCGTGAGGCTTGGGCCTCGGTAACGGCCCTGCTCACCATGGCGGTTTATGGCGCGGGGCTGGTGTTCTATGACACGCGGCTTTGGCCGCTGGGGTTGCTTGGCGCGGCGCTGTCGCTGCTGACGGTGCTGACCACGGCGATGATCTATACCCAGATGAAAACCGTGCCGCGCTGGCACAGCGTGATGACGCCGCTGAACTTCTTGTCGCTCAGCATTGCAGGAGGCGCGTTGCTGGCCGGGCAAGTGACCGCGGCGATGCTGCTTCTTGCGCTGGCGGGCGTGGTGCAGATCGCCACATGGTGGCGCGGGGATCAGGCGCTGGCGGCCTCGGGCACCGATATCGCGACAGCGACGCGGCTCGGCAATATCGGCAGCGTCCGCGCCTTTGAGCCGCCGCATACTGGCAGCAACTACCTGCTGCGAGAGTTCGTTTATCAGATTGGGCGCAAACACGCGCTGAAGCTGCGGGTGATCGCGATCACGCTGATGGTGCTGCTGCCATTGCTGCTTTTGCTCTCGCCCGTGTTCCACCACCTTGCCGCTGCCCTCGCGGTGCTCAGCCACGCGGCGGGGGTGCTGACCTCCCGCTGGCTGTTCTTTGCGCAGGCGGAACATGTGGTCGGCATCTACTACGGCAAACGCTGAACGCAAAAGAGGGGGTGTCTCCACCCCCTCTTGCATTCAAATTCACAGCTTAAAAAGCAGTCTCAGTTCATCAAACCCGCATGACGCAGACCCGCATCGACTAGTTCCTTGGTCGGGTCCGTCAGCTCTGTCAGCGGCAGACGTACCTCGTCGGAACAGAGATCCAGCCGCGACATGGCGTATTTCACGCCAACCAGCCCCGGCTCGGTAAAGATCGCCTTGTGCAGCGGCATCAGACGGTCCTGCAATTCCAACGCCTTGGCGTAATCGCCCTCAAGGCAGGCCGCCTGCATCTGCGCGGAAAGACGCGGTGCGACATTGGCGGTGACCGAGATACAGCCAACGCCGCCTTGGGCGTTGAACCCATGCGCGGTGGCGTCTTCGCCGGACAGCTGGCAGAAATCCGGGCCGCAGGTGATGCGCTGATCGCTAACGCGCGCCAGATCGCCGGTGGCGTCTTTCACGCCAACGATGCGCGGCAGTTGGGCCAACTCGCCCATCGTCTCGGGCAGCATATCCACGACCGAACGACCGGGGATGTTATAGATGATGATCGGCAGTTCACAGCAGTCGTGCACGGCGGTGAAATGCGCCACCAACCCGCGTTGCGTGGGTTTGTTGTAATAGGGCGTCACCACCAGCAGCGCGTCGGCGCCGACCTTTTCGGCGTGGCGGGCAAGACGGATGCTTTCGACCGTGTTGTTCGACCCGGCACCGGCAATCACCGGGATGCGCCCAGCGACGGCTTTGACCACCTCTTCGACGACGGTCTCATGCTCGGCATGGCTCAGCGTCGGGGATTCGCCGGTGGTGCCGACGGGGACAAGTCCGCTCGACCCTTCGCCGATGTGCCATTCGATAAGTTTCTTGAGCGTATCCAGATCCAGCGCGCCGTTGCGAAACGGCGTGACGAGGGCAGGCAGAGAGCCTTTGAACATGTGCACGCTCCTTAAGTGCTGGCCGGCGGAAACCGGACTGGATGAAGACTTTTGCGGGGACTAATGTTTGATAAACGTCGCCCGAGCCATATGTTGCAAGGCTCTAGCCTCGGAGACGTAGGAAATGCAAGCGATGACGCGCCTGATGGCGATTCTCATGAGTGTTTTTGTCCTGACCGTGCCTGCGGAAGCGCAGCGCCCGCGCCCTTTGGGCTGGGCGATGGACGCGATGCGCAGCGGCAATTGGGACGCGGCTGCGGCCTTGGCCGCCCGCGATGGGCAGGCCGCCGTCGATGTGATCGAATGGCACCGCCTGCGCGCCGGGCGGGGCACTTATGCCGAAGCGCGTGATTTTCTGAACCGCAGGCCCGATTGGCCCGGTGAGGCATATCTGCGTCGGCAGACCGAAGAGGCGGTGATCAAGCAGTCCCAAGACGACATACTGGATTTCTTTTCGGCCATGGCCCCGCAGACCCCGCGCGGGGTGCTGGCCCATGCCAAGGCACTGATCGACAGCGGCCAGCGCGGCGAGGCCGAGGCGAACCTCGTTCTGGCGTGGCGCACCATGCCGATGAACGCCACCAGTCAGGAATTGTTCGTCGACGCACACGGCAGCCTTCTGGCCCCGCATCACTCGGCGCGGCTCGAAGAGATGCTCTGGCAGCGCGAGCATTCCGAAGCGCGGCAGATGTTCGATCTGGTTTCCAGCGCCGACAAGGCACTGGCCGAGACGCGCATCGCCCTGCAAAAGCTGGAAAGCGATGTGAACACCAAGATCGACGCCCTGCCCGCCTCCAAGGCTGACGCACCGGGGCTGGCGCATGACCGCTTTGAGTGGCGGATGCGCAAAGGGCTGCGCGATGACGCCAAGGCATTGATGCTGGCAAAGTCGACCTCGGCTGCGGGGCTGGGCCAGCCCCCCGCTTGGGCCAACCGCCGCCGCGCCTTGGCGCGGGACGAGATGCGCAATGGCGACGCCAAAACCGCCTACCGGCTGGCCTCGCAGCATTTCCTGACCGACGGCTCGAACTACGCGGACCTTGAGTGGCTTTCGGGCTATATCGCGCTGCGCTTTCTGAACGACCCAACGACTGCGTTGGGCCACTTTCAAAACCACGATAACGCCGTGGAATCCCCGATCAGCCAAGGCCGCGCCGGCTATTGGCAAGGCCGCGCGCTGGAGGCGATGGGCGATGCCGAAGGGGCTGCCAAGGCCTATGCCATGGGGGCGAAGTATCAGACATCCTTCTATGGGCTGCTGGCCGCTGAGCGGGGCGGCATTCCCTTCGACGAAAAGCTAACGGGCGCGGCCCCTGCCCAAGACTGGCGAACATCCCCGCTCGCCCGGGCGCCGTTGTTCGAAGCCGGGTTGCTGTTGCAAGCCTCGGGTGAGCTGTCCACCGCAGAGCGGTTCTGGACCCATCTGGCAGAGCAACTGGTGCCCGAAGACATCGCCCTGCTGGGGCAGGCGGCAATTGACGCAGGCCAGCCGCATCTCGCGGTGATGATCGGCAAACGCGCGGCGCAGCGCGGGTTGGAAGTGCCCGCCCCCTATTACGCGCTGCACAGTCTGGTCGAGAAAGACCTGCCAATGGCCACCGAAATGACCCTCGCCATCGCGCGCCGCGAAAGCGAGTTTGACCCGAACGTCCAAAGCGGCGTCGGCGCGCGGGGCTTGATGCAGATCATGCCCGCCACGGCGAAAGACGTGGCACGCGATCTGGGCATCTCTAGCCAGCACACCACCGACCGCCTGACCGCCGATCCAGATTACAACGCACGGCTTGGGGCGACTTACCTGTCGCAAATGGCCGGGCAGTTTGACGGCAACGTGTCCATGATGTCAGCCGCCTATAACGCGGGCCCCCGCCGCCCGCGCCGCTGGATGTCGACCTATGGCGACCCGCGCAAAGGTGAAATCGACATTGTCGATTGGATTGAGATGATCCCCTTCCGCGAGACGCAGAACTACGTGATGCGGGTGACCGAAAGCCTGCCCGTCTACCGTGCCCGTCTGGGGAAAGACCCGCTGCCGATCCCCTTTAGCGAAGAGTTAACCGGGTCGACGCTGAAGGCGTTCGCGCCATAGGGTGAACAGCCCCGCCGCCACGATCATGCCTGCACCCAGCACCACGCTCGGGCGCAGCACTTCGTTAAAGACCGACAGGCCGATGATCACGGTAAAGATCAGCTGCGTATAGGCGAAGGGCTGCACGGCGCTCGCCTCGGCAACCTCATAACAGCGGATCAGCAGCCAGTGGCCCGTCACCCCGGTGATGCAGAGCGTGCCCATCAACAGCCAGTTGCCCGGTGTCATCGGCTCCCAAAACCAGACGCCCACGGCGGTCATCACCGCCGCCCCGGTCACGCCGGTCCAGAAGAAACTCGTCGCCGTATTGTCGCGCCGCGCAACATAGCGGGTGAGCAGCCCGTAGACCGCGAACATCGCCGCCCCCGCCAGCGGGATCGCGGCGGCAGGGTCCACCACCCGCAGCCCCGGTTGCAGGATCACCAGCACCCCGATGAACCCCACACCAATCGCCGCCCACCGCCGCCAGCCGACCTTTTCACCCAATATCGGCCCCGAGAGCGCCGCCACCAGCAGTGGATAACAGGTGAAGACAGCATGGCTTTCCACCAACCCAAGGATCGTAAAGCCAAGCACCATCGTACATATCTGCGCCGACAGCAGCACGCCACGCAGGATCTGCACCGCAGGCTGCGTGGTCGCGGCGGCCTTGCGGATACCGCCTGCCTTGCGCAGAGCCAGCGCGATGACGAAGGCAGCAAAGAACCAATAGCGGATCATTACCACCATCAGCACATTGTAGTTCTCGGCCAGATGGCGCGACAGCCCGTCTTGGACGGCAAAGACCATTGTCGTGGCGATCATCAGCATGATGCCAAGCGGGATGTTGTTGGATTGAGGCACGCTAGACTGGCTCATAGCGGCATCTGCGCGCGGGTCATGTGGCGTTTGCGGCCATAGCCGGGGATGCGGGTGACCTCGAATCCGCCTGCGCCAAGCGCGCGGCGGACGAAGCCTGCGGCGGTATAGGTCGCGGCGGTGCCGCCCGGTGCGGTGTGGCGGGCGACCTCGGCCATCAGGTCATCGCCCCACAACTCAGGGTTCTTGGCGGGCGAAAACCCGTCGAGGAACCAAGCATCGGCCTGCCCCTGCCACGCGGGGAGGGCCTGCCGCGCATCGCCGATGATGATCTCGGCGCGCAGGCCGGGCAGTTCCAACACGCCGCCGGTGCCATCCCACGCCGCTGTCAGCGCATCACGCCGCCCGTCAAGCGCGGGAAAGGCCGCATGGGCCTGCGCCATATCCTCAGGCCGCATCGGGTAGGCTTCGAAACTGGTGAAATGCAGCGGCCCTTCGTGGCCCGCGCGCATCCATGCGTCCCACGCCAGCAGCAGGTTCAGCCCGGTGCCAAAGCCCAGTTCGGCGATGTGAAAACCGGGGCGAAACCGCTCTGGCAGGTCATTGCCCGCCAGAAAGACATAGGCCGTTTCCGCCGCGCCGTCCTCTAGGCTGAAGTAGGGATCATCGAACTGGGTCGAGACGGGCACTTGGCCCTCGCGCCACGTGATCTGGGCATTCTGGTCTGGCACGGTACGTCCTGCTAGAGGGGGAGCGAAGTCGCGCAAACACTGCGCAAGCTGGCGGGGAATGGCAATGGTGGATGTAACCGTAAGAGGGGCCGGGATTTTCGGCCTGTCGGTGGCTTGGGCCTGCGCCCTGCGCGGCGCATCGGTGCGGGTGGTTGACCCGGCAGGACCGGCAGCAGGCGCCTCGGGTGGGATCGTGGGCGCGCTGGCGCCGCATGTGCCGGAGAATTGGAACGCCAAGAAAGCCTTTCAGCTTGAAAGCCTGCTCAGCGCCGAGGGTTTCTGGGCCGAGGTGGAGGCCGTGGGCGGTCACGCCCCGGGTTATATCCGCAGCGGGCGTCTGCAACCGGTGGCGGATGACGCGGCGCTCGCGCTGGCGCGACAACGGCAAGACACAGCAGCCGAGCTATGGCAGGGCCGTGCCCGCTGGGCATTGATCCGCGCCGAGGATCAAGATTGGGCCCCGCACAGCCCCACCGGCTGGCTGATCCACGACACGCTCAGCGCCCTCGTCCACCCGCGCCAAGCCTGCGCGGCGCTGGTGGCGGCCTTGGCGGTGAGAGGCGTTGAGATTGTGGCCGAGGCCCCCGAGGCGGGCCAGACCCTCTGGGCCACTGGCGTCGCGGGGTTGGAGACGCTGAACGCGGGCCACCCGCGTCTGGTTGGCGCAGGGATCAAGGGTCAAGCCGCGCTCTTGCAGCTTGACCAAGGCGGCGCGGCGCAGCTCTTTGCCGATGGGGTGCATGTGATCCCGCATCTCGACGGCACGGTGGCAGTCGGCGGCACGACAGAACGCGAATATGACAGCCCCGACTGCACCGATGCACAGCTTGACGCGGTGATCGCCAAGGCCCGCGCGGCGGTGCCCGCCTTGCAAGACGCGCCGGTGATCGAACGCTGGGCCGGGCTGCGCCCCCGCAGCCGCAGCCGCGCGCCAATGTTGGGCGCATGGCCCGGCAGGCCGGGGCAGTATATTGCCAATGGCGGGTTCAAAATTGGCTTTGGTATGGCCCCCAAAGTGGCAGAGGTGATGGCCGATCTGCTGCTCGAAGGGCGCGATGCCATCCCCGAGGGCTTTAGGGTTGGCGATAACCTCTAGGCCAAAGAAAAACCCCGGCCAGTGGCCGGGGTTCAATACCGTTCCCAACGGGTCGCGGCTTAGCGCGCGTTGGGCAGGATCACGATCTCGACCCGGCGGTTCTGCGCCTTGCCTGCGGCACTCAGGTTGCTCGCCACTGGCTGGCTTTCGCCGCGGCCAAAGGTCTGCAAACGCTGCTGCGGCACGCCGTTGGACAGCAGGATGTTGCCAACAGCCTGTGCGCGACGCTCGGAAAGCTGCTGGTTATACGCCGCTTCGCCATCGCTGTCGGTGTGGCCGACGACCTGCAGGGTGGAGTTCTGATAAACGTTCACGTTCTGCGCCAGCGCGGCCAGATCGTCACGCAGGGCGGGCGATACGTTGGTGCTGTCGGTCGCGAACAGGATATCCTGCGGCAGGGTCACGATCAGACGGTCGCCGGTGTTGGTAATGACCACACGGCTGTCCATCGCGGCGCGCAACTCGGCCTCTTGCTTATCAAGCGAGTAACCCACGCCCGCGCCGATCGTGCCGCCGATCAAAGCGCCTTTCAGGGCGCCTTTGCCGTCACCTTCGGAAATCGCACCGGCAAGGGCCCCGACGCCCGCACCGATCAAAGCGCCATTCTTGGTCCGCTGGTTGGGATCGCCATTGCCGGGCTGCAGTGGCTGCGTACACGCACCCAGTGTCATCGCGCCGGCCAGAGCGGCGGCCAAAGTCATCTTCGAAGAAATCATGTCTACTGCCTTCATGTTTGCGGGCCCCGTTCGGGCGGGGCATCTTGACGTGAACGCAATATAGGCACTCAATGTTCCCGCGAACATTACATATAACCTTTATTCGGCAGAAACCCGCCCAGATGGGGGAGTTTGCGCTTCTGCCCGCGCGGATTCAAAGGCCAGCATCGCCCGTTTCACCGGTAGGCCCCAGTGATAGCCGCCCAAGCCGCCGCTTTTGCGCAGCGCGCGGTGACAGGGGATCAGCCAACTCACCGGATTGCGCCCCACCGCCGTGCCTACGGCGCGCACAGCACGGGGGCTGCCGACGGTCTGCGCAATTTCGGAATAGGTGGTCACCTGCCCCGACGGGATGCTCAATAGCGCCTCCCAAACCTTGATCTGAAACGGCGCACCGATGAGATAGAGCGGTGCCTTCGCTTCGGGGTCTTTCTGCATCCCAAACGCGGTGTCGACCCATGGGCGCAGCCGGTCGGGTGCTTCGACGAACTCAGCCAGCGGCCACCGGCTGCAAAGGTCCTCCATCGCTGCGTCCTCTCCCACTTCGGACGAAAGGGCCAAGCCGCAGATGCCTTTGTCGGTGCCCATCACCAGCGTCGGGCCAAAGGGGCTGTCAAACCATCCCCAATAGATCGTCAGCCCTGCGCCTTTGCGGGCGAACTCACCGGGGCTCATCGCCTCCCAGCGCAGGAACAGGTCATGCAACCGCCCGCTGCCTGATAGCCCCAGTTCATGTGCCGCCGCCAGTGTGGTGAAGTGATCGCGCAGCATGACCTTGGCCTGATCCAGCATCAGATATTGCTGGTAGCGTTTGGGCGAGACCCCGACCCAGCGCGAGAACAGCCGTTGGAAATGCGCGGCGGACATGCCCATTTCCCCGGCGATCCAGTCCAGTTGCTTGGGGTCTTCGGCCTCGTCGATCAGGGCGATGGCGCGGCGCATCACCTGATAGTGGTAGCCCTGATCTTCGGGCGCGGGGGATATCTGTGCGATCTGTGTCATGCTCCTAGATTAGCCACGCCCCTGCCCCCGCGCGACCCGTTTCTTGCGCCAATGTATCGCAGCCTGCCCCCGCTTGCCCTGCCGCGTCATTCATCGCATACCCAGAGCCATGGCCCGCCAACTTGATTATCATACCATCCGCGAGATCTTCGCACGCTTCCAGCAGGCAGAGCCTGAGCCCGAGGGCGAGTTGGAACATGTGAACGTCTATACGCTGGTTGTGGCCGTGGCGCTGAGCGCGCAATCCACCGATGCGGGAGTCAACAAAGCCACGCGCGAATTGTTCAAAATCGCCGACACCCCGCAGAAGATGCTGGATCTGGGGGTTGAGGGGTTGATCGACCATATCAAAACCATCGGCCTCTACCGCCAAAAAGCCAAGAACGTCATCAAACTGAGCCAAATCCTTGTCGACGATTACGACGGCGAAGTGCCGAACTCCCGCGCGGCGCTGCAATCGCTGCCGGGGGTGGGGCGCAAAACGGCGAATGTGGTGCTCAATATGTGGTGGGGCCAGCCCGCGCAGGCGGTGGACACGCATATCTTCCGCGTTGGCAACCGCACCGGCATCGCGCCGGGCAAAACCGTCGACACAGTCGAGCGCGCCATCGAAGACAACATCCCCGCTGATTTCCAGCGCCATGCCCATCACTGGCTGATCCTGCATGGCCGCTATCATTGCAAGGCACGCAAACCGCTGTGCCGCACCTGTATCATCCGTGACCTGTGCCAATACGAGGACAAGACAGAATGACCCAATACGAAGTGGTTGGCATCGGCAACGCCGTCGTCGACGTGATCTCCCATGCCGATGACGCTTTTCTTGCCGACAATGGCATCGAAAAAGGCATCATGCAGTTGATCGAACGTGACCGCGCCGAAGACCTCTATACCGCGATGCAAGACCGGGTGCAGACGCCGGGCGGCTCGGTCGCCAATACCGTCGCAGGCGCGGGCGCGCTGGGCCTCAAGACCGCCTTCATCGGGCGGGTGCGCGATGATGAGTTGGGCCAGTTTTATGCCAAGGCGATGACCGACATCGGCATCGATTTCGTCAACGCCCCGGTGACCGAGGGGGAGAACCCAACCTCGCGCTGCATGATCTTCGTTACGCCAGATGGGGAGCGGTCGCTGAACACATACTTGGGCATCTCGACCGGGCTGACCTCGGCTGACGTGCCGCAGGCGGTGACGGAGAAGGCCAAGCTGATGTTCCTTGAGGGCTACCTCTTCGACCATGACGCGGGCAAAACCGCCTTTCGTGAGGCCGCGCGCGCGGCGACGGCGGGGGGCGGCATGGCAGGCATCGCCATCTCCGACCCCTTCTGTGTGGAGCGTCACCGCGATGATTTCCTCGCGCTGATCGAAAACGATCTGGGCTATGTCATCGGGAACGAAGCCGAGATTCGCGCCCTTTGGGAGACCGACGACACTGAAGCCGCGCTGGCCAAAACCGCCGAGATTTGCCCGCTGGTGGTCTGCACCCGGTCAGGCGACGGGGTCACCTTGGTGCGGGGCGAGGAACGTGTCGACGTGCCGGTCGAAAAGGTCGTGCCGGTGGATGCCACGGGCGCGGGCGACCAATTCGCGGCGGGCTTCCTCTATGGTCTTGCCACTGGTCGCGATCTTGAGACCTGCGGCCGCATGGGCAACATCTGCGCAGGCGAGGTGATCCGCCACATCGGCCCCCGCCCCCAGACCGACATCATGGCCCTGTTCAAGGCCGAAGGGCTGGTCTGATGATGGAAAGCGGCTTTCACGATGTCCCGCCCGGCAAACTTGCGGTGGTGGTGACCCATCTGGAGATGGACGCCAAACCCAGCTTGCGGGACGTGCTGCCGCCCGAAGGTGTGACCTTTCAAAAGGTCACACCGACACTCGACTGGTTTCGCGACATTTTCCGCCGGGTTGGGATGGATTGGCTGTGGTACGGGCGGCTCAAGCTGGATGACGCGGGCCTCTCCGCGGTGCTGCAAGACCCGGCACGGGCCTTCTATACACTGACACGCAATGGCAAGGACGAGGCGCTGCTAGAACTGAACTTTCCCGAAGATGGCACCTGCGAACTGGCCTATTTCGGGCTGACCTCGGCGCTGATTGGCAGCGGATCGGGGCGGTATCTGATGAACCAAGCAATCGCCCTGGCCTGGGAACAGCCGATCACCCGGCTGCACCTGCACACCTGCACTAACGACAGCCCGCAGGCGCTTGGGTTCTATGTGCGCTCAGGCTTCACCCCCGTTCGCCGTCAGGTCGAGATCGACGATGATCCGCGCCTAACCGGCCTGCTGCCGCGCGATGCGGCGCCGCAAGTGCCGCTTATCGAAGGGTAGGAACGGCGAAGGGCGAAGGGTAAAACTGCCGCCGGATCACCGAACCGGCGTGCACTCTGCCCCTTGGAAACAAGCGATCACCTTGTCGACCATTGCAGGCTTCGGCGAACCAAAGAGGTCGCCGCCGCAGGGGTTGCTTTCCAGTGCATAGGCCCCATCCGGTTTGCGTTCGAGAAAGGCCAGAACGTCCCCTTCCTCGGCAGAGCCGCACCACGGGCCGAAACACAGGACGTTGAGCATCAACGGCTGGTCAAAGGGCACGTCAAAGCCCCCTTCCGACAACGCCTTGCCGCTGATTTGCGCCCGGAGCGGCGTCTCTTCGGGCGGGTTGCTCCCGACTTTGCCGGTCTTTGGCAATGCGGCGGCGTCAAAGGTCAGACGCCCCTGCACCACGACATAGCTCTCTTCGGCCTTGGCCGCGCGCTGATAGGTCGCCTCAACCGAATGGGGCAGACAACTGAGCGCAAGCGCGGGCAGCGGGGCCAAGGTGGCGAGGGCGCAGGCGATGATCCGTGTCATAACTTCTCCTCAAACTCTTCAAGAACTGCCGTGTATACCGCGCGTTTGAACGGCACGATTTTCGCGACCAGTTGATCTGCGGGCATCCAACGCCATTCCGAGAATTCAGGTTCGGCCGTCTGGATATTGACCTGATCGTCCTGCCCCAGAAAACGCATGAGGAACCATTTTTGTTCCTGCCCCCGGTAGCGCCCTTTCCAGATGTTGGGCACCAGTTCATGCGGCAGATCATAGGGCAGCCAACGGGAAGTCTCGGCCTCGATCCGCACCAGATCGCGGGGGATGCCGGTCTCTTCCTCCAACTCGCGCAGGGCTGCGTCGGGCGCGGCCTCGCCCTTGTCCACCCCGCCTTGGGGCATCTGCCAAGCGTCCTGATCCCGGTCGCGCCGCTGGCCGACAAAGACCTCGCCCTCAGCATTCACCAGCATCACGCCGACGCAAGCACGGTAGGGCAGTTTGGCAATCTCTTCGGGGGTCATGTCAGTATCTTCTCCATTTCAAAGCGGTCCAGATATTCACCTGACCGTGCGATGCGCTCTGCTGCGATAACACGAAAGCCCATAGCCTCAAAGGCAGGGCGCGCCATCAGGAGGCTGGCATGGGTCGACAGCCGGGCCTCGCCCTTCGGCAATCGCTGCCTGCTCGACCCAGTCATAGAGCGCAGCGCTACCCCTCCCAGCCCCATCCAACACCTCTGTCTTGACCCGCCGTGAGCCGCGCGGATGACGCGGCGTTTCGCGTGACTTGCCCTGCCGTTTCCGATGGTGTCACAGTGACCCAGCCCACCCAGAAAGGTAAAGCCATGTCCGATTACCCCCACCTGCTTGCCCCGCTCGACCTTGGTTTTACCACGCTGAAGAACCGGTTGCTGATGGGCTCGATGCATACCGGGCTGGAGGAAACCGGCGACTGGAACCGCGTGGCCGAGTTCTATGCCGCGCGGGCGCGGGGCGATGTGGGGCTGATGGTCACCGGCGGCATCGGGCCGAACCGCGAAGGTGCCGTGGCTCATGGGGCGGCAATGATGGTCAGCCAGAAGGACGTGGACAACCACAGCATCATCACCCAGCGGGTGCATGAAGCGGGCGGCAAGATCGCCATGCAGATTCTCCACGCGGGCCGCTATGCCTTTACCCCCGAATGCGTGGCCCCAAGCGCGATCAAATCCCCCATCTCCATGTTCGCGCCCAAGGAGCTCGACGAGGAAGGCATCGAGAAACAGATCGCCGACATCGCCGCCTGCGCCCTGCGCGCGCGAGAGGCGGGCTATGATGGGGTAGAGATCATGGGCTCGGAGGGCTACTTTCTGAACCAGTTCCTCGTCAACCATACCAACAAGCGCGAGGACCGCTGGGGCGGGTCTTATGAGAACCGCATGCGCCTGCCGCTGGAGGTGGTGCGCCGGGTGCGCGAAACGGTGGGCGAAGATTTCATCCTGATCTACCGGCTGTCGATGATCGACCTCATCCCCAACGGATCGACCTTTGAGGAGGTCGTGCAACTGGCCCAAGAGGTCGAGAAGGCGGGCGCCAATATCATCAACACCGGCATCGGCTGGCACGAGGCGCGCATCCCCACCATCGCCACTTCGGTGCCGCGCGCGGCCTTTGCTTGGGTCACGAAAAAGCTGATGGGCAAGGTGGGCATCCCGCTGATCACCTCGAACCGGATCAACACGCCCGAGGTCGCCGAAGAGGTGCTGGCGGAGGGCTGCGCCGATATGGTCAGCCTCGCGCGGCCGATGCTGGCCGATGCCGATTTCCTTGCCAAGGCCAAGGCCGGTCAGGCTGAGCGGATCGCCCCCTGTATCGCCTGCAACCAAGCCTGCCTCGACCATACTTTCGGCGGCAAGATCTCCACCTGCCTTGTAAACCCGCGCGCCTGCTATGAGACGGAATTGCGAATCGAACCGGTAGCGGTGGCGAAATCCGTGGCCGTGGTCGGTGCTGGCCCTGCGGGCTTGTCCGCCGCGATTACTGCTGCCGAGCGCGGCCATAAGGTCACCTTGATAGACCGCGCGAGCGAGATCGGCGGGCAACTCAACCTCGCCAAGCAAGTGGCGGGAAAAGAGGAATTCTGGGGCTTGGTCGATTGGTACCGCACCATGCTCAAGGTCCACGACGTGACCGTGCAGCTTGAGACCGAGGCCACGGCGGACGCGCTTCGCGGCTTCGACGAGGTCATCATCGCCACCGGCGTTGTGCCGCGTGACCCACAAATCCCCGGCCAAGACGGCGACAACGTGGTCAGCTACATCGACGTGCTGAACGGCACGGCAAAGGTCGGCCAGCGTGTCGCCGTGATTGGCGCGGGCGGGATTGGCTTCGACGTGTCGGAACATCTGGTGCACGACGGCGAGAGCAGCACGCTGAACCTCCCCGAATGGATGCGCGAATGGGGCGTCAGCGATCCGGGCACGCACCGCAGCGGGCTGGCCCCCGAAGGCCCGCAACCCCCGGCACCTGCGCGGCAGATCACCATGCTGCAACGCAAGACCAGCAAACCCGGCAAAGGTTTGGGCAAGACCACGGGCTGGATTCACCGCGCCTCTCTCACCATGCGCGACGTGAAGATGATCGCGGGCGTGAACTACGAAAGTATCGACGGGTCCGGCCTGCACATTACCTTCGGCGAGGCGCGCGAGAACCCCACGCTGATCGAGGCCGACACCATCGTGCTCTGCGCCGGACAACTTTCTGACCGCAGTCTTGCCGACACCCTAGAGGCCAGCGGCACCCCCTGTCATGTGATCGGCGGTGCCGACGTGGCCGCAGAGCTCGACGCGAAACGCGCGATCAATCAGGGCACACGTCTGGCTGCTGCCCTTTAGCACCCGCACTGCGCGCGCCCTTGCACCCGGCGCGCGCAACCCGCTAAATCGCCTGACCGCTTTTGCCAGCCAATAGGTGACCATGCCCCTCTGCGTCTTTGACATATCTGATGACGGCACCACCACGGTGCCCGAAGACACCCAACTGACCGGGCCTGCGCGCTACCGTTGGTGGCATTTCGACATGGCCGATCCCGCGCTGGCACCATGGCTGGCCGAACACCTGCCCGAGATCCCGGCGGGTGCATTGCTGCAACCCGAAACGCGCCCGCGCTGCGATGAATATGAGGACGGTCTGATCCTCAATCTGCGCGGCATCAACCTGAACGAAGGGCAGCAGGCCGACCAGATGGTCTCGGTCCGGATGTGGGTGACGGATGCGGTGGTGATTACTGTGCGGATGCGCCGGGTCTTTGCCATCGACGAATTGCGCGCGCTGGCCGCCCAGAGCAACGCCCCGCCCCGGCCTTCGGCCTTCCTCGAAGCGCTGGTCTCAAGGTTGACCGCACGGGTCCAGACCGAGGTTGCCCGGCTGGCGGACCGCACGGCTTTCTACGAAACCGACCTCGAAGACCTCAGCACCCCGCCGCCCAAAGACCTGCCCGTCACCCGCCGCAGCACGATCAAACTCGAACGCTACCTCGCCCCGCAGCGCAGCGCGTTGGAACGGTTGGCGGACCTAGACCTGCCGCTGATCCCGAATGTCGATTCGATGAAGCTGCGCGAGTTGGCCAACCGCACCGCCATCGTGGTGGAGGAACTGGACGCCCTGCAAGAGCGCATTGTCACGGTACAGGACGAACACGACAACCAAGTCGCCCAACGCCAAGCGCGCCATGGCTATGTGCTGTCGATCGCCGCCGCCGTGTTCCTGCCGCTGGGGTTTCTGACCGGGCTTTTCGGCGTGAACGTCGGCGGGATGCCCGGCGTGGACGATCCGCGCGCCTTTGCCGTCCTTTGCCTTGCCATGGTGGGCCTCGCCGCGCTCATGCTGGCGGTTCTGAAATGGCTGCGCTGGCTGTAAGCCCCTCGGAAACGGATTGTTCTGCCGTTTCCATGCCATGAACGATCCCTGCAAAGACCACGGGACTGTCTTGCCTCTGCCCCGATCCTGCCTGAATTGCCGCCCATACCTGAGGACAACAAGATCAATGCGAAGGGACAGGCAATGGACCGCCTTACGGAAATGGAAGCGTTTGCCACAGTGGTGGATCAAGGCGGCTTTACAGATGCTGCCAAGAAGATGGGGATCTCGAAATCCGCCGTCTCAAAGCATGTATCCTCACTTGAGGCCCGCTTGGGGGCGCGGTTGCTTAACCGTACCACCCGCCGCGTGTCGCCCACGGAGATCGGGCTGGCCTATTACGACCGCGCCCGCCGCGTGCTGAACGACGCAGGCGAGGCCGATGCGCTGGTCACCTCGATGCAATCCGCGCCCTCGGGGCTGTTGCGGATTTCGGTGGCGACGGATTTCGGCGTCAATCACCTGTCGCCCGCTTTGTCGGAGTTCTTGCAGGACTTTCCCGACATCACGGTGAACATGGTGCTGAACAACCGTTACGTTGAGCTGATCTCGGAAGGGTTCGACATGGCCGTGCGCATCGGAGAGTTGGAGGACAGCACCCTGCGCGCGCGCAAGCTGACCGAGACGACCAAACGCATGATCGCCAGCCCGAAGTATTTCGAGCAGTACGGGCGGCCGGAAAAGATCGATGATCTGAACAATCACAAGCTGCTGCATTACTCGAACCAGTCGTCTGGCAATGTGTGGAAACTGACCGCACCTTCGGGTGAAAAGCGGCAGGTCCGCACGGCGGGCTGGCTGTCGGTCAATGACGGGCAGAGCCTTTTGAACGCCGCGATTTCGGGACTGGGGATCGCCTATCTGCCGAGCTTTCTTTACGCCGATGCGATGGAGAAAGGGTTGGTCGAGGATGCCATCCCCGAACTGCCGCTGGAGACGCAGGGCATCTACGCCGTCTATCCTCCGGGCCGGTTCACCCAGCCCAAGGTGCGGGCGTTCATCGACTTCCTCGTGCATGAATTTGCCGAGAAGGGGCCGACGGACTGGTAAACACACTCGGCCCGGAATCAAGCCGCAGGCGCCGGGCCATCGCCTGCCCGCCCGGACGGGTAGGCGATTTAGTACGGCTGGGTGGGACTTGGCAAACGCACATCATGGCTGAGCCATAAAGTGGCAGCGACCTGCCGCGGATCGCCGACCCGCGGGCAGCCGATGTCCCTCAGTTGCTTCGCACTCTGCCACACAAGACCACCTTTCCTCTCCCCCACCAGCACGCTATCTCTCCCGCCATGAGCAATATGCGCGAAACCTATGCCCGGCTTGTCGCCGAGGGCAAGCTACAGGCCGACCCGGCCCAAGAAACCGTCATGGCGGAGTTTGACCGCATCCGCGATGCGCTGGCCAACCCGCCGAAGAAAAGCTTCTTTCGCAAGGCGCCCGAACCGCCCAAGGGGCTGTACCTCTGGGGTGGCGTGGGGCGCGGCAAGTCGATGCTGATGGACATGTTCGTGGCGCATCTGCCCGACGTGCCCGCGCGCCGGGTGCATTTCCACGCCTTCATGCAGGAAATCCACAACGCCATGCATGAGGTCCGCAAGACCGGCGTGGATGACGCCATCGCGCCCGTTGCCCGCGATGTGGCCGACAGCGTGCGCCTGCTCGCTTTCGACGAGATGCAGATCACCGACATCACCGACGCGATGATCGTGGGCCGCCTGTTCGAGGCGCTTTTTGCCGCCGGGGTCGTGGTCGTCACCACCTCCAACCGCCTGCCCGATGACCTGTATAAAAACGGCATCAACCGCGAGGTGTTTGTCCCTTTCATCGACCTCATCAAAGAGCGCATGGTGGTGCATGAACTTGCCAGCCCGACCGACTACCGCCAAGATCGGCTGGCCGGGTCGCAGGTCTATTTCACCCCCGTCAACGCCGAGAGCCGCGCCGCGATGGATGCGGTTTGGGACGATCTGGCAGGCACAAAGGGCGAGCCGCTGACCCTCCACGTCAAGGGCCGCGAAGTGGTGATCCCGGCCTTTCACAACGGCATGGCCCGCGCCGGTTTCCACGCGCTTTGCGGGCAGCCCTTGGGGGCCGCGGATTACCTCGCGCTGGCGCAGGCCGTGCGGGTGCTACTGCTGGACAACATCCCCACCCTCGGCCGCTCGAACTTTAACGAGGCCAAGCGCTTTGTCACGCTCATCGACGCGCTTTATGAGGCGAAGGTGCGGCTGATCTGCTCTGCCGCCGCCGCGCCGGAAATGCTCTATCTCGAAGGCGAAGGCACCTTTGAGTTCGAGCGCACAGCCTCCAGACTGCGCGAAATGCAGGGGGAAGACTGGGGGCGCTGACCGCCCCCTGCCGCCAAATCAGGAATCACTTACCGGCTGCATATGCAGGTCATTGCCCTGCAAAATCGGGTGATAAGGCCGCTCGACTTCATAAAGCCACCACAGGCCGCCTGCGATGATGGCGACACCTATGGCCATGAAGATAAATTGATATTTCCGTGCATCGTCCTGATCGTGACGCGCGGACTGGCTGAAATTGCGCATGGGGACACCTCGGTCAAATTCGAAAGGGGAGACTTCCTAAGACCAAGATACACCACATCTGCACTTCGCAGCAGCGGTACACCCAAATATGGTTAACTAGACGTTTTCACGCAACACGCTACCGGCAAGGTAGAGTGAGCCGCAGATCAGCACACGCGCATGGGGTTCGCGGGCGATGATCGCCTTGAGCGCCGCGGTGACATTCTCGGCCTCGGCGGTCTCGAACCCGACATCACGCGCCACTTTGGCCGTCGCCTCGGCAGGTAGGGTCGCCGCCTCGCCGGGGATCGACACGGCGGTCAGACTTGCCGCCTCTGCCGCCAAGGGGCGCAAGTATCCGGCGATATCCTTGGTGTTCAACATGCCGCAGATTAGATGCGTCGGGCGTTTCGGCAAAGCGGCCAGCGTCGCGGCCAGCGCCACGCCTGCGGCGGGGTTGTGCCCGCCGTCCAGCCAAAGCTCACCCTCGGGTGCCATGCGGGCCAGCGGCCCCTCTGACAGCCGCTGCATCCGCGCGGGCCACTGCGCCTGCGTCACTGCAGCCTCGCAAGCCTCTGCATCGATCCCAAGCTGGCGCAGCGCCGCCAGCGCGGCCCCCGCGTTCATGATCTGATGGTCGCCGGGCAGATTGGGGCGCGGCAGATCAAGCAAGCCGCGCTCATCTTGATAGACCATGCGCCCTGCTTCGGGCGCGACATGCCATTGCTGGCCATAGGCCAAAAGCGGCGCGCCCAGTTTCGCGGCGCGGTCTTCGATCACCTCAAGCGCGGGGTCTTGCTGCGGGCCGACCACACAGGGCACAAGACGCTTGATAATGCCAGCCTTCTCGCCCGCGATTTCGGCCAGCGTTTCGCCCAAATACTGCTGATGATCGACCGACACCGGGGTGATCACGGTCAGCGCCGGGTCGATCACATTTGTCGCATCCAAGCGCCCGCCTAGCCCCACCTCCAGCAGCGTGTAATCGGCTCTGCTGCGCGAAAAAGCGAGGATGGCGGCGCAGGTGGTGATCTCGAAATAGGTGATCTCTTCGCCACCGTTGGCGGCGTGGCATTCATCCAACACGGCCGCCAGATCGGGCTCTGAGATCAACTGCCCTGCAACGCGAATACGCTCATGAAACCGCGCCAGATGGGGTGAGGTATAGGCGTGCACGGTCTTGCCCGCCGCCTCTAGCCCCGCGCGAATCATCGCTTGGGTCGACCCTTTGCCATTGGTGCCCGCGATGTGGATCACCGGCGGCAGGTCGTTCTGCGGATTGCCCAAAGCCTCCAGCAGCCGCCACATCCGGTCGAGTGTCAGATCGATGATCTTGGGGTGCAGCGCCATCATCCGTTCAAGGATGACGTCCGATGAAGGCGTGCTCATTTCTTCTTAGGCGTATCGGCGGGCAACTCCGCTGCGGCCTGAACGGCGGCGGCGGCCTCGGCCACCTCCACTTCTTCGGGCGCGGGCAGGTCACCGCGCACGGCGGGCGGCAGGCCCATCAGCATGCGGGTAATGGTGATCAATTCATCACGCATCTCAGTCCGCTTGGTCACCCGGTCGAGCATGCCATGGTCGAGCAGATATTCCGCCCGCTGAAAGCCCTCGGGCAGTTTTTCACGGATGGTCTGTTCGATCACACGCGGCCCGGCAAAGCAGATCAGCGCGTTCGGCTCGGCAATCTGCACGTCGCCCAACATCGCATAGGACGCGGTGACGCCGCCGGTGGTGGGGTGGGTCAGCACAACGATATAGGGCAGGCCCGCCTCTTTCAGCATCTGCACGGCGACCGTGGTGCGCGGCATCTGCATCAGGCTGAGGATACCTTCTTGCATCCGCGCGCCACCGGCGGCGGAGAACAGCACCAGAGGGCGCTTCAGCTTCACCGCTTCCTCGGCGGCGGCAATGATCGCATTGCCCACATACATGCCCATGGAGCCGCCCATGAACGAGAAGTCCTGCGCGCAAGATACAATCGGCGTGCGGCCAATCTCACCCGTGACCACGAGCATGGCTTCATGCTCGCCCGTCTGCTTTTGCGCGGCCTTCATCCGGTCGGGATAGCGCTTCTGATCCTTGAAATGCAGCGGGTCTGGCGTGGGCGCAGGAACCTTCACCTCGGTAAAGATGCCACCGTCGAACAGCGCCTTGAACCGCTCGCGCGGGCTGATGTGCATGTGATGGCCGCAGTTGGTGCAGACGTTTAGATTGTCCGCCAACTCGCGGTGAAACAGCATGGTGCCGCATTCGTTACACTTGGTCCACAGGTTGTCCGGCGTCTCGCGGCGCGAGAAGATCGAGTTGATACGCGGACGGACGTAGTTTGTGATCCAGTTCATTGGCAGGCCTCTGCTGTGGTTCCGTTCCAGATAATCCCCGCATGGGGAAATTGCAATCAGCGGCGTATCGCCAGCCTTGCCGCGAGCCACGACACCAACATCAACGCGAAATCCACCGGCAACCAAGTCCGCAACGCCGCTGCGTCATCCATCGAAAACGGCGTCAGATAAAGCGCCAGCCCCGAAAGATCATCCGGCAGAGAGATAATGAGAATGGCCGAGACATTGTTCCACAGATGCACCGCGATGGCGGGCCCAAGCGAGCCGGAGCGCGCAGTAAGGTCAGCCATCAGGATGCCGAAGACCCCAGCCCAGAGCGCCACCATCAGCGCATTCTCCCCCGCCTCGGCAGGCAGGTAGTGACCAAGCGCGAAAAGCGCCGAGGGCAGGACCATCCAGATCAGCGGCGAGCGAAACCGTGCCGCCAGTTGCTGCTGTACATAGCCGCGAAAGACGATCTCTTCGGCGCTGACCTGCACCAACACCGCCAGCAGCGACAGTGGCAAAAGCAGCAGCCAGCGGCCAAGCGGCAGGTTCGGCGTCAGTTCGCCGCCCATGTCCCACGGCGGCAGGACCAGCAGCACCGCCCCAAGGGCCAGCATAGCAAGGGACACCGCGCGAAAACTCGGCCAAAGCCGCCCCGGCACGCCCAGCAAGCTGCCCGCGCTGCGCCGGTGTACGACCCGCACAGTCACACCGACCGCCATCGCCATGGTCCCAAAACTGAACAGCAGCAGATACATGGCCTGCGGCGTGGCCCCTTCAAGCAGGTTGCCATGCAGCGATGCCGCCGCCGTGCCTGCCAGCGCATAGACCGTCTGAAAATAAAGCTCGTTCAGCGCGACATAGGCCACCACCGCCACGAACAACCCCAAGAAAAACCGCCAAAGCGCCGATGAGGCGCGCGCGGGCGCGACGAAGGCCGCATGGGCGCTGTAATCGGGCCGCCAATTCATGAGAGGCGCGGGGCAGATCGGGGGTGGTTGTTGCAGAGCATATGCCGGACCTTCACGCTTGCGGGCGGCTCCAACCGACCGCGCCAGAAGGTCAGAACCTATGCCCTAACACGCTGCGATACAACAGTTCCCCCGCCTCATACGCGCCAAAGCCTTGCAGCATAGCCGCCGCCCCTCTATTCCATTCAAGACGTTTCAAGGAGCCCACCGATGTCCACCACGCCCCGCTTCGACAAATCCCGGCTGCCCAGCCGCCACGTGACCGAAGGCCCGGCCCGCGCGCCGCACCGGTCTTACTACTATGCCATGGGCATGACCGAAGAAGAGATTCACCAGCCGCTGGTGGGCGTCGCCACCTGCTGGAACGAAGCAGCCCCCTGTAACATCGCCCTGAACCGTCAGGCGCAGGCTGTAAAAGTGGGCGTGCATTCCGAACAGGGCACCCCGCGCGAATTCACCACGATCACCGTCACCGATGGCATCGCGATGGGCCATGAGGGCATGCGCTCTTCGCTCGCGTCGCGCGAAGCAATTGCCGACACGGTAGAGCTGACCATGCGCGGCCACTGCTATGACGCCATCGTGGGTCTGGCGGGCTGTGACAAATCGCTGCCGGGAATGATGATGGCAATGCTGCGGCTGAACGTGCCGTCGGTCTTCCTCTATGGCGGGTCGATCCTGCCGGGAAAAGCGCCTGCCGGGGCCGATGTGCCAGAAGATTTCGCCAGCCGCGATCTGACTGTACAGGACATGTTCGAAGCTGTGGGCCGGTTCCAGAACGGCACCATGTCGCAAGCAGCCCTGGACGTGCTCGAACGCGTCGCTTGCCCATCGGCGGGTGCTTGCGGCGGCCAGTTCACCGCAAACACCATGGCCTGCGTGTCGGAGGCCATCGGCCTCGCGCTGCCGAACTCTTCGGGCATGCCCGCGCCCTATGAGAGCCGCGACGCCTATGCCGAAGCCTCGGGGGCGGCGGTCATGAACTTGATCGAAAAGAACATCCGCGCGCGTGACATCTGCACCCGCGAAGCCTTTGAAAACGCAGCGCGCATCGTGGCCTGCACCGGCGGCTCGACTAACGCGGGCCTGCACTTGCCCGCCATGGCGCATGAAGCCGGGATCGAGTTCTACCTCGAAGACGTTTGCGAAATCTTCCGCGACACACCCTATTTCGTCGATATGAAACCGGGCGGCGCTTATGTGGCCAAAGATCTTTACGATGCGGGCGGCGTGCCGGTGGTGATGAATGAGTTGCGCAAAGCGGGCCTTATTCACGAAGACTGCATGACCGCCACCGGATACTCCATGGGCGAAGTGCTCGATCAGGTTACCCGCGAAGCTGACGGCAAGGTAATCCACTCGGTCGCCAATCCGATCAGCAAGACCGGCGGTGTCGTGGGCCTCAAAGGCAACCTCGCCCCCGAAGGCGCCATCGTGAAAATCGCGGGCATGTCGGAAGAAGACATCGTTTTCACCGGCCCCGCGCTGGTGTTTGAATGCGAGCAGGACGCCTTTGAAGCCGTGCAGAACCGCGCCTATTCCGAAGGCGACGTTTTCGTCATCCGCAACGAAGGCCCCGCAGGCGGCCCCGGCATGCGCGAGATGCTGGCGACCACGGCGGCGCTGTCCGGTCAGGGCATGGGCAAGAAAGTGGCGCTGATCACCGATGGCCGCTTCTCGGGCGCGACACGTGGTTTCTGCGTGGGTCACGTTGGGCCAGAAGCCGCGCACGGCGGGCCGATTGCGCTGCTGAAAAACGGCGACATGATCACCCTTGATGCCATCACCGGCAGCATCAGCGTCGATCTGAGCGAGGATGAACTAGCCGAGCGCCGCAAGGGCTGGGCTGGCCCCCGTGCGACGAACTACCAAAGCGGCGCGCTGTGGAAATATGCCAAGCTTGTCGGCCCCACCTACCTTGGAGCCGTGACACATCCGGGCGCTCAGGCCGAGACCCATGATTACATGGACCTCTAAACGCCCTCTTGCGGCACTTGCTATGCTCACCCTGTCCGCCTGCGAAGGCGGTCAGGGTTTTTCCTTTGGCGGCGGCACCGGCGTGCCCGACAAACCCCTGCGGCAAACGGCGCTTGCCGGGGGCGCGGTGCAGGTGGTGCCCCCACAGGGCTATTGCATCGACCCCAAAAGCCTCAAACGCCGCTTTGCCCTGATGGCGCGCTGCGATGCGCTTGGCCTGCCGGATGTGGTCACTGCCGCGCCGCGTGGCATCCTAACGCTGGCGCTGATCAAGGCCGAGGCAGAAGCCCCTCTGCCCACCCCGCAACAGGTCGCCGAGGCCACTGGCCTGAGCCAGCTGCAAGAAGCCGGCAACATTGAAGGCGCAACGATTTTTGTGGCCCAAGGGCCGGTGCCCGCCGAGGGCATGTCGCCCCGCCACTGGCGCGGCATGGCACGGATCGGCGGCCATGTCGCCAGCGTCACCCTGTACGGCGCACCGCAAAGCCGCGCCATTTCCGAAGAGGGCCGCGCACTGGTCGCAGACCTGATCCGACAAAGCCGCAGCAAAAGCGCGAAGGCTGCCGCCGCGGGCAGCTGACCCGCCCGTTGTTTCCAAATTGGCAACACTGCCCGCCCCCGAAAACAATCGCAGGGCTATTCATTTGAACGAAATGCCCGCCTTGCATAGACTGCGACAAAACGAGAGGCGCAGGTTCATGGTCAACTTCCCCAGCGGCTATCTGGAGAGCAAGCTCTATGCCCGCGCGCTGCAACGTTGGGCCGATGCGGCTCGCAAGGCCGCCACGGTCGATCTTGCCACCCTGCGCCGCCAACGCAGCCGCGCCCGGCTGCTGCGCGCCCAACTGGATCGTCTGATTCACCGCGCAGAAGACCGCCTCGCCCTGCCCGCGATTGGCGCCAGCGGCTTTCCGAAACCGCATAACGCCGATTGGGCATGGCGGCCCGAGCTTTGGCGCGGCCCGCTTGCCACGCCGGGGATGTCGTCGGTCGAAACCAAATCGACACTGGGCGAGGAAGTGACCCTATTCCACGATTGCGCGCAATCGGAACTGACCCTGCGCCAGTTGCGCAACCTGCGCGAGGCCGATTTGGCCCCCTATGGGCTGCAACTCGATGTCTTCAAATTTGATGGGTCTTTCCTGTCGCTGGTGATTAACCTGCCCACCGGCGCCATCACCGGATTGAAACGCCGCCACCTGATCCGCATGGATACGATCGTGCAACTGGAACACCCGCTTGAGATCTTTGCCCGGCTCAACATCCGCCATGGTCCGAACACCGAACAGATCGTCCGCGAATTGCCCGTCGGACAGGAAAACATCAGCGTCGAATTTGATCTGGCCTATAGCAATCTCAACGAAAAGCGGATCGAGGCGGCATGGATCGACCTAATCTTTGAGGGGCCGGACATGAACCAAGTCGTGCTGCGCGACCTCACTTTCTCGCGCCGCCCCCGCGCCCAGATCTAGGACCCCGTCATGAGCCACTTTGACCTGACCAAGACTGTATTGCGCCAAGGCATCTGGCACGGCGTGCTGACCGCCCAGGACGTCACCGACGCCCCGCAGATCAGCGTAACGCATGAAGGCAAAGAGGTGGCAGAGGTGACACTGGAAGCCGAAGGGACCGAGGGCCACTGGCACCTCTCCTTCGCCCTCCCACCCGAGGCGATTGCCGATGGGGTGCAGACCCTCGTTATCACCGAAAAGACCAGCGGGGCGCTCTTGGGTTATGTGACCCTGATCGCGGATGAAGCGCTTGGAGATGACATTCGGGCCCAGATGGACCTGCTGCGCGCCGAACTCGACATGCTCAAACGCGCCTTTCGGCGGCATTGCCGCGAAACGGGGTAAGGCGGGCACCGCCCCGCACTGCATTCGGAACGCGGCGCCGCGCGCTCTAGGTCGCGCCCCGCCCCACCGCCAACGGACCGGCCCCAAACAAAAAGCCCCGCTGTCTCCAGCGGGGCTTTGTGCATCTTATCTGCGATATTTTACTCGTTCGGGCCCAAAGCAGACAGACCCTTGAGGATGTCGATGGCATAGGCCAGTTGGTAATCCTCTTCACGCAGCTCAGCCGCCTTGCGGGCCTTTTCGCGGTCGTCCTCGATCTGTTTGATCTGATCGTCGGTCAGGCTGTCATTGTTCAACCGTCCGCGCAGATCGGCTTCGGAGCGGAGGGGGCGTGCCGACAATGCTTCGTCTTCCTCGGTCTCCGGTGCGGCTGGGGGCTGGGCTACAACGATGTCAGGCGATACGCCAAGCGCTTGGATCGACCGGCCCGAAGGCGTGTAGTAGCGCGCCGTGGTCAGGCGCATGGCCCCGTCGCCGCGCAGTGGCATGACGGTCTGAACCGACCCTTTGCCAAAGCTCTTGGTGCCGATGACGATGGCGCGGCGGTGGTCCTGCAAGGCCCCCGCGACGATTTCCGAGGCCGAGGCAGAGCCGCCGTTGATCAGCACCACAATCGGTTTGCCCATCGCCAGATCACCCGGCGTGGCATTCACCCGGTCACCATCTTCGATGTCGCGGCCACGGGTGCTGACGATTTCCCCTTCTTCGAGGAAGGCATCCGACACGGCAATCGCCTGATTGAGCAAACCGCCGGGGTTGTTGCGCATATCAATGACGATGCCGTTGATATTCTCCATGCCACCCGCGTCTTCGATCTGCTGCTCCAGACCCTCTTTCATCTTGGGATAGGTCTGTTCGTTGAACGTTGTCAGACGCAGCACGGCGGTGTTGCCCACGGTCCGGGCGCGCACGGCGGTCAGCTGGATTGTGTCGCGCACGATGGAAACGTCGAAGGGCTCTGGCTCCCCTTCGCGCACTACGGTGATGAGGATCTCTGACCCCACCGGCCCGCGCATCATCTCGACCGCGTCGTCGAGGCCAAGACCCAACAGGCTTTCGCCATCGACATGGGTGATGAAATCCCCCGCCTCAATCCCGGCCTCAGCAGCAGGGGTGCCATCGATGGGCGAGACGACTTTGACGAAACCCTCTTCTTGGGTGACCTCGATGCCCAAACCCCCGAATTCGCCGCGCGTTTGTTCGCGCATCTTTTCGGCGTCCTTGGGCGACAGGTAGGACGAATGCGGATCAAGCGAGGTCAGCATACCGTTGATGGCGGCTTCGATCAGGTCACCGGGGTCGACATCTTCGACATATTGCGCGCGGATGCGTTCGAAAATATCTCCGAAAAGATCAAGCTGTTCGTAAACATTTGTCGTCTTCTCGGCCTCTTGCGCCAGCAGCGGTCCGGCGATCTGAGTGGTTGCGACCACCCCCGCGACCGTGCCTGCAACGGCTGCCATCACGAATTTCTTCATCTGCTATCCATCCTTGTCGGTGCGGAACCAGTCTGCCGGGTCCTGAGGTGTGTTGTCTTGCCTGACTTCTATATAGAGCGTTTCCGTCCGGTCAGTGCCAGTGCCTTCACCATTTGGTGACATCTGGGAACTTGTGCCGCTTTCCGGCCCGCCCATCAACCCGATGGGCGTGCCACCGGCAATCACCTGCCCGGCTTGGCCGTAAACGATATCCAGCCCCGCCAGCACAAAAAGCGTATCGACCTGCGGCTCAAGGATCACGACATTGCCCAGATCCAGCAACGGACCGACGTATCGGATCGTTGATGCCGCCGGGCTGGTGACGATGGCGCGGGGCCGGGTGGCAAGGATCATGCCGGGCCGTGTGACCCCAGCCGAATCCGTCTCTCCCGCCTTGCGCAGCACCAAGCCTTGGGCGGGCAAGGGCAGCTCGCCCACCTGACCGTCAAGGTTCACCGGGGCGGGTTCTTCCGCGCCGGTGGTGATCTCGGACAGGCCACTGGCAAAGCCATCCAATGTCTCGGTCGAGGCAATCAGGATCGCGGTGCGCACCGGGTCTTCGGTAAAGCGCGTGGGCAGATCGGTACGGTTGGCCATCGCCTGATTGAGCGCGGTGCGGGCGCGCTGCACTTCGGTCAGCCCCTCTTGCAACCGCTGTGCCGCATCGGTCTGCAAGGCACGCAGGGTTTTGATGTCTTCGTAGTCTTGGCGCAGTGCATCGGCGCGGGCGTTGAGCGCGGGCGTCAATTCCGCCAGCAACATCCCGGCACGCGCAGTGCCCATCGGGCCATCGGGGTGCAACAGCACCACGGGCGAGGGATCACCACCGATGCTTTGCAAAACGCCCAAGAACTGCGCCACCTCGCCCTCGCGCGCCTGTAGCTTGCGGCTAAGCTGTGCCTCGTTGATCGCCGCCTGACGCAGCCCTGCCCGCATCGCGGCAAGCCCCGCCTCAAACGCCTGAATCGTTTCGGTCAGCGCCTGCACCCGGTCGCGCGCGCCATCGGCTTGATCGAGCCGCGCCCCTGCCGCCTCCAACGCGGTCGCGGCCGCGCGTGCCTCCGCGGCGGCCTCATCGGCCTGCGCCTGTGCCATCAGGGGCAGGCAGGCAAAAACAACAGCCGCGGCGAAATGCTTCATGTCAGCAGGCTTTTCCCGGTCATTTCTTCGGGCTGCGGCAGGCCCATCAACTCCAGCACCGTCGGTGCCAGATCGGCCAGACGCCCGTCGCGCAGGGCGGTCCCTTCGGGCGCGCCCACCGCCACCACCGGCACAGGGTTAAGCGTATGCGCCGTATGCGCGCCACCGGTCTCAGGGTCGATCATCATCTCGCAATTGCCGTGATCCGCCGTAACGATCATCGCGCCGCCCGCCTTTTCCAGCGCCTTGAGCACCCGGCCCAGCCCCGCGTCCACCGCCTCGCAAGCCGCAATCGCTGCCTCAAGATCACCGGTATGGCCGACCATATCGGGGTTGGCGTAATTCACCACGATCAGGTCATAGCCCGCCTCGATCGCCTGCACGAACTGATCCGTCACCTCGGCGCAGGACATCTCGGGCTGCATGTCATAGGTCGCGACATCGGGCGACTTGGGCATGTTGCGGTCTTCGCCCGCCGCCGGGGTTTCGACACCCCCGTTGAGGAAAAAGGTCACATGGGGATATTTCTCGGTCTCGGCCAAACGGAACTGCCGCAGCCCCTGTTGCGCCACCCAATCCCCCAGCGTGTTTTTGATGTCCGGCTTGGGATACATCGTGGTCATATAGGCGGCGTGGTCTTTGGAATATTCCGCCATGCCCATCAGCGCCGCCCAATCGGGGCGCGGACCGATGTCATAGGCGTCGAACCCCGGATCGCCCAAGGCCGCCATGATCTCGCGCGCGCGGTCGGCGCGGAAGTTAAGGCAGAAGAGCCCGTCGCCCGTCGCCGCCCCCGCATAGCCGTCGATCACACTGGCGGCAAAGAACTCATCCGTCTCGCCCCGCCCGTAGGCCGCCTGCACCGCTGCGCGGGCATCGGGAAATGCCTGCCCTTCGCCGCGCAGAATTGCCGCCGAAGCCTTGCCCACCCGGTCCCAACGGTTGTCGCGGTCCATCGCGAAATAGCGCCCTGTCACGGTGACGATCCTGACGCCTTCGGGCAGCGCCGCCTCCAGCGTCTCGAAATAGCCAAGCGCTGAAGACGGTGCCACGTCGCGCCCATCGGTCACCGCATGGATCACCACCGGCAGTCCCGCCGCAACCAGTGCGCGGGCGGCGGCGATCATATGGCTCAGATGCCCATGCACCCCCCCGTCCGAGACGACGCCCATCAGATGCGCCGTGCCGCCGGTTTCCTTGAGCTTGGCGATAAAACCCCGCAGCCGCGCATTCTCGGCAAAGCTGCCTTCTTCGATCGCCAGATCAATCTGCCCCAGATCCATCGCCACCACCCGGCCCGCGCCGATATTGGTGTGGCCAACCTCGGAATTGCCCATCTGCCCGCGCGGCAGGCCCACGTCGGGGCCATGGGTGATCAGCTGCGCCTTTGGTCCCGCTTGCATGATCCGGTCAAAATTCGGCGTCTTGGCCAGCAGGGGGGCGTTGCCCTCCGGCACCTCGCTGAGGCCCCAACCGTCAAGGATGCACAATACGACAGGTTTGGGGGCGCTCATCAGACTGTTGCTCCGGCTTGGTGGCTGTTCAGCGCCTTTTACCCCTTGTGGGCTGGCACTTGAACCACTTTGTGCACAAGCCTCCCATTCCCGCGCAGAGCCCTTGCCCCGCGCGCCTGCTTTGGTCATAACGAGTGGCAACTTTCGCCTGAGCCGAGGACCAACTCCATGACCCTGCAAGCGCCCGAAACCCGCATCGTGAACACTTGGCGCGTGGCCTGCGACGGCAGCGAAGGCGCGCTTGGCCATCCGCGCGTCTGGCTGCAAATCCCCCAAGACCGCGGCTGGGTCGAATGCGGCTACTGCGATTGCAAATTCGTCCGTGCGGATTTCGAAGGCAAAGTCTGAGCCTTTCCGGCCCCCTCTGAACATCTGAACCGACGGCACGAACCTGCCCGCGCGGCGCATTGGCGTCTGGCCGTGGGCCATGCTTCGTGGCAAAAGGGTCGCCAACCCAGCGGAGCATTCCTATGACATTCGGCAAAGGCCACCACCTGCATCTGATCGACGGCTCGGCCTTCATCTTTCGCGCCTATCACGCCCTGCCACCGCTGACGCGCAAATCCGACGGCATGCCCATCGGCGCCGTAGCGGGCTTCTGCAACATGCTGCACCGCTATGTTGAAGGCAACACCGGCCCCAATGCGCCCACGCATGTTGCCGTGATCTTCGACAAGGGCAGCCACACTTTCCGCAATGACATGTACGACCAGTACAAGGCCAACCGCGAGGCCATGCCCGAAGACCTGCGCCCGCAGATCCCGCTGACCCGTACCGCGACCGAGGCGTTCAACATCGCTTGCAAAGAGCTTGAGGGCTATGAGGCGGATGACATCATCGCCACCCTCGCCGTACAGGCCCGCGCCGCCGGGGGGCGTTGCACGATCATCAGCTCTGACAAAGACCTGATGCAGCTTGTCGGCGACGGCGTGGAAATGCTGGACGCGATGAAGAACAAGACCATCGACCGCGATGGCGTCTTCGAGAAGTTCGGTGTCTACCCTGACCGCGTGGTGGATGTGCAGGCGCTGGCGGGCGATTCGGTCGACAACGTGCCCGGCGCGCCCGGCATCGGCATCAAGACAGCGGCGCTGCTGATCAACGAATACGGCGATCTGGATGCGCTGCTGGAACGCGCGAGCGAGATCAAACAGCCCAAACGCCGCCAGACCCTGATCGACCATGCCGAGCAAATCCGCCTGAGCCGCAGCCTCGTGCTGCTCGATGAAAACACGCCCATCGACTTCACCATCGACGACCTCGAAGTGCGCGACCCCGATGCCGACCGCCTGCTCGGCTTCCTGTCTGAGATGGAATTCCGCACCCTGTCAAAACGCGTGGCCGAAGTGCTGGGCCGCGAAGCCCCCGCCATCCCCGACGCGCCAGCGCCTGCCGTGGCCGACGCACCGCAGGTCGCGGATGTGCCCTTCGACCACAGCAAATATGAGCAGGTCAGCGACGCCGAGGCGCTGCGCGTTTGGCTCGACCGGATTTATGAGGTCGGCTATGTCGCGGTCGATACCGAAACCACCGGCCTGAACGAGATGACCGCCGAACTGGTCGGCGTGTCGCTGTCGGTTGAGGCCGGGCAGGCCTGCTATATCCCGCTGACCCACAAGGCCAGCCGCAGTGATGATCTGTTCGGCTCCGATGACCTCGCGCCCGGCCAGATGCCGATTGAGGAAGCGCTGCAACTGCTGACCCCGATGCTGGAGGATCCTGCGATCCTGAAAATCGGGCAGAATATGAAATACGACGGCAAAATCTTTGCCCAACTCGGCATCACCGTAGCACCCACCGACGACACTATGCTGATGTCCTACGCGATGCACGCAGGCCTGCACGGGCATGGGATGGACACGCTCTCGGAACGTTACCTCGGCCACACGCCCCTGCCGATTAAACCGCTATTGGGCAGCGGCAAATCTGCCGTGACTTTTGACAAGGTGCCGATGGAAGACGCGGTGCCCTATGCCGCCGAAGACGCCGATGTCACCCTGCGCCTGTGGAAACTCTTCAAGCCGCAGCTGCACCGCGCCGAAGTGACCAAAGTCTACGAAACGCTTGAGCGCCCGTTGGTGCCCGTGTTGGCCCAGATGGAACGTTCGGGGATACTCGTCGACCGCGACACGCTCAGCCGGATGTCCAATGCTTTCGCCCAGAAAATGGCGGGGCTAGAGGCTGATATTCACGAGCTGGCCGGAGAGACGTTCAACGTCGGCTCCCCCGCGCAGCTGGGTGAAATCCTGTTTGGCAAGATGGGGCTTGAGGGCGGCAAAAAGGGCAAGACCGGCAAATATTCCACCGGCGCGGATGTGCTGGAGGATCTGGCCACCGAACATGACCTCGCCCGTCGGGTGCTGGACTGGCGGCAACTGTCCAAACTGAAGTCGACCTATACCGACGCGCTGCAAGACCATGTGAACGCCGACACGGGCCGGGTGCACACCTGCTATTCCATCGCGGGCGCGGCGACGGGGCGTCTGGCCTCCACCGATCCGAACCTACAAAACATCCCGATCCGCTCCGAAGAGGGCCGCCGCATTCGTGAGGCTTTTGTCGCGCCCGAGGGCAAGGTGCTGGTGGCGCTGGACTACAGCCAGATTGAGCTGCGCATCTTGGCGCATATCGCTCAGATTGATGCCTTGAAGGAAGCTTTCCAACGCGGCGACGACATCCACGCCATGACAGCGTCCGAGATGTTTGACGTGCCGATGGATCAGATGACCCCGGAAATTCGCCGCAACGCCAAGGCGATCAACTTCGGTGTGATCTACGGCATCTCCGGCTTCGGCCTCGCGCGCAACCTGCGCATTCCACGGGCCGAGGCGCAGGGCTTTATCGACCGTTACTTCGAACGCTTCCCCGGCATCCGCACCTATATGGACGACACCAAGGCCTTCGCCAAAGAGCACGGGTTTGTGCAGACGCTGTTCGGGCGTAAGATCAACACGCCCAACATCGGCGCCAAGGGGCCGCAAGCCGGTTTCGCCGCCCGCGCCGCGATCAACGCGCCGATCCAAGGCACCGCCGCCGACGTGATCCGCCGCGCCATGGTGCGGATGCCCGAGGCCATCGCCGATCTGCCCGCGACGATGCTGTTGCAGGTGCACGATGAACTGCTGTTCGAAGTTGAAAAAGGGGCCGAAGACGCGCTGATCGCCGCCGCGCGCGAGGTGATGGAGAACGCCAATGATCCGGTGGTGAAGCTTGATGTAAAGCTGATCGTCGATGCCGGCGTCGGTGCCAACTGGGCGGAGGCGCATTGATGGAGCATATAGACCTCCCCGAAGACCTCGCCCAAGCGCTGGAAGAGACCGGCGCACAGGCGGGCTGGGACGGATACAGCGATGAGTTGCGCGCCGATGCGCTGGCATGGATCGACGCGGCGCGGACCACGACGGCACGGTCGAAGCGGGTGGATGATGTGGCGCGCTTTGCCGGTAAGGGACTTCCGCCGACACCGTTTCAGTAGGGTGAAATGAAGCACCGGCCCGGAATCAAGCCGCAGGCGCCGGGCCATCGCCTGCCCGCCCCTCGGGTAGGCGATTTGGTGAGGCTGGGCATACCCTTTCGAGCACACATCACGGATGAGCCATAAAGTGGCAGAAACCTCTGCCCGGTCGCCGACCCGCGGTCAGGCCATGGCCCTTTGTACATCTTGCCCATGTCACCTAAATACTCCCCATGACCTCAATCCTCTACTCCTTCCGCCGCTGCCCCTACGCCATGCGCGCGCGGCTTGCCATCGCCGCCGCGCAAACGCCCGTCCACCTGCGCGAAGTCGTCCTGCGGGACAAACCGCAAGCCTTCCTCGACGCATCCCCCACCGCCACCGTCCCTTGCCTCGTCACCGAAACCGGCCCCATCGACGAAAGCCTCGACATCATGAAATGGGCGCTGGCCCAAAGCGATCCCGAAGGCTGGCTCGACATGCCGCCCGAGGGGCACGATTGGATCACCCGCGCCGATGGCCCGTTCAAAGACGCGCTCGACCGCACCAAATACGCCACCCGCTATCCCGATGTGGACCCCCAAGAACAACGCGCCAAGGCCGCCGCCTTTCTCCAAGACCTCGACGCGCAACTGGACGATTGGATTTTCGACCGTCCCACGCTGGCAGATTACGCGATCCTGCCCTTCGTGCGGCAGTTCGCCTTCATCGACCGCGCTTGGTTCGACGCGCAGGATTGGCCCGCCCTGCGCGGCTGGCTCGACCGCTTCCTCGCCTCGCCCCGGTTCGAAAGTGTGATGGACAAATACCCCCAGTGGCAGCCCGGCGATACGCCGGTGTCATTCCCCTAAGGCGGCCACCCATCCGAGTGTCTGCTCCGTCGCCACGCCCGCCGCATACTCCCCGCTGACAAAACCGTCATAACCCGCCCGCAGCGCGGCAAAGAGCCCGTCGAAATCGACATCACCGCTGCCCGGCGCCCCACGCCCCGGCGCGTCACCAAGCTGCACATGGCGGATTAGGGGGCGATATTCCTCGAATACCGCCACGGCATCGCCATGGATCATCTGCGCGTGAAAACTGTCGAACTGCAGCCCCACATTCGGCGCATTCACTGCCGCGAGAAGATCCGCCGCCTGAGCGTAATCGTTCAAGAAATACCCCGGTCTGGCCTCAGGGCAGAGCGGCTCGATCATCAAAGTGACCTCCGGCGGCGCCTCGGCGGCGGCATGACGGAGGTTCGCCACGAATGCCTCTGCCGCCGCTGGCCCTTCGGCCTCCCCGGCCATGACATGGACCATTCTGGGCCGCAGCGCGTCGACATAGCGCCAGACACGACACATATCATGGGCAAAGCGTGCCTCCCCGCCCGGAATGGCCGCGAAACCTGCCTGGCCGCCGGTATAATTCGGCGGTGGGGCATTGATCAGGGCAAGGGTTAACCCGTTGCGCAGCAAGGCGCGCTGCGTCTCTTTCGCGGGGATGTCATAGGGAAACAACACTTCGACCGCGCCAAACCCCGCTTCTGCCGCCGCGTCGAACCGATCCAGATAGGGCAGTCCCGACCAGAGCAGCGACAGGTTGGCGGCAGGTATCAGCGGCATTTCGGGCTTTCGATGGCTTTACGGCAGGTCTTCCGACGGGATGATGCCAAAGAATTCCCCACCCGACCAGACACCAAACCAGCCATCGCGGTGCTCGCCCAGATCGACCAAGCGGTAAAAGCTCTTGCGGTCGATCAGCGCCTCAAGGTTCCGGCGCAGCAGCACATAGGGCGAAGGCTCGCCCGTCTCCTCATCACGGACCACGCGGATCGGATGCTCCGGCCCCGCCTCGGCCACATCGCCTAGGTTGGTGAGAAACCGCAACTGCTGCGCCTCGCCCTCGCCTTCGGCCTCGAAATCCACGGCGACAAAGGGCGCATCTTCGACCGTGATGCCCACCTTCTCGACCGGGGACTTGAGGAAATAGTCATCCCCCTCGCGCCAGAGAATCGAAGCGAACAATTTGACCAATTCAATCCGCCCGATCGGCGTGCCTTGGTAAAACCACGTCCCGTCGCGTTTGATTTGCATGTCCAGATCGCCGCAGAATTCCGGGTTCCACTTCTCAAGCGGCGGGGTTCCGCGCGTTTTTGCGGCCTTGGCGGCTTCGATCAGGCTGTCTGCACTGGGTGTCACGGTATTTTGTCCGCTCATTGGTTTTGCCATTCCCTTTGGTCGCGATACACTTACACCTGAAAGATATAACTCCGGGGAAAGAAATGTCATGGCCGAAGCGGATGATCTGATCGCGCGAATCGAAGCGCTGACCGAAAAGCTAGGCAAGGCCAAGCAGTCGATCACCGGGCGGTTCGTCGGGCAAGAACAGGTTGTCGACCTCGCGCTCACCGCGCTGCTTTGCGGCGGGCACGGGCTGCTGATTGGTCTGCCAGGCTTGGGCAAGACACGACTGGTCGAGACCTTGAGCACCGTCATGGGCCTGCACGGCAACCGCGTGCAATTCACCCCCGATCTGATGCCCGCCGATATTCTGGGCTCCGAAGTGCTTGATACCGCGCCCGACGGCAGCCGGGCCTTTCGCTTTATCGAAGGGCCGATCTTTTGCCAGCTTCTGATGGCGGATGAGATCAACCGCGCCAGCCCGCGCACGCAGTCTGCGCTTTTGCAGGCGATGCAGGAAAAAACCGTCACGGTGGCTGGCCAAGACCGCGCATTGGGCCAGCCCTTCCACGTGCTCGCCACGCAAAACCCGATCGAGCAAGAAGGCACCTACCCGCTGCCCGAAGCACAGCTTGACCGTTTCCTCGTGCAGATCGACGTGGCCTACCCCGACCGCGCGACCGAGCGGGACATCCTGATCGCCACCACCGGCGTCGAGGATGGCGCGGTGCGCCCTGTCTTCTCTACCGAAGACCTGCTGGCCGCGCAAAACCTGCTGCGCCGGATGCCCGTGGGCGACAGCGTGGTGGAGCTGATCCTTGACCTTGTCCGCGCCTTCCGCCCCGATGAACCCGAAGCCACCCAGCCCGTGCGCGAGAGTGTTGCTTGGGGCCCCGGCCCCCGTGCCGCGCAGGCGCTGATGCTGACGGTCCGCGCCCGTGCGCTGCTGGAGGGGCGGTTGGCCCCCTCTGCCGAAGACGTGCTGGCGATGGCCCGCCCGGTGCTGAGCCACCGGATGGCGCTGAACTTTGCCGCCCGCGCACGCGGCGAAAGCCTGCAAGGGCTGATCGACGCCACCGCCGGTCAACTGATCGGGAAAAAGGCCGCCGCGTGACCCATTCCCCCCTAACCCTCAGGGCCGACGCCGAGGGCGAGGCGGCCCGGCTTCCCGCCCTTCTGGCGCGGGCCGAGCAACTGGCAGGCGCCGTGTTGCCCGGTGCCCATGGCCGCCGCCGATCCGGGTCTGGGGATGATTTTTGGCAATACCGCCCGGCGCAAATGGGCGACAGCCGACGCATGGTCGATCACCGCCGCTCGGCGCGGGGCGATCAGGAGTTCGTGCGAGAGCGGGAATGGCAGATTGCCCAGTCGGTCATGCTTTGGGTCGATCAGGGCGCGTCGATGCGCTTTGCCTCTGACAAAGGGCTGCCCGATAAAGCTGATCGCGCGCGGCTGTTGGGCCTCGCGATGTCGATCCTGCTGCTGCGCGGCGGTGAACGGGTGGGCCTTACCGGCACCGCCCTGCCGCCCCGGCGCGGCAACCCGCAGGTGCTGCGTCTTGCCGAATTGCTCTGCCAAGAAGACACCCGCGAATATGCCCCGCCCGAACACCGCGGCATGATCCCCCATGCTCGGGCGATCTTTATCTCGGATTTCATGGGCGACCTCGAGCCCGTCCGCACCGCGCTGACCAAAGCCGCCGATCGCGGCGTGCGCGGCGTGCTGTATCACCTGCTCGACCCGGCAGAGGAAGCCTTCCCTTTTGCGGGCCGTACCATTTTCGAAAGCGTCGGCGGCACGCTGCGCCATGAGACGCTGAAGGCGAACGACCTGCGCGACCGCTATCTCGACCGGCTCGCGGCGCGCAAAGATGAATTGCAACAACTCTGCGTCCGCACCGGCTGGCGCTATGGGCTGCACCACACGGATGCCTCGGCGCAATCGGCGCTGCTGTGGCTCTATGGCGCGTTGGACGCGCGGCAAGGGAGTGCTGCATGAGCGTTTTCGGCGGCATCGGTTTCACCGCGCCTTGGCTACTGCTGGCCCTGATGGCGCTGCCGATCCTCTGGCTGATCCTGCGTGCCGTGCCTCCCGCCCCGATCCGCCGTCGCTTTCCCGGTGTGGCGCTGCTCTTGGGTCTGGCGGACGACGAAAGCACGACGGACCGCACCCCGTGGTGGCTGCTGCTACTGCGGATGCTGGCCGTGGCTGCGATCATTGTTGGCCTTGCCGGGCCGGTCCTGAACCCGCAGGCCGAGGCGGAACAGGGCAGCGGCCCGCTGTTGATGGTGCTGGATACATCATGGGCCGGGGCCAGCCGCTGGGACCAACAGTTGGCCGCCGTCGACACGCAACTGACCCGCGCCGGGCGGGCCGAGCGGACGGTGGGCATCCTGACCCTTACCGACCCGCAGGTGCCAACCTTCCAATCCGCCAACGCATGGCGCAGTCGCCTTGCCGGGCTCACACCCGCGCCGTGGCAACCTGCCCCGGAACAGATCACCCGCGCGACTGAGATCATGGCAGACCTGCCCGCCTTTGACACGATGTGGTTCAGCGATGGCTTGGACTATCCGGGCCGGGATGATCTTCTCGCCGCGTTGCAGACCAAAGGCGCGGTTGAGGTGCATCAGTCGGCCAACAACGTCATCGGCATCGCGCCCGCGGTCTATCAAGACGGTGCAATCGACCTGACCCTGCGCCGCGCCGCCCCCGGCCCGGAACGCGACGCCGTAGTGCAGGCGCATGGCCGCGACCCGGCAGGCAACGCCCGCGTGCTGGCCACCGCCAACGCAGGTTTCGAGGCGGGTGCGACCGAGGCCAGCACTTCCCTCTCGCTGCCTGCCGAGATGCGCGCGCGGCTGACCTATTTCGATATCGCGGGCCAACGCTCTGCCGGGGCGCGCACATTGGTCGACGACGGGCTGCGCCGCCGTGAGGTCGCGCTGATCAGCGGGCGCGGGGCGCAGGAGGGGCTGCAACTGCTCTCGCCGCTGCACTATATCGAACAGGCGTTGGCCCCGAGTGCTGACCTGATCGACGGCACCCTGTCCGACGTGCTGCCCGCCAACCCCGATGTGATCGTGCTGGCCGATGTGGCCACCCTCAGCCCCGCCGAAGCAGAGCCTCTGCAAGAGTGGATTGATGCGGGTGGCATGCTGATCCGCTTCGCCGGGCCACGCATTGCCGCCAGTGATGTCAGCCGCATCGACGAAGACCCGCTGATGCCCGTGCGCCTGCGCGCCGGGGGGCGCAGCGTGGGCGGGGCAATGTCTTGGGGTGAGCCGAAGGCGCTGGCCCCTTTCCGCAACGGTTCGCCCTTCTTTGGCCTGCCGGTGCCGGAGGACGTGACCGTTTCCGCGCAGGTCGTGGCGCAACCGGACCCGACACTGGCCGACCGGGTGATTGCGTCGCTGAGTGACGGCACGCCGCTGGTCACGCGCAAGGCCGTCGGTCAGGGGCAGATCGTGCTTTTCCACGTCACCGCCACGGCGGAATGGTCGACCCTGCCGCTGTCAGGCCTTTTCGTGCAGATGATGGAGCGGCTGGCTGTGTCCTCTGGCGCCAGCACGCCCGAGGCCGGTAGCCTTGAGGGCACCACATGGACCCCGCTGCGGGTGATGGATGGTTTCGGCACCCTGTCGGACGCGGGCAACCTGCCCGGTGTCGCGGGGCCTGACTTGATTTCGGCCCCCGCTGGCCCTGCGCTACCCCCCGGCATCTACGGCTCAGAAGACCGACGGCTGGCGCGCAATGTGCTGACTGCTGAGACCACGCTCACCCCCGCCACATGGCCCTCGGATGTGCCGCTGCGTGGTCTTGCGCTGCCGCCGGAACAGCCGCTGGCCGGAGCACTTCTGAGCCTCGCGATCCTGTTGCTGGTTGCCGATGTGCTGGCCTCTCTTGCCCTTTCGGGGCTGCTGCTGCGCCGCTCGGCTGGTACTCTGGCGCTGATCTTGGGGCTGGGCTTGCCACAAATGGGGGACGCGCAAGAGACTGACCCCGAAAGCTTTGCCGTGCGCTCCGCCTCCGAGGTCACGCTGGCTCATGTGCTGACCGGCAATAGCGACGTTGACGAGGTCGCCCGCGCCGGGCTGACCGGCCTGTCGGACACGCTTTATTTTCGCACCACGGTAGAGCCTGCCCTGCCCACAGGTGTCGATTTGGAGCAGGACGAACTCGCCTTTTTCCCGATCCTCTATTGGCCCGTCACCCCCGATCAACCACAGCCTTCAACCGAGGCTTATGGCAAGCTGAACGACTATCTCCGGTCGGGCGGGTTGATCCTGTTTGATACACGCGACGCGGATATCGCAAGCTATGGCGCCGCCAGCCCGAACGGGCGCAAGCTGCAGGAATTGGCCGCCCCGCTCGACATCCCACCGCTTGAGCCGCTGCCCGGCGACCATGTGCTGACCCGCACCTTCTATCTGCTGCAGGACTACCCGGGCCGCTACACCAGCCGCGATGTCTGGGTTGAGGCCGCGCCGCCCGACGCCGAGCGGATCGAAGGCATGCCTTTCCGCAACCTCAATGACGGTGTCACCCCGGTGGTGATCGGCGGCAACGATTGGGCCGCCGCTTGGGCCGTGCGCCGCGATGGCGCGCCCTTGCTGCCCATCGGGCGCGGCTATGCCGGAGAACGGCAGCGCGAATTGGCCTACCGCTTTGGTGTGAACCTTGTGATGCATGTGCTGACGGGCAACTACAAATCTGATCAGGTCCATGTGCCTGCGCTGCTGGATAGGTTGGGCCAATGACCGGAACCGTGCTTTTCGACCCGCTGATCCCGCTGCCGCTGTTGATTGGGCTGGCGGTGCTTGCCGCGATTGGCGTTCTGCTGGCGGTGTGGCGTGGCCTGTCGGGCTGGGCACTGCGGGGGCTGGCCGCCGTGGTGGTGCTCGGCGCATTGGCTGGCCCATCCTATCAAACCGAGGACCGTGCCCCGCTGAGTGACATCGTGCTGCTGTTGGAAGACGAAAGCGCCAGCCAGCGGCTGGCGGACCGCGCCGACCAGTCCGATACCGCCGCCGAGGCGATGGCCGACCGGATCACCGCGCGCCCGAATACGGAACTGCGCCGCATCACCGTGCCCGACGGGGCCGAGGACGCGGGCACACGGTTGATGACCACGCTGGCCGACGCGCTGGCCGAAGAGCCGCGCGCGCGGATTGCGGGCATTCTGGCGGTTAGCGATGGCCGGGTGCATGACGCGGACCTGCCGCTTGACCTGCCCGCGCCGCTGCACCTGCTGCAAACCGGTCGGGCCGCAGATTGGGACCGCCGCCTGACCGTGCGCAATGCCCCTGCTTTTGCCATCATCGGGGAGCCGGTGACCCTGACCCTGCGCATCGACGATCTGGGCGCCGCGCCCGAGGACGGGGGGCTGACCCGGCTTGATATCTCTGTCGATGGTGAAGACCCGCAAAGCTTTGACGTTCCCATTGGCCAAGACCTCGAACTGCCCGTCGCCCTGCCCCACGGGGGGCGCAATGTGATCCGTTTCTCCCTGCCCGAAGCGCCGGGGGAATTGACCGACCGCAACAATGCCGCGCTGATCCAGATGAACGGGGTGCGCGACCGGCTGAGCGTGCTGCTCGTCTCGGGCGAGCCGCATCCCGGGGGGCGCACGTGGCGCAACCTGCTGAAGTCCGACAGCGCGGTCGATCTGGTGCATTTCACGATTCTGCGCCCGCCCGACAAGCAGGACGGCGTGCCGGTGAACGAGTTGTCGCTGATCGCCTTTCCGACGCGCGAATTGTTCATGGACAAGATTGACGACTTTGACCTGATCATCTTTGACCGCTACCAGCGGCGTGGCATCCTACCTGCGCTCTACCTCGATAATGTGGCGCAATATGTGCGCAAGGGCGGCGCGGTGCTGGTCGCGGCGGGGCCGGATTTCGCCAGTGCCGACAGCCTCTACCGGTCGCCGCTTGGCACGGTGCTGCCTGCCACCCCCACCGCGCGGGTTTTGGACGAAGCCTTCCCCCCCGTCGTGACCGACATCGGTCAGCGCCATCCCGTGACCGCCGAACTGCCGGGCAAAGGCGACTGGGGCCGCTGGCTGCGCCAGATCGACGTGACAGCTGAGCGTGGCGATGTGGTGATGAGCGGCGCAGACGACCGCCCACTGCTGGTGCTTGACCGCGTCGACGAAGGCCGCGTGGCGCTGCTGGCCTCAGACCATGCGTGGCTGTGGAACCGGGGCTATGAGGGCGGTGGCCCGCAGTTGGAACTGTTGCGCCGTTTGGCGCATTGGATGATGAAAGAACCCGAGCTTGAGGAAGAGGCGCTGACCGCCACCGCCCAAGGCCGCACCATGCGCATCACCCGGCGCACCTTGGATGAAACCGTGCCCCCCGTCACCATCACCGCCCCTGATGGCAGCACCACCGAAATGCCCCTCGCCCCCGCTGGTCCGGGCCGTTTTGAGGCTGAATTCACGGGCGAAGAGATGGGCCTCTACCGATTGGAAAACGGGGAGGAGGTGACTGTCATCGGCCTAGGCCCTGCTGCCCCGCGCGAGTTTATTGAGACGATTGCCAGTGACGCAGCACTGCGCCCAGCCATCGACACCCTGCGCGGTGGCGTGGCACGGGTGGAAGACGGGCTGCCGCGCCTGCGCGACGTGCGCCTTGGCCGTCCGGCTGCCGGACGCGGCTGGCTGGGGCTGACCCCACGTGGCGCTTATGAGACCCGCGATGTGCGGCAAACACCGCTGCTGCCGGGCTGGCTGGTGCTGTTGCTTTCGGCCCTGTTCATCATTGCCGCTTGGCTGCGCGAAGGCCGCCGTTAAAGCGCGCGAAGCAGCAGCCCGCCCGCAAGCGTGACGACGATAAGCCCTGCCGTCAGCTCTGCCACCGCCGCGGCCTGTGCCAAGCGCGGCGATCCGGCGAGCCCACCAAGCACCCCCGCCCGCAACCCCGTGGCGGCAAGCCCGGTGGCGATGGTGATCAACCCGGTGCCAAGGGCCATGGCAAAAGCGCCCAAAACACCGACACCGCCAATGCCCATATGCCAAGTGATCACCAGCACAAAAAGCGCCCCGGTGCAGGGACGGATGGCGATCCCAGCAATCAAAAGCAGCGCATCGCGCAGGCTGCCCGCCTGCTGGACCTGCGCCAAGCTTGGCCCATGGGCATGACCGCAATGGCCGCAAACTTCTTCGCTATGCGCCGCCTCCTTTTGCCGCGCATGACGCAGCCCGCGCCAGATCAGCCAAAGCCCGATAAGGGCAATTGCGCCGTAGCTTGCCGGGGCCATGATGTCTTCGGTCACGCCCACCAGAGCCTCACGGCCAAGGCCCAAAAGCAGGATCCCCGCATAGACCAAGACCACCGCCGTCACCGCTTGGCCAAGCGAGGCGGCCAGAGCGATTAGCGACAGCCGCAGCATCGGCACAGAGCGCGCCAGCCCATAGCCGCCAATCACGATCTTGCCATGCCCCGGCCCTGCAGCATGCACCACGCCGTAGGCAAAAGACGCCAGCAGCACCGTCCAGAACGCCGCGGTATCGCCCCCCCGCGTGGCGCGCAGCCCGCTGGCGATGCTGTTTTGAAACCCGCGTTGCTGCCCTGCCGCCCAATGGGCAAGGGCGTTAAAGCCCCCCGTCCACCACAGCGCCGCCAGCGCCAGCAGGGTCGCCAATGCGGCCAGCGCTATGATGCGTCGCATGTGATCACCACCTCATTGGCCAAGGCTTCGCCAATTTCAGGCAGGCCGACATCGTTCGGATCGGTATTCGCGTCCAAGGCGCTCAGATCCTGCTGAAGTTCGCGCAGATCGGCGTTCATCTCTGGCATCTTGACCCGCGCGCGACAGGCGTCATCGCCTTGCACGGTCACCTTCTGAGTCACCTCATAGGCAGTGTAATAGGTCGGGTCATAGGGTTTAATGACTAGCCCATTCGCGTCAGGCGCATCGCCCTCGACCGCCCGCAGATGGCTGGTGATGATCCGGCCCTCGGAAAAGGTCGTCGCCACCTCTTGCGGACTGGAGAGCGCGATCTCTTCACCGCCGTTCAGCAAGACCGTATCGCCGTTGAACCCTTCAACCCAACGCATGTCGAACCCGTTGAGAGAGGCGACTTCCGCCTCGGTCAGCACGCTATCGTAATCGGGGTCGAGGCCGCGATCCTCGGTCACCAACAGAGAATAGAATTCGTCATAGGCCCATGTGATCCGCAGATGGGTCAAGCGCCCCTCGGCATCGAGGATCACCTCAAAACCGGTATCGACAAAGATATGCGGATGCGCGCCAAGCGGTGTGGCGCAGGCAAGTAGGGCGGCGGTAACAAGCGGGTATTTCATGGCGCTAGGTCTACCCCCCTTCGCCATGCGCGGCAATTGCCCGGCGGGTGGCATATGGCGGGATCGCGCGCATTGCCCCCCGCCCCCAGATCAGCTCGACGGATAGGGCCGGACAAAGACCGGACGCTCGGGCGTCGAGGCATCGGGCTGGTAGGCATAGCCGCCGCTGTCGAAATCCCGCAGCCCTTCGGGATCATTCACCCGGTGCTGCACGATATACCGCGCCATGGCGCCGCGCGCTTTCTTGGCAAAAAAGCTAACGATTTTTGGCCCTTTACCGTCGCCCTTGTCTTCCATGAACTGCGGGGTGATCACGCGCAATTTCAGCGCTTTGAGGTCGACTGCGCCAAAGTATTCTTGGCTGGCGCAGTTCACCAGAACATCGCTGCCGGTGGCCTCGGCCTGCGCGTTCAGCGCCTTTGACAGGCTGTCGCGCCAATAGTCATAGAGGTTACCACCGCGCCGGGTTTTCAGCTTGCTGCCCATCTCCAACCGGTAGGCTTGGATCGCGTCGAGCGGGCGCAGCACGCCGTAAAGCCCCGACAAGATGCGCAGGTGCTCTTGGGCATAGGTCATCTCATCGGCATCAAGGCTCGTGGCCTCCAACCCCTGATAGGTGTCACCGGCAAATGCCAGCGCGGCGGGGCGGGTGGTGTCGGCACTGGGCTCGGCTTCGAACGCCTGAAACCGGTCGCGGTTGAGCCGCGCCAGGTCGTCGCTCAGCCCCATCAGGTCTTTGAGGTTGCCCAAGGTGAGATTACGCGCCGTGGTCGCGAGCCGCACAGCGTCTTCCTGAAAATCAGGCTGGGTAACCGCGACATCGCGTTCGGCCCAATCGAGGCGTTTGGCGGGGGAAATAACGACGAGCATGGCAGTCTCCTTGGGGCGTGTCGGGGTGATTTAGCCCGCGTCGCGAAGAACGTCCAGAAAAGCGGGGCCAAAGCGTTCGGCGCGTTTGTCGCCGAGCAAGCGTTCAATCGCGGAGCTGTCGGCGCTGCGCAGCTGCGCCACCTTGGCCAGCATTGCAGCAGAGCAGCTCAGCGGCTTGTCGGTGCCCTGCTCGCCGCGCGCCAGATCGGCCTGCACCTGCAACAACTGGTCATAGACATTGCCCGCCTCGCGGCCCGCCAGTTTGCGCCGGGCCTTATGCATCGGCTGCGCTTCGCCGTTGATGACCTCAAGGAAAGCGGCGCCGTAGTTTTCCAGCTTTTTCGCGCCCACGCCGCCGATCCGGGCCATGGCATCTAGGTTTTGCGGGCGCGCCTCGGCCATCTCGATCAGGGTGCGGTCGGTGAAGATGATATAGGCAGGCACGCGCGCCGCCTCGGCCAATGCGCGGCGCTTGGCCTTGAGCGCCGATAGCAGCGGCGCGTCTTCATCGCTGACCATCGCCTTGACCGCGGGTCGGCGATTGGCCCCTGCAGCCTTGATCGTATCCCGCCGCAGGTTGATCGACGCCTCACCGCGCAGGATCGGCAGGGCGGCATCAGTCATGCGCAGCGCGCCGTGGCGTTCGGCATCAGGGCGCACAAGGTCATGGCCCATCATCTGACGGAACACCGCCTGCCATTCATTGCGGCTGTATTCGCCGCCGACGCCGTAAGTGGGCAGGGACTGATGGCCGCGCTGGCGGACCTTGTCGGTCTCGTTGCCCAAAAGGATGTCGATCAGATGCCCCGCGCCGAACCATTCATCAGTGCGCAACATGGCCGAGAGCGCCTTGCGCACTGCCGTGGTGCCATCGAACACATCCGCGGGCGTATCACAGAGGTCGCAGCGTCCGCAGGTGATTTCGGTCTCGTCAAAATAGCCCAGCAAGGTCTGGCGACGACACTCCAGCGCCTCGGCCAAACCGAGCAGAGCGTTGAGCCGCCCGTGATCGGCGGCGCGGCGTTCGGGCGGGGCCAGCCCCTCGTCGATCTGACTGCGGCGCAGGCGGATGTCATCGGGGCCAAAGAGGGTCAGGGTTTCAGCCGGGGCCCCGTCACGCCCGGCGCGGCCAATCTCCTGATAATAGGCCTCGATCGATTTCGGCAGGTCCGCATGGGCGACCCAACGGATGTCCGGTTTGTCGACCCCCATGCCAAAAGCCACCGTGGCGCAGACGATCAACCCGTCCTCTTGTTGGAACCGACGCTCGGCGATGCGGCGGTCTTCGGCCTCCATCCCGCCATGGTAATGGAGCGCCATTTGCCCCTGATCGCGCAGCGCCTTGGCCAGCCCTTCGGTCTTGGCCCGCGTGCCGCAATAGACGATGCCGGACTGGCCCTTGCGCGCGGCGGCGAAGTTCAAGATTTGATCGCGTGGTTTATTCTTGGCGGCAAAGGCGAGGTGGATGTTGGGCCGGTCAAAGCCGCGCAGAAAGGCACGCGGGGGCGTGCCGTCGAAAAGTTTCTCGACGATCTCAACCTGCGTTTCGGCGTCCGCCGTGGCGGTGAAGGCGGCCAAGGGCACATTCAACGTGCGGCGCAATTCACCGATGCGCAGGTAATCGGGGCGGAAATCATGACCCCACTGGCTGACGCAATGCGCCTCGTCTACGGCGATGAGATTGACGCCAACGCGCCGCAACATGCCCATGGCCGAGCCTGCGGCCAGCCGCTCCGGCGCCATATAGAGCAGTTTGAGGGTGCCTGCCTCCAACGCCTCCCAAACCGCGTCGGTCTCCTCAGACGTGTTGCCCGAGGTCAGCGCGCCCGCCGCGACGCCCGCTTCTTGCAGGCTGCGCACCTGATCGCGCATCAGGGCGATGAGCGGGCTGATGACCACCGTCACCCCCTCGCGCATCAGCGCAGGGAGTTGGAAACATAAGGACTTGCCGCCGCCCGTGGGCATGATGGCAAGCACGTTCTCGCCCTCGGTCACGGCCTCCACAATCTCTTGCTGGCCGGGGCGGAACCCGTCGAAACCGAATACATCACGAAGAAGCGTGGCAGCGCCTGTCATGGAGAACCTGTAAGATTGTCTGCTCTTTTTATGCAGACTCCCACACTAACAAACCGTGAACAAGGCCAGATGCACGCGACATGGGCGCGCGGACCGGGCTTGGCACGGTTCAGTAGAAGGCCGCGGCGTTGTTTGTCAGCACGATCCGCGCGATGGCCACGACGATCAGCACGATCAATGGTGCCAGATCCAAACCACCCATCGGCGGGATCACATTGCGCACGCGGCTATACACCGGCTCTAGAATCCGGTTCAGCCCGTCCCAGATTTGCGCAACCAAGGGCTGGCGCAGGTTCAGCACCTGAAAATTGATCAACCAAGACATGATGACATGGGCGATGACGATGAACCAAACGATGTTCAAAAGCAGCATCAGGATTTGGAACAGTGACGTCATGGAATATCCCCTTGGTTTGACGAAGGACAGTTAAGCGCCCCGTCCACAAAGGGCAAGAGTGCCGCGACGTATATGCTTGACCGCGCAGCGCTTCCGCCGCAGATCGGCACCGTCACGACAAAGGAAAGCCCCATGTTCCCGATCATCCGCATGGCCAAAGACGTCATCGTCGCCGCGCGGCAGGCGCCGCTGGAAAACCTGACCGACACCCATGTCAGCCACCACATCTGCTGGCCGCATGACCTCGATATCTGGATGGAGCTGAACAACGGGCGGGCGCTGTCGCTGTATGATCTGGGCCGCACCGCCATGGCGCAGCGTGCCGGGTTGATTGCGCTGCTTCGCCAAAACAAATGGGCAATCACAATCGCAGGCTCCAGCACCCGGTTCCGCCGCCGCATCCGCATGTTTGAGAAGTTCGAGATGCGCAGCCGAACTCTGTGCTGGGATGACAAGTTCATCTATCTGGAACAATCCATGTGGAAGAAGAACGGCGAATGCGCGAGCCATGTGCTCTACCGCTCTGCCGTGACCGATCGTAACGGGTTGATCCCGCCGGAAAAGGTGCTGCGCGCCATGGGGCGGCAGCAACCTTCGCCCGAGGTGCCCGGCTGGGTGGCCGAATGGATCCGTGCCGACAGCCACCGCCCGTGGCCGCCGATGCAAGACGGCGCGCCCGTGCCCGAAGCTGCACCGCACCTTTCCGCCTGACCCGACCGGCAGCCCAACGTTTCAACCCCGCCACGACTGGCGCTTGCGCCTTGCGCCGCGCCCTGCTCTAACTTGGAAAAGAGCAGGCCGCGAAGGGGCGCAACATGGCACAGACAGGCGGGCGCAAGCGCATCTGGGGATGGTACTTTTTCGACTGGGCCAGCCAGCCTTACAACACCCTGCTGCTGACCTTTATCTTTGGCCCCTATTTCGCCCAAACCGCGACCAACGCGCTGGTCGACGGCGGGATGGAGCTTTCCGCCGCGAAAGCCCAAGCGCAGGCCTATTGGGGCTATGGTCTGGCGCTGGCCGGGATCGCGATTGCCATACTGGCGCCGATCTTGGGCGCGGTGGCAGATTCCTCGGGCCGTCGGATGCCATGGATCTGGCTGTTTTCGGCGATGTATGTGATCGGCGCAGCCGCCCTGTGGTGGACAGCCCCGGCGGATTTCTCTCTGCTTTGGGCATTGTTCTTTTTCGGCATCGGCTTGGTCGGGATGGAATTCGCCACGATCTTTACCAATGCCTATCTGCCCGAGTTGCACCCCGACCCGGGTGAACGCGGGCGCATCTCTGGCGATGGCTGGGCCTTTGGCTATGCGGGCGGGGTGCTGGCGCTGATCGCGATGATCGCCCTGTTTCAAAGTGGCGCGAACGGGCGCACCATGGCGGGGCTGACGCCGCTGTTCGGGCTGGACCCGGCGACCAAGGCCGACACCCGCATTGTCGGGCCGCTTGCGGCGATCTGGTACGCCGTTTTCATGATCCCCTTCTTCCTCTATGTGCGCGACACGCCGAAACCCGGAGCGCAACGCTACCGCGTGGGTGCGGGTCTGTCGGATCTGGCGCGCACCCTACGGGGCCTGCCAAAGCATCCCTCGCTGCTGGCCTATCTCGGCTCTTCGATGTTCTACCGTGACGCGCTGAATGGCATGTATACCTTCGGCGGGGTCTATGCGCTTGGCGTGCTGGATTGGTCGATCCAAGAGATCGGCATCTTTGGCATCCTTGCCGCTATCTCGGGCGCGGTGTTCTGCGTGCTGGGCGGGCGGATCGACCGGCGCATCGGGCCGATGCCGGTGATCGTGGCCTGCTGCATCATCCTTGTGGCGACTGCCTGTTTGATCATCTCGTTGGGGCCGAATTCTGTCATGGGCGTTTCTTTGCCTGAGGGGTCTGCCCTGCCGGATATCCTCTTCTACGTCGCTGGTGCCTCTATCGGGGCGGCGGGCGGTGCGCTACAGGCATCCTCGCGTAACATGCTGACACGACAAGGAAACCCCGAGCGTATGACCGAGGCTTTTGGCCTTTACGCGCTGTCGGGCAAGGCGACCTCGTTCCTCGCCCCGGCGCTGATTGCCTTGGCCAGTGACCTCACCGGCAGCCAGCGGCTGGGCATCACGCCCGTCGTGGGGCTTTTCATCGTCGGTTTGATCCTGTTAGCGTGGGTCAAACCCAAGGGAGATTTCGCCACATGACGCTGCTTCGCACCCTGACCTCCGTGGCACTGGCCTTTGCGCTGGCGTCTTGCGGGGGCGACCGGACCGAAACCGACATCAGCGGTGAGAAAGTCGCCCTGCCGACCATCGGTTCTTCGGGCGGCGCCTTAAGCACGGTCGCCGCCAAGCGGCTCTTTGGCGCCAAAAGCTTTGCCTCCACGCAATCCTCGGCGGCTTTCGGCAGCTACTCCAAAGGGTGCCTCTCCGGGGCCGAGCAATTGCCCGAGACGGGTCCGACTTGGCAGGCAATGCGCCTGTCGCGCAACCGCAACTGGGCCCATCCTGAGATGGTCGACATGGTCAAAAAACTCAGCCGCAAGGCCGCGCAGCAGCCGGGCTGGGAAGGCATCTATGTGGGCGATATGAGCCAGCCGCGCGGGGGGCCGATGCTGACCGGTCACGCCAGCCACCAGATCGGGCTGGATGCCGATATCTGGATGCTGCCGCCCAAATCCCTCAACCTCAGCCGGGCGCAGCGCGAGAACATCTCGTCGATCTCCATGCGCCGGGCGAGTGGGGCCTATGTCAATTCCTCTTGGACGCCCGCGCATCACGAGGTGGTCAAGGCCGCTGCCCAAGACCCCCGCACCGCCCGCATCTTCGTCTTCCCCGGCGCGAAGGTACAGATGTGTGCCGATGAAAAGGGCGACCGCAGCTATCTGCGCAAAATCCGGCCTTGGTACGGGCATCACTATCATTTCCACGTCCGCATCGCCTGCCCAACAGGCGCGCGCGGCTGTGTGGATCAGGCCCCGCCCCCGCCGGGTGACGGCTGCGCCGATGCGCGGCAGTGGCAGGCCAATATCCTGAACCCACCAAAGCCCGATCCGACAGCCCCCAAAACGAAACCCAAGCCCAAGCGCGACATCCTGCTTGCGGACCTGCCTGCCCAATGCAACGCCGTTTTGAACGCAAACTGATCCGCGCCTGCCTCCCGTTCTTCCTGCTCATTGCCTGCGTGGCCCCCGCCGCGCAGACAGAGCCGGTGGTGCAGGTGGACAGCGTGCTGACATGGCGCCACCCGGCCCCGTGGTTCGGCGGCTTTTCGGGGGTCGAGGTCAACGCCGATGGCACCCGCCTGACGGCGGTCTCGGACCGGGGCCGCGTCGTGCAGGCGCGCATGGTCCGCGAAGCGGGCCGTCTGGTGGCGCTTGAGCTTGAGGAAAACGCCCCGCTCAAAGGAGCCGATGGCAAAGCCCTGCGCGGCCAGATGCGCGATGCCGAAGCGCTGGCGCTTGACGACACTGGGCAACTCTACATCTCGTTCGAACACGATCACCACGTCGCTCGGCTTGCGCCTGAAAGCGGTGTCACCACCCCTCTGCCCAGACATGACGACTTCGCTGGCTTCGCGCCGAACGCGGGGATGGAGACATTGGCCGCTCATCCCGATGGACGGCTCTTTGCCGCCCCCGAAGGCGGCGGCCCCACATCGGGCCCCATCCCGCTTTATGCCTTTGATGGCACCGCATGGACAATCGCCGCGAAGATCCCGCGCCAAGGGCCGTTCTTGCCGGTAGACGCGGACTTTGCCGAGGATGGCACGCTCTATCTGCTAGAGCGGACGATCACGCCATTGGGCTTTCGCAGCCGCATCCGCAGTTTTGACCTGACCGCGCCGGGACTTGGGGAGGTAACATTGCTGACCTCCGGCCCCGGTCAATATGACAACCTCGAAGCGCTCAGCACATGGCAGGACGCGGCGGGGCAAACCCGGCTGACTCTGCTGTCGGACGACAACTTCTTCGTCATGCAGCGCAACGAGGTCGTCGAGCTGATCCTTGCCAAACCGGGTGTTGAGGGCTAAAGACCGTTCCGTCTGCGATCCCCGCAGGCCAAGTCGCCGCACCCTTGCACAAAACGGTCCACATATGACACGCACCTATCTCCCCGGCATTCTTGCCATGGCCGCCATCGTCGTGGCCTCGAATATCCTTGTTCAGTTTCTATTCGGCCAATGGCTGACTTGGGGCGCTTTCACCTATCCGCTGGCGTTCCTCGTTACCGATGTGATGAACCGCCTTTACGGTGCCTCTGCCGCGCGCCGGGTCGTGTTGGTGGGGTTTGTCGTCGGGTTGATCTGCTCGCTCATTGGGACACAGATCATGGGCGAATTCGGCCCGCTAGTGACGGTCCGCATCGCGATCGCCTCGGGCTCGGCCTTCCTCGTGGCGCAGCTGTTGGACGTGACGATCTTTAACCGTTTTCGCGATGGCGCATGGTGGCGCGCGCCTTTGATCAGCACGCTGATCAGCAGCGCGATCGACACGGCGCTGTTTTTCTCCATCGCGTTCTCGGCCAGCCTGTCGTTCATCCACCCCGCGACCGATGTCGCTTGGGCGACCGAGGCTTTGCCGCTGTTGGGCGCAGGCCCCGTTGCGCCGCTTTGGGTCTCGCTCGCCGTGGCGGATTGGTCGGTGAAACTGGCCATCGCACTGGTTGCGCTGATCCCCTTCCGGCTGCTGACCGCACGGCTGAACGCCCGCGCTTGATACCGGCGCAGGGGGGCCCGCCCCCTTGCCGCCGCACCGTCCAAAAAAACGCTTTGCGAATTTCAAAACCTGTGCAACGCTCAGGGTGAGTTCAACAAATGTAAAGGAGGTGATCCAGTGTCAAGAAAGGTATTGGAGCGAGGTGTCGGAACAGCCAGCGGGGTTTCTTGCTAGGGCAGCCCCTAGCACTGCAACCACCTGGTGGACATCGGTCTAACCGAGATCCCCCTCCTGAAACCATTCGATTGGGCCGTTCCGCAAGGGGCGGCCCATTTCGCATTCCCCCTTCACCCCCAAGGCGCAGACTGGCATGTTGCGGGTTAAGGAGAGCCTATGCTGCACATTAACGATAACATCGCTATCCAAGACTGGGAGTTGACCGAGAGCTTCATGCGCGCCTCCGGCCCCGGTGGGCAGAATGTGAACAAGGTCTCCTCGGCGGTGGAATTGCGGTTCGAGGCCGCCACCTCGCCATCGCTGCCGCAGCCGGTCAAGAACCGCCTGCGCCGTCTGGCCGGGCGGCGCTGGACCACCGAAGGCGCGCTGGTATTGCAATGTGATGAAACCCGCAGTCAGGCGCGCAACCGCGAGTTGGTGCGCGAGCGGCTGGCCGAGCTGATCCGCACCGCCCTGACCCCGCCAAAACGCCGCATCGCGACCCGCCCGACGCTGGGATCGAAGAAACGCCGTCTTAAGGCCAAGAAGGTACGCGGCGAGGTCAAGGCGATGCGCGGCAAGGTTGATCCGAATACCTGAGCCTTAATTCCGGCGCAGCAGATAGATGTCCATGATCCAGCCATGCGCCGCCCGCGCCGCTGCGCGTGTGGCGATAATGTCTTCGGTGACGTCAGCCAGCGGGCCATGACGGATGATCTCTTCGGCCATGCCGACATAGGCGCCCCACCAGATCGACACGCCCGCAGGGTCCAGCGTCTGAAAAGCGCAATCCCCATCAAGCATGATCACCAACGTATCGACCCCCTCGGGCCAGCCGTGGTCGCGCAGCTGCCGCCCGGTGGTCACCAAGAAGGGCGCACCGATTTCATTCAGCGGGATCGCATGCGACGCTGTCAGCCCTTGCAGCGAGGTGATGCCGGGGATCACCGTCATACGGGGTGCAGGCTCTAGCCGCGCGGCAATCCGCAGGGTGCTGTCATAGAGCGACGGATCCCCCCAAACCAGCAGCGCCACCCGCCGCGCCGTTGGGTGCTGTGCCATTGCCGCGCGCCATGCATCTGCAATCGCATCATGCCAATGGTCGACGCGGGCGCGGTAATCTTCGATCGCGGGGTCGCGCACGGGCAGATCGAAGCCGACGATCTGCACTGCTTCATTGGTCAGCAGCTCGTCGCAGATGCTGCGCCGCAGACCCGCCAGATCATCCTTGCCCGCGCCCTTTTGCGGGATCAAGATCAGGTCTTGCGCGTTCATCGCCCGGATCGCCTGTAGCGTCAGATGCTCAGGGTTGCCGGTGCCGATGCCGATCAATGTCAGTTCCAGATCAGTCATCCCGGTATCCTCGCGATTGCCTTTAAACGCAGCCCGCCAAGCACCCGCGCATCGGGGAATTTCCCATCAGAAGAGGCGGCATAGAGCGTTACGAAACGGCGCAGATCATCCATGTCCCCTTCGGTGATCTCTCCGAACAGATAGGCCACCTTGCCCGGCGCGCGGAACGCAACCGTCTGCGCTCGTGTGCAGCCTGACATACAGTCGATGCCCTCGACCGCCACGTCAGACAATCCGGCGCGGACAACGTCCAGAAAGCCGCCATCGGCGGTGCAGGAGGTGCAGACGAAAGCCTTCACGCCTCGAACTCGGCCAATGGCCCGTAAAAGATCAGCGCGGGCGTGGTGCTGCTGGCACTCTCCAGATGGCGCGCCAAGGTCTCAATGGTGAACCGCTGCACCTTTTCCGCCGGGGTCGAAACAGCCTCCGCCAAAAGCGCGGGCGTGGTGCCGGGCAGCCCGTGCTCAATCAATCGCGCAGCGAGGCCCGCAAAGGTACGTTTGCCCATATAGACAACCGTGGTCGCCATCGGATCGGCCAGAGCGGCCATGTTTACGTCGCTCGGCAGCTCACCCGTCACATCTGCGCCGGTGATGAACTGGACCCGCCGCGCGGTCATACGTCGGGTCAGCGGGATACCTGCCGTCGCGGCGGCGGCAGAGGCAGCGGTGACACCCGGTACGATCTCGAAAGGAATATCCGCTGCCCGCAGCGCGATAATTTCTTCTTCCAGCCGCCCAAACATGCCGCTGTCGCCGGACTTCAACCGTACAACGTTCAACCCGGCCTGAGCATGATCGACCAAGACCCGGCTCACATGGTCTTGCTTGGGCGAAGCACGTCCGGCCCGTTTGCCGACGCCGATCAAGTCCGCATCGGGCCGCGCGTGCTCCAAGATCGGGCCTGCGCTCAAATCATCAAACAGCACCACATCAGCCGCCTGCAACCGCGCCACGGCCTTGACGGTCAGCAGGTCCGGATCGCCCGGACCGGAGGAAACGAAGGAAACGAAGCCCCCCATCACAGCGCCGCAATCATGTGAAAGAAGGTGCCCGTGGCACGCCCGCCGCCCGCGAACTCGCGTACCGAGCCGGTTTCGGGCACCTCAAGGTCGTTGGCGTCGGTGATGCGGGCCAACGGCGCGTCGGGCTCGGCAAGGATGGTGGCATAGTGAAACTCATGACCGCGCAATTCGGCCCGCGCGGAATGGCCGGGGATCGGCGCGTTAAGATCGGCCTGACGGTAACCCAGATGCATCTTGCGCTTGGCGAAAGAGGTCTCCAACCCCAGAAGCCCTGCCATCTCGTGCCGCGCCCCTTCTTTGTCGATGATGCCTGCGCCCATCGCCATATAGCCCCCGCATTCGCCATGCACGGGGCGGGTTTCGGCAAAATCACGCAGCCCTTTGCGGAAATGCGCGGCAGCGGCAAGCTTGCCCGCGTGGAGTTCAGGGTAGCCGCCGGGGAGCCAGCAACAATCGGCACTGTCGTCCGGGGCTTCATCAGCAAGTGGGGAGAAGGGCAAAACCTCCGCCCCCGCTGCGCGCCATCCCGCCAGCAAATGCGGATAGACAAAGGCAAAAGCGTTGTCCTGCGCCAGCGCAATGCGCTGTCCGGGCGGGGTGATCTTTGTGGGCGCAGGCGGGTTCTGCAAGGTGCCCCGCGCGGCGGCCCGAAGCGCGGGGATATCGACATGCGCAGCGACGAAAGCCGCTGCCTGCCCCAACAGATCGGGCAGGTTCTCCTGCTCTCCGGCCTGCACCAGCCCGAGGTGACGCTCTGGCATTTCGATCTCGACCCGGCGTGGGAGCGCGCCGAAAACCTCAATGCCCACAGCCTCCATCCCCGCGCGGACCAAGGTTTCATGCCGGGGGGAGGCGACGCGGTTCAGCACCACGCCTGCCAGTTTCACATCGGGCCGCATTTCGCGAAAGCCGAGCGCCGTGGCCGCCACCGATTGCGCCGCGCCCGACACGTCGAGCACCAGCACCACCGGCCAGCCCATTAGCGCCGCGACATCGGCGCTGGCGCCATTGCCACAGGCACCTGGTTTGGCCACACCGTCAAACAGCCCCATCGACCCTTCGCCAAGGATCAATTCAGCCCCATCAGCATTGCCGACCAGCCCTTCGATCCGGGCGCGGTCCATCGACCAACTGTCGAGGTTGAAAGACGCCCGACCCGAGGCCGCCGTGTGAAAGGCCGGATCGATGTAGTCCGGTCCGCTCTTGAACGGCTGCACCGCGACACCTTCGGCACGCAGCGCGGCCAGCAGGCCGAGCATCAAGGTCGTCTTGCCGGTGCCGGAAGCGGGGGCAGAGATCAGCAGGCCGGGGGGGATCATGAAGAGGTCTCCGGAAAGCGCGGCTCGGCCCCGACGGGGCGGAAGCGACGGTCATAGTCGGCGGCGTAAAGACGGCTTTCGCCGAAATCCTCAGCGCCAAGGGCATGGCCCACGAGGATCAGCGCCGTGCGGGCCATCTCCTCGCCCACTTCGGTGCGCAGGGTTGAAAGCGTCGCCTTGACGATGCGTTGATCGGGCCAGCTTGCGCGCCAGACCACGGCAACAGGGCAGTCGGCGCCGTAATGCGGGGTCAGGTCTTCGACGACTTTATCCAGCACATGGACCGACAGATGGATGGCCAGCGTCGCCCCGGTGCGGGCGAAATTGGCGAGTGTCTCCCCTTCCGGCATCGCGGTGGCGCGGCCCGAGGTGCGGGTGAGGATGACCGATTGCGCCACGCCCGGCAGGGTCAATTCGGCCCCCAACTCAGCCGCCGCAGCGGCAAAGGACGGCACCCCCGGCGTGACATCATAGGCGATGCCCATCTCGCGCAACCGGCGCAGCTGTTCGCCCATCGCCGACCAGACCGACAGATCACCCGAATGCAGCCGCGCCACATCATGCCCTGCGGCATCGGCGGCGGCGATCTCTTCCATGATGTCATCCAGCGACAGACGCGCGGTGTTGACGATGCGCGCGCCCTCGGGGCAGTGGCTCAGCAGTGCTTCGGGCACCAGCGATCCGGCATAGAGGCAGACGGGGCTGGCCGCGATCAGGTCACGCCCGCGCAGGGTAATGAGATCCGCCGCCCCCGGGCCCGCTCCGATAAAATGTACAGTCACGGTGTTTTTCCTTTCGTCTCGGCAATCGCCGCAGTTGCCATGGCATCGCCTGAAACGACGCGCTCGGCAACCAATACGGCCCCCGGCCCGGCAGCGGCCAGTGCGGCGGCTTCGGAAAGCGATCCTGTGCCAAAGCGGTCTTCGATCCGCGCTGATTGGGTGGGTGTGATCATGCGGCCCAAATCCTCGGTGGTGATGCCCAGCCCCGGCACGCCCAACTCTTGGGCAAAGTCGCGGAACACGGTCGCACGGGCCTTGGCCGCCTCGGTCACCAGCGCGTCGATCTTGAGGCCCTCGGGGTTTGCCCGTGCCAGCGCATCGCGCAAAGACGCCACGCTTGCCGCGCCCCGAAATCCAATCCCGGCCATCCTCATAGTATCACGCTCCATTGTACGACGGGCCGCAGCGGCTGCCAGCCGCGCATCCGGCCCAAGGGTGCGGCCTGCGCCAGTTCGATCCGCAAAAGACTGCCCCCATGCGCCGCGTGAAGCTGCGCCAAAAGCGCTTCGGTTTCCAGCGTCACCCCATTGGCGACCAGCCGCGTGCCCGCTGGTAACGCAGGCAGCAGGGCATCGTAAAGCGCCGCGTTGCCACCGCCGCCGACGAAAACAACGTCAGGCAGAGGGTGCCCCGCCCAGACCTCTGGCGCGCGGCCATGGATGGCCTGCATACGCGCACTTAGACCAAAGTCCGCGATGTTGCGGCTGATATTCTCCACCCGAGCTGCGTGCTGTTCAAAGGCGATGGCGTGACCGCCCGCAAGACAGAACTCGACCGAGACCGAGCCGCTGCCCGCGCCGATGTCCCACAGCAGGTCTCCGGGCCGGGGGGCGAGGGCCGACAGCGTCAGCGCCCGCACTGGCGCTTTGGTGATTTGACCATCGCTCGCAAAGCAATCATCCGGCAGACCGGGGGCGCGCGGCAGGCCGATGCCGTCGGGCAGGTCCACGCCAACTGCCACGGGGGCTTGCACATCCGTCAAATCAAACTCATCAGCCTGTACCGCGCGCAGCCGCGCGTCAGGACCGCCAAGCCGTTCGGCCACATGCAACCTCGCCGTACCCGCGCCCTGTTCGCAGAGAAACTGCGCCAGCGCTGCAGGCGCATCTCCATCACGCAGCAGGCAGATCATCCGCCCCTTGGGACGCAACACACCGCGCAATTGCGCCAGCGGTGCCGCGTGTAGCCCGTGGCAAGTGACCTCCTCAAGCCGCCAGCCAAGCGCATTGGCCACCAGCGAGAATGTCGAGGGCGCGGGCAGGCTGCGCCATTCGCTCGGGTCCAGCGCACCGACGATGCTGCCGCCCGCGCCGAACCAAAAGGGATCGCCCGAGACCAGCATCGCAACACGCCGGCCCCGCTCGGCCAGCACCGGCTCGACTGAGAAAGGCACCGGCCAAGCGCGCCCGCGCATGCCCGCCGCTGCCCGTTCTAAGTGACGCGGCCCGCCAAAGATCACCTCGGCCCCAGCCAGCGCCGCGCGGCTTGCCGGGGGCAAGGCATCCGCGCTATCGTCGGGCATTCCGATGATGCTGAGCCAAGGATCACCCATTATGCGCGTCCTTCTTTTGGGTGGCACCACCGAAGCCAGCGCCCTTGCTCGCGCCTTGGTCAAAGCCGAGATCGACGCGGTGTTTTCCTATGCCGGACGCACCGACAGTCCGGTGGCCCAGCCCCTGCCCACCCGCGTCGGCGGGTTTGGCGGCGTGGCCGGGCTGGTGGCGTACCTTAATGCCGAGGCGATCACCCATGTTGTCGACGCCACCCATCCCTTTGCTGCAGGGATGAGCAACAATGCCTTTGTCGCCTGCGCCCGACAAGACCTGCCGCTGGTGCGGTTCGAGCGCCCCCCGTGGGAGCCGCAGGAGGGCGACGATTGGACCTTTGTACCCGATATCACCGATCTGCCCGCCGCCCTGCCCGACAGCCCAGCGCGGGTGTTTCTGGCCATCGGCAAGCAGCAACTGGCGCTTTTTGCCGCGAAACCGCAGCACCGCTACCTGCTGCGCCTCGTCGATCCGCCGCAAGATCCGCTGCCGCTGCCCCGGGCGACGGTCGTGCTGGCCCGCGGGCCGTTCGACGTGGCGGGGGATACCGCATTGATGCAGACCCATGCGATCACCCATGTGGTCGCCAAGAACGCCGGTGGCTCCGGCGCGCGGGCCAAGCTGGATGCCGCCCGCGCGCTTGGCCTGCCGGTGATCTTGGCCGACCGGCCCGACCTGCCGGGCGAGGTGGCCGCCAATGATGTGACCGAGGTGATGCATTGGCTACATCATACCGCGCTGCGCGGCGTATAGACATAGCGTCCGACCCGGCGCGTCGCGGAATTGCCGACGATTACCACGGTGCGCATATCAGCCATTTCCGGTGTGGCCTCGCCCAATGTGACGGTGTTGAACGCCTCGTCGGGTGTGGTAACGGCGCGAGCAAAGGTGATCAGCCGATCCGGCCCGCATTCGGCGCGCAGAATGTCCAGCGCTTCGGCAAACTGATGGGGCCGCGACTTGCTGCGTGGGTTGTAGAAGGCCATGGCGAAATCCGCCCGCGCGGCCATGCGCAGACGGTGCTCGACCATCGTCCAAGGCTTAAGATTGTCGCTGAGGTTGATCGCACAGAAATCATGACCCAAGGGCGCACCGAGCCGCGCTGCCGCCGCCAGCATCGCCGTGATACCGGGCAGCACGCGAATGTCGACGCTCTCGAACGCCGGGTCACGCTCCACCGCCTCGAACACCGCCGAGGCCATGGCAAAGACGCCCGGATCACCCGAAGACACCACCACCACCCGCGCGCCTGCTTGCGCCAATTGCAGCGCATGGGTCGCGCGGTCCAGCTCCACCCGGTTGTCAGTGGGGTGCAACGTCAGCCCGTCGCGCGGGGCGACGCGGGCGACGTAAGGGATATAGCCGATGACATCGGTGGCCTGCGCTAGCGCCTCGGTCACCTCGGGGGTCACAAGCGCGTCGTCACCGGGGCCAAGCCCCGCGATATGAAGAATGCCGCTCATGCCTCCGCCTCCGGCCTGCGGCCTTGGCCATGGACCAAGACGATCGCGAAATAGGGGCAATCGTCGTCGGCCACTTCGGAGAGTTTCGCCACCCGCTGATCGGGCATGGTGCCACGCTCCACCAGCCATGCGTCGTCCAGCTTGCCCGCCGCCGCGAGTGCTCGGCGCACAGTTGGCAGGTTGCGGCCCGTCTTCATCACCACCAGCGCATCGCCGCGTTTCATATGCTCAGTCAATTCGGCCTCGGGCAGTGTGCCCATCAGCACGGTCATCACATCATCGCCCCAAGTGAAGGGCGTATCCAGCGCGTTCCAGCAGCCCACCATGCCGGGGATCGCGGGCAGCACCTCAACTTCGGCGCGGCCTTGAAGCCGGGTGTGCAGATGCATGAAGGAGCCGTAGAAAAAGGGGTCGCCTTCACACAGCACGACCACCTCGTGATCTTTGGACAATTCCGCCAGCCGGTCGGCCCATTCCTCGTAAAAGGCGACCATCTGGGCGCGGTACTCGGGCGAATCAAACCGCAGCTCCGTGGTCACGGGATATTCCATCGCATATTCCACCACATCGTCGCGGAGCATCCCTTCGACGATCCGACGCGCCTGGCCCGCGCGGCCTTTCTTGCGGAAATACGCCAAATGCCGCGCGCCGCGAATGGCGCGGTCGGATTTCACGCTCATCAGTTCCGGGTCGCCGGGGCCGAGGCCCGCGCAGATAACCTTGCCCATCTTCATTCCACCCTGCTTGCCAGCGCGTTCACCGCCGCCACGGTGATCGCCGAGCCGCCCAAACGCCCCTGCACAATCATCGAAGGCACTGGCAAATCTTGCATCAACGCATCTTTCGATTCCGCCGCGCCGATGAAGCCCACCGGGCAGCCGATGATCGCCGCCGGGCGCGGGCAGTCGGGGTCTTCGAGCATGTTGAGCAGGTGAAACAGCGCCGTCGGCGCATTGCCGATGGCCACCACCGCGCCTTTCAGATGCGGCCGCCACAGTTCCAGCGCGGCGGCGGAGCGGGTGTTGCTCATCTCGGCGGCCAAATCCGGCACTGAGGGGTCGCGCAGGGTGCAGATCACCTCATTCTCGCGCGGCAGACGTTTGCGGGTGATGCCTTCGCTGACCATGTAGGCGTCGCAGAGGATCGGCGCGCCGTCCTCCAGCGCCGCCCGCGCGGCCACGGCCATGCCTTCGGAAAAGCGGATGTGTTCCTCCAGCCCGACCATGCCCGCGGCGTGGACCATGCGCACGGCGACGATCTCTTCTTCGGGGGTGAAACGCGCTAGCGCCGCCTCGGCACGGATGGTGGCAAAGGACTGGCGGTAAATCTCGGCACCGTCGGTGATATAGCTATGGGGCATCGGCGGACTTTCTAAAGTGAGAGGCGATGGCGGCGGGGGTTAGCCCGCGCAGATCAGGAGCCGCATCGGCGCGGGCATTGCGGATAAGGTCATATTGGCCCGGCGCGGTGGCGGTCAGGGTGAGGTCTGTGGCACGCGGTGCAGCACAGCCCTTGGCGCAGCCTGAGATATGCAGGCGTTGGCCCGGCGGCACCGAAACGGCAAGGTCTCGTGCCAGTCCGCGCGTCTCGCCGCGTGCCTGAGCACAACCGGGTGCGCCGATACAGGCGACGACGCGCAGGAGCGGGTCGGCGGCATCGGTGATGAGGCCCGGCAGGTCAGGCAGGGCCGTGGCACCTTCAATCAGCACCATCCGCCACGGGGTCAGGCGCAGCGGGCCAAGGTCAGCAAGGACAGTGAGCGTTTCCGCGTCCATCTGACCGAAAGCGCTGGCGACGAGCGCTCCCGCTGGATAGAGACCGAGCGTCGGAGTGGCGGGGCCGCTTTGCCGGGGATGGTCGAAACCCGTTGGTAAGGTCGCCCCCGCCTCTAATGCGCGGGCGGCACGGGTGGCACCCTGCGCGCGAACCCATGCGGCCAAAGCGATGGCCTCGGTCACGGCGGTATCGCGGGAGATGGGCTTTCCCATCTCCGCCCCCTCAGCGCAGAGCAAAAGCCGCCCGTCCGCCGCCCGCTCAAATCGAATGTCGGCGGGGTCTGCCTGCAACACCGGCTGCGCCCCGGCATCGACCGCATAGCCGAATTTGCTGGAGACAGCGGGCAGCGCGTGGCTCTGCGCAGCGGCGGTCAACTGCTGGGTCAGATGATCCGTATCATCGCCCGCTTGCCAGAAGGGCATCACCATGAGGTTGCGCCGCCGTTCAGCCCCCTCATTCACATCAATCAATGCTAGCGCACGAAGCGCGTCGATCAGCCCCTCACGCCGCTCGGGATCAATCCCGCGCAGTTGCAGATTGCCCCGGTTCGACAGGTCGAGCATCCCGTTGCCATAACGCAGCGCCAGCTCTGCGACGCCACGTGCTTGGGCTGGGGTCAACCGCCCCTGCGGCACCCGGAGGCGGACCACCAGCCCATCACCCGACAGCATTGGCCGCAGCGCGCCGGGGCACCAGCCCTTGATGACGGGTGCAACGCTCACTCCACCCCGTCCAAGGTGGCCGAAATCGAATTGCGGCGCGTCATCCAAAGCCCTGCGTCTCGAAGGGCTGCGAAACGGTCGCGCATGGCCTGCAAAGCGGCGGGGTTCTCGGCCTCCATAAAGGCCACCAGATCGTCGCGGCCCAGCGTGGCGTCGAAATAGAGATCAAAGAGATGCGCAGGCACTTCGCGCGTCAAATGCGCAAAGGCGGCGAGGTTGTCGAGCGTCGCCGCCACCTCTGCCGCGCCGCGAAAACCGTGGCGCATCATGCCGCTGGCCCAGCCGGGGTTGGCGGCACGGGCGCGCACGACGCGGGCGATTTCTTCGGGCATCGACCGCGCGCGGGGGCTGCCTGCGCGGGTGTGGTCAAGGTGGTACATCGCGGGCTTCTGCGCACCCAGATGCGCCATCGCGGCGGCAAAACCGCCTTCGTGGCTGGCATAGTCCGACGCGAGCAGGATATCGCTTTCGGCCAAGTCCTGCACATGGGCAAAACCATCGGCGCGGTGCAACTGCGCCTCCAGCGCGGCGCGGTCCTTATGCGCCTCGCCTTGGGCGTTGATCGCCCACTCTGATCCGCTCAGCCACGCCTCCCCCGCCGCGGCGCGACCTGCGTCCGAGTAGTCTTGCAGAGCCGCTTCCATGTTCACGCCGTAAAGGCCGGGCTTGGGGCCAAAGACGCGCGGCGTGCGGGTGAGGTAGGGGTTCATATCGGGCGCTTCTTCACGCTCGGCCAGCGCGGCTGAACCTGCTTCAAAAATCTGCCCCAGCCCCGGAAACACATCGCGGAACAGGCCTGAGATGCGCAGCGTCACGTCAATGCGCGGACGGTCCAGCAAGGTCAGCGGCAGTACCTCAAAGCCCGACACCCGCTCACTGCCGTCATCCCATTTTGGCGCAAGCCCCGCGAGATGCATGGCCATAGCGACTTCTTCGCCCGCCGTGCGCATGGTGGCGGAGCCCCAAAGGTCAATCACCAACCCGCGCGGCCAGTCGCCGTTGTCTTGCAGATGCCGCCTGAGCAATTCTTCGGCGAGTTTCACCCCCTGCGCATGGGCGGCCCGGCTGGGTACGCCGCGCGGATCGACGGCATAGAGGTTGCGCCCCGTAGGCAACACATCCGAGCGCCCGCGATAGGGGGAGCCGGAAGGACCAGCAGTGACGCGCCGCCCCGCAAGCGCGGTCAGCAGCCCATCCCATTCGCCCTCTCCCGCGCCAAAAATATGGAGGCCATCGCCGTATTGGCTCTCCTTTATGTCACAGACGAAACGGTCGATCCGGGTCAACGCCTCGGCGGCGGAACTGGCAGCATCAAGGCCAAGGTCATCTTCGACCCCCGCCGCCTGCGCCTCGGCGCGGATCGTGTCGACCAGACGGTCGCGGCGCGCGGGGTCGAGCCCATCGGCGGTAGAATATTCATCCAGCAGCCGTTCCAGCCGCAACAGCCCCTCGGGCGTTTCGCTGTCTTTCAGCGGCGGGGGCAGATGGCCCAGCGTCACCGCCCCGATGCGCCGCTTGGCCTGTGCCGCTTCGCCCGGATCATTGACGATGAACGGATAGATCACCGGCAGATCGCCGGTCAGCGCCTCGGGCCAGCAGTCGTCCGACAGAGCCACAGCCTTGCCCGGCAGCCACTCCAGCGTGCCATGCGCGCCGATATGCACCAGCGCGTGATGCCCCTGCGCGCGCAGCCAGAGGTAGAAGGCCACATAGGAATGGCGCGGGGTGCGGGCGAGGTCGTGATAGCTGTCTTCGCGGTCTTGCAGATCGCCGCGTTCCGGTTGCAGCGCGACCAGCGCGTTGCCGCAGGTTTGCGCGGCGAAGTGGAACGCGCCATCTTGAACCAGCGGATCATCCTCAACCGCGCCCCATGCGTCGCGAAGGTCATCGCGCAGCGTCTGTGGCAGGCTGGCCAAGGCGGCGTGGTAGTCGGCAAGCGGCCAAGAGATGCGCTGTTCGGTGAGGCTGCGGCCAAAACCGATCTGCGGCGTGACGCTATAGCCCTCGCCCGCCAGCCGCATCAGCATATCTTCGACACTGGCCAGCGCATCAAGCCCGACCGCGTGGGCAAGTTGATCGTCCCGCCCCGGATAGGTCGAGAGCACCAGTGCCAGTTTGCGCGCGTCCGCAGGGGTCTGCGCCAGACGATGCCAGCCCAGCACACGCGCCACGACGGCGGCGATGCGGGCATCCTCGGCCCGGTGGGCAAAGCGGGAATATTGCAGATCGGGGTCGCGTTTTTCGGGGCTTTTGAAACTGACGACGCCGGTGAAAATACGGCCATCCACCTCGGGCAGGACCACATGCATGGCCAGATCGGCGGGCGAAAGGCCGCGCTCGCTCTCGTCCCAATCACGCCGCCGCGCGGTTGAAAGTGCCACTTGGAACACCGGGCAGCCCGGCACGTCGAGCGGGGAGCTGCCGTCATCCCCACGGCCCGAAAAAGCGGTGGCGTTGATGATTGAAACCGGCTCCATCGCGGCCAATGCATCGTCCAAAAAGCTCCGCGCGGGATCGGATTTCAGCGAGGGGACAAACAGCCCGATGGCATTCAGCTCCGCCGCCCGCAAGGCGCGGATCAGTGCATCGACGGGCGCGGTATCGGCGGCCAGAAGGTAGCTGCGGTAAAATGTGACAGCGACAGTATCGCCCGCCGCATCGGCAAAAGGCACGACGCCTTGATCAGGGTCGTAATAACCGCAGTCAGGCACCGTTTTCGTGCCCATGACCGGCCCGGCATAGAAGCCCGCCGCCAGTGCCATCTGCGCCAGCGCGGCCTGCGCCGCCACCGGGCCGCCCGCGTCACAGAGATGCGCAAGACGGCGGAGCGTGGAAACCGGCAAAGTCGAATGCGCGTCGAGCCCCGGGTCTTCGCGCCCATCGGCAGGCAGCACGGCCAGCGCGATGTCATTGCGGCGGGCGAAATCTTGGACCTGCATGATGCCGTAGGGCCAATAGTTCTCGCCCCCGATGAGGCGGATCAGGATGCCCTTGGCCCCGGTCAACGTCTGTTCGATGTAGTTGTCGACCGACGCAGGGTGCCGCAACGCCACAAGGTTGCACAGCCGCAGGGAGGGCAGCTTGCCCTCCTTGCCGCCGCCGCGATGCCAGCCTGCCGCGAAAGCGCCCAGATCACTGTCGGAAAACGACAGCACCACCAGATCAGCAGGCGTTTGGCCCGGATCATAGGGGGTGTCGGTATCCTCCAACCCGTGGCTTTCGCGAAAGACGACATGCATGCGCGGTTAGGCTCCCAATACGTCGCGGATCGCGGCGAGGTTGATGTCGTCATGTTCCGCGATGACCACCAAATGCCCCGCGCGCGGGTCGCTGCCCCAAGGGCGGTCGAACTGCTGACGCACCCGCGCACCCACGGCCTGCACCAACAGGCGCATTGGCTTGCCCTCGACAGCGACATAACCCTTCACGCGCAGGATGTTCTGCTCGCGCGCGAGCCGCTCGATTGAGGCGACCAGCGCCTCGACATCCGCCACTTCCGGCATCGGGATCACCACGGTTTCGAAATCGTCATGCTCGTGATCGTCGTGGCCATCGTGGTGCGAGGGGCGCGCGGCGAGGTCGTCTTCGGCAGCGGCGTTGAGGCCCAGCACGACCTTGGGGTCGATCACGCCCTCGGTCATCTCCAGGATCGGAATTTCGCGCGGGCTCTCCGCTTCGATCACCTTGCGGGCCTTGGCGAGGCCTTCTGGGCCGGCCAGGTCGGCCTTGGACATCAGGATGATATCGGCGCAGGAGATTTGATCTTCAAAGACTTCGGACAGCGGAGTTTCGTGGTCGAGACTGTCATCAGCCAGACGCTGCGCATCAACGGCAGCGACATCGGCGGCAAAAGTGCCCGCGGCCACGGCCTCGGCATCGGCCAGCGCGATGACTCCATCGACGGTGATCTTCGAGCGGATCGCGGGCCAGTCAAAGGCTTTCAGCAGCGGTTTCGGCAGGGCCAGCCCGGAGGTTTCGATCAGGATGTGATCAGGGCGCGTCGGCAGGGCCATCAGCGCTTCGATGGTTGGAATAAAATCATCCGCCACGGTGCAACAGATGCAGCCATTGGCCAGTTCGACGATGTTTTCAGCCGGGCAATCATCAATGGCGCAGGATTTCAGGATGTCGCCATCCACACCCACGGTGCCGAACTCATTGACCAAGACGGCAAGGCGACGCCCGCCTGCATTGGTCATCAGGTGGCGGATCAGCGTGGTTTTACCAGCGCCGAGAAAGCCGGTGATGACGGTAACGGGAATTTTGGCGAGATCGCTCATGCGGAAGGCTCCTGCGGCAGGGTCAAAGGGGGGATACGCGCAAGGCTTTGCTTGCGAAAGATGACCGGGCGTTCGCGCCATGGCACCAACCCGTCTTCGGTGGCGGCATAGGCGGCGGCACCGGCAAGGATGTCGGCGGCGTCTTCCTTGGTCAGACGACCATAAACATAGGACCATTTGCCCGGCGCAGAGAGCGCCACGGCGGCGCCCTGCGAACAGGCGGAAAGACATTGCACCGGCACGATTGTTACGCCCTCGGGCGCACCTGTGGCGTCAAGGGCGGCGTGAAGCTGCGCGCCGGGGCGCGGGGCGTCTTCTTCCAGCACCTCGCCTGCGCGGCAGGTCATGCAGACATGTAGGGTCGTGCTCATTGATCTGGTCCCATCGGGTTATGCGTGCCGGGTATGCGCTCCGGCCCGTTATGAAAAGGGGAAGCGGGGCGATTATTCAACTGTCAGCACCTCGCGCGCGGTAATCGGCGTACCGTTTACCGCCAAGGGGCGGTGATCATTGGCGTTAAGCGTGACCTCAACCGTGACCGCGCCCTTGGGCAGATCAGGCAGATGCAGCCATGGGCCATAAAGCCGCCCGATCTTGGTGCCGTTGATATAGACATGGGCGTGGCCCTCGCCCGGTTGGTTGTCCCCGCTGGCGTTTTGCGGGGCAAAGGCAAAGCCTTCGGTCTCTACGTAAAGGTTATGGCCTGACATTGGGTCAGGTGTCACGCGGATCGCGAGGCTGGGGGCGTCTTCGGCGGCAAGCGCGATAGGCTGGCCGTGCATACGTGCGTGGTCTGCGCCGCCGTGGTCCATCCCGCCATGGGCGGCAGGGTCGCCATGGTCATGGCCGTCGAAGGTCACACCGTTGCTTGCGGCGATGGCAAAACCAATGCCACCGCCAAAGACCAATCCGATGGCGAATAGTGCCAGTGATCTGTCCATCTTGACCTCCCTCAGGCGCTACGCGCGCCTTCACGTTGCCAAAAGTACCCGGCGAAGCTGCCCAGCAGAACCCATGCGGCAAGGCCGATACCAAGTGCGCGGGCGGCAAAAAGCGCGCCGATCTCAGTGGGCACCGGGCCGCTGAAGCTGTCGGGCTCGGGTGCACCGACGACATGCGGGGCCAACAGCAACACCGCCGCGCCGATCCATGCGGCCCAACCATTGCCGAAGGCCAGCAGCCAGAGCGCCACCAGCGCCGCCCCCGCCGTGGCGAACCACCAGATCTGCCGCGCGGTGATGTCTGCCGCGGCCACGCCGGGCACCTCGGGCGCAAGGCTGAACCCCGGCGCGAGGTGGAAAGCGACGAAGCCCGCCACACCCCAAAGGATGCCCCGGCGGCCATCAATCACCGCACCGCGCTCTTCGCCAAAGCTCATCGCGGCGAGCAGGATCAGCGCATAGGCGGTATAGGTCAGCATGGTGAAGATCAGGCTCAGCCCGTCGCGGACGGCATCGAAACCGGGCAGATCGGGATGCGCGCTGACCACATCGGCCCCGAAATGCACCAGTGCGCCGGTCTCATAAAGTTCGGCATGAAGCAGCACGGGCTGCACGAAATAGAGTTGCAACAGGCCCGTCAGCAGCCCGGCAGACGCCCCTGCAAAAAGTGCAGAGGTCAGGAAACGTGAAAACATCGCAATGATCCTTAGATGCGAAATGAAGCTCGGCGCCACGCAAAAAGCGGACCGAGGACATCACCCAGCCTCAAGATGCGGCGCAGCCCTTCCGACGCGGCAAGCGGCAGGCACGGCTGAGCGGCAAAAGGCAGGCATTGATAAATGGCAGAATCACAGACAGCCGGACTGCGACATGGCAGCCCGGACCCCTGTGATACCGAACACGGGCGCTTAGTGGCAGGGAAAGCCTGTCGCGTGGCGCACGTCATGGGCGGCATCATGCAATGCTGCAGCCTGCACGTGGCCGGTCAGCGCCATCAGGGCAACGCCCATCATAGCGGCGAACAGCGCGGGTACGAATTTGCTGCGCGTGGCGCCGGCGGTTTTGATCCCAGCGGTCTTAATCAATGTCGTCATCTTCAGTCTCCTTACCGTCACACCCGACGGCATCTAGCGTTTCATTCGCCTGGCAGGTCTCCTGGCTCGCGGGTCGTGACCTTTGCCCGCCTTCCCCGTCCGAATGGACAAGTGGCACGAGGGGCATTGGCTCACCGCTTACAGTCGCGGGGGCGGCTTCGGCTTCGGGGTCTTGCGATCCCTTACTGAATTCCCTTTTCGGTCCCACACCAACAGGCGCTTCTCGGGACACCAAGCGCCCTCAATTACGCATTTTCGACCCTTCATGACAAGCCGCATTTATTGAGCAAGACGAAACGCGATCGCGCATACAGCATCTAGTAGACAAATATGGCCCAAACCCCAGTATGCGGGTTGACCCAAAAGCCACGCACAGGGCACATTGTCGGCCAGTTTCGAGCGAAGGGCGGCAATTCATGAACGAAAAGACGGTCTCGGCCGCTCGGCAGACCCTGACCGATGACGTTTTAGGCAAGGTCGTGCGCTACGCCCGCTTGCCGCTGTGCATCACCGACCCGACCCTGCCGGACAATCCGATCGTCTATGTTAATGAGGCTTTCACCGATCTTACCGGCTATCGCTTGGAGGAGATCGTTGGGCAGAACTGCCGCTTTTTGCAAGGGCCGGATACCACGCGCGAAAGTATCGACGCGGTGCGCAACATCCTGTTGGGCCGCCGGGTCGATACGGTCGAGATCGTGAACTACCGCAAAGACGGCAGCCGCTTTCTGAACGCCCTGCAACTGGGCCCGATCAATGACGAAGACGGCAACCTGATCTATTTCTTCGGCTCGCAACTCGATGTCTCCGAACGCCGCCGATTAGAAAGCGAACACCGCAAACTGGCCGATGACGAATTGCTGCACCGGCTGCGCAATATTGTGAACGTCATGACCGCCATGGTCCGTTTGACCGCCCGCGAAGAGCCGACCCCAGCAGCCTTTGCCAACAAGGTGATCGACCGGCTTTCGGCTTTGGGCGCGGCGCATTTCGACACGATTGGCCGCAGTGACCAGCATGAGGTGGATTTTAAAACCCTGATAGGGCCGATCATTCGCGCCTATACCTCGGCCACCGAAGAGCAGATCAAACTCTCGGGGGCGAACCCGCTGATTTCGCACCGCCTCGTCTCGCCCCTGACGCTGGCCCTGCATGAGTTGGCGACAAACGCGGTGAAACATGGCGCGCTCAGCACCGAGACGGGGCGGGTGTCGCTGGACATCGCGCTTCTTCAAGCGCCCGCCCGTCTGCGATTCGTCTGGCAGGAAATCGGTGGCCCGGAGGTGACGAAATCCGACCGCGACAGCGGCTCGCGGATCATCCAATCGCTGACCCGCGCGGTCGGTGGCACGTTGCACTATGACTGGCAGTCCGACGGATTGATCGCCACGGCGGAATTTCCGATGACGGCCATTGGTCAGGACTGACCCTTAGACGATCACCTGCTGCGCGTCCTGCTCTCCTACCCCGAAGACCCGTTTGTAGCGCGCGATCTCATCCGCCGGGCCCATCGCTTTGTTGGGGTTGTCCGACAGTTTAACCGTGGGCCGCCCATTGGCGCTGACCGCTTTGCAGACAAGGCTGAAGGGTGCCAGCGCATCGTTCGGCACCAACCCGCGGAAGTCATTGGTCAGCAACGTGCCCCAGCCAAAGGAGACCTTGGCCTTACCCGCGAACTGCGCCTGAAGTTCTTTGATCTTATCGACATCCAGCCCATCGCTAAAGATCACCCGCTTGGCCGTCGGATCCTCTCCGCGCGCGCGCCACCAGTCGATGGCCGTCTGCGCCGCCGTGGCCGGATCACCGCTGTCGACGCGGATGCCGGTCCAGCCCGCCAGCCAGTCGGGCGCGTGGTCAAGGAAACCCTTGGTGCCATAGGTATCCGGCAGGATGATCCGCAGATTGCCTTCGTGTTCGTCATGCCAATCCGACAGCACGACGTAAGGTGCGCGAGCGAGCTCTTCATCATCATCGGCCAGCGCGGCATAGACCATCGGCAACTCATGCGCGTTCGTACCAATCGCCTCTAGCTCACGCATCATGGCGATGCGGCAGTTAGAGGTGCCGGTGAAAGCATTGCCCAGCCCCTCGTGCATCGCCTGCACGCACCAATCCTGCCAAAGGTACGAATGCCGCCGCCGGGTGCCAAAATCCGCGATCGAGAGGTTATCCACCTCGCGCAGCGCCTCGATCTTTTCCCAGACACGGGTCATCGCGCGGGCGTACAGCACCTGAAGCTCGAACTTGCCCATCGGGTCAAGTGCTGCACGGCTGCGCAACTCCATCAGCACCGCCAGCGCGGGGATCTCCCACAGCATGACCTCGTGCCACTTGCCCTCAAAGGTCAGTTCATATTGATCGCCCTTCCGCTCCAGATGGTAGGGCGGCAGGCGCATGCCTTCGAACCACTCCATGAAATCCGGGCGGAACATCTGGCGCTTGCCATAGAAGGTATTGCCGCGCAGCCAAGTGCTTTCGCCGCGGCTGAGACTGAGCGAGCGGATATGATCCAACTGCTCGCGCAGTTCGCCTTCGTCGATCAGCTTGGCCAGCGGGATATGGGTAGAGCGGTTGATCAGGCTAAAGGTGACCTGCGTGTCCGGCTTGTTGCGAAACACCGACTGGCACATCAGCAGCTTGTAGAAATCCGTGTCGATCAGCGACCGCACGATGGGGTCGATCTTCCACTTGTGGTTATAGACGCGGGTGGCGATGTCGACCATGGGAGGTTCCTTATTGCATGCCCCTTCATGCCAAGGGCGCGGCCAGATGGGCAAGGGGAAAGCGGCGGATTAGGCCAGCGTCACCCCCGCCGCGCGCATGCCTTCGCGGGCTTTGGCCAGCGACCCGTCCAGATCGATCGCGCGGCACAGGTCTTCGCGGACATCCACCTTGAACCCCAGCTTTGCCGCATCCACAGCCGAGAAGTTCACGCAGAAATCCAGCGCCAGCCCAACCATCGTCAGCCGTTCGATCCCGCGCGTGCGCAGGTAGCCTTCGAGCCCTGTGGGGGTGCGGTGATCATTCTCAAAAAACGCCGAATAGCTGTCGATGTCGGGGTTATAGCCCTTGCGGATGATCAGATCGGCGCGGTCGGCTTGCAGCTCGGGGTGGAACTGCGCGCCGATGCTGCCTTGGATGCAATGATCGGGCCACAGCACCTGCGGGCCGTAGGGCATGGTGACGATCTCGTAGGGCGTATTGTTCTTATGCGAAGAGGCGAATGACGAATGCCCCGCCGGGTGCCAATCCTGCGTCAAGATCACGGCGTCGAACTCAGACATCAGCGCATTGATGCCGCGCAGAATCTCATCGCCTTGGGGCACTTCCAGCGCGCCGCCGGGGCAGAAATCATTTTGGACGTCGATCACGATCAGGGCATGGGTCATGGGCAGTCTCCTCCGTTCAAAGGGGTAGGGCGTTCAAAGGGGTAGGGCTGCGGGTGGGTTAGGTCAATGGCACGCCCCGGATTGAGCTTTGCGCCCGAAGCGCTTATTTGACGCTCATGTATACCATTGCCGCCCTATATCACTTCACCCGTTTTGAGGATCCCGCAGCGCTTAAGCCTGCGCTGCTGGCGCTTTGCGAGGCGCAATCGGTCATGGGCACGCTGCTTTTGGCTCCCGAAGGGGTGAACGGCACCATCGCCGGGCCGCGCGCCGGGATCGACGCAGTGATCGCCCATCTGCGCGCCCTGCCCGGCTGCGCCGATCTGGAATGGAAAGAAGCCACCAGCGACAAGCCGCCTTTTGGCAAGATGAAGGTCCGCATCAAGCGTGAGATCGTCACCATGGGCCAGCCCGATGTCGATCCGCGCGCAAAGGTGGGGCACTACGTCGACCCCAAAGAGTGGAACGAGTTGATCCGCTCGCCCGATGTGGCGGTGATCGACACGCGCAACAATTACGAAGTGGCCATCGGCACCTTTGAAGGGGCGGTCGACCCGCAGACCGAAAGTTTCGGCGAATTCCCCGAATGGTGGGAGGCGAACAAAGACCGTTTCCACAACAAGAAGATCGCGATGTTCTGCACCGGCGGCATCCGTTGCGAGAAATCGACCAATTATCTGATCGGTCAGGGGGTTGAGGATGTCTTTCACCTCAAAGGCGGCATCCTGAAGTACCTCGAAGAGGTGCCCGAACAGGAAAGCACGTGGGAAGGCGATTGCTTTGTCTTTGACAACCGCGTCAGCGTCGGCCACGGGCTGCGCGAGGGGCCGCATATGCTCTGCCACGGCTGCCGCCGCCCGATCCTGCCTGACGATACGACACACCCCGCCTATGAGGCTGGCGTGTCCTGTCATCAGTGTGCGGAAGAGACATCGGACGCCGACAAAGAGCGTTTTCGCGAGCGCCAACGTCAGATCATGCTGGCAAAAGAACGCGGAGCGTCAGAGCAAGGCTAAGCGCCTTTAACGGTCCGACAGCGCAAACCCCGCATAGGCAAAGGGCATGACCGCCCGGCGAAAGCGGCCCAACTCGAACCGCGCAAGCGGGGCGCGCATGGGGGCGGGGTAGGGCCGCTCTGGCGTCTTGCCGCGTACCAGATCAGCCAAAAGCGCACCGGAATAGCTGGCCATCGCCACACCATTGCCGTGGTAGCACAGCCCCGCGAACATGCCCGGCTGATCCGGCACCTCGCCTACAAAGGGCATGCGGTTGCGGGCGATACAGACCATTCCGGACCATCCATGCGGTGTCTCTACATCGCGCCACGCGGGGAACATCGCCTCGAAATCTGCCCGCGCGCGGCGCAGGGCGCGCGCCTCGGACGCTGGGCTCGACAGCAGACCGCCGCGCACACCGAACAACATGCGATTGTCGGGCATCAGGCGGAAGTAATGCAGCAGGTGGCGGCTGTCATAGCAGGCCTGTCGGCTGGTCCAGCCTTGGGCAGACAACTCTGCCTCGGTCATTGGGCGGGTCACGATCACGCTGGACTGCGTTGGCATGTAACGTGCGGCAAGCCACGGCGGCAGGTCTTCGGAGGAATAGCCGTTGGTGGCGATGATCACCCGCTCGGCGCGGATGCGCCCCTTGGGGGTGGTGACGTCGAATGCGCCGTCGCGCCGTGTCACGTTGAGGGCTAGGCTGTTGTGATAGACCGTGGCCCCCGCGTCTTCTGCGGCCTGCGCTAGGGCGGTCACATATTTGCGGGGGTTCAGGCCAAATCCAATCGGCACAGTGATCGCGCCTTCGAAGCCCGCGCTCAGCCCCTCTGCGGCCAAATTGGCCTTTTCGGTCAGCCGTGCCGTGACGCCGTAATTCTCTGCGTAATAATCCAGCTTGCCGCGCATCTCATCAAAATCGCGCGGGCGGTGGGCCAGTTGGGTTTCGCCGTGGGAATGACGGTCTACGTCGACGCCACTGGTGGTGATGAAATCCTCCACCTGCCCTATCGCTGCCTTCTCGGCCTGCCGCCACGCAAGCCGCTCTTGCCGCCCGAATTTGCGGTCGAGCGCCGCATCGTCGAGCATCCCGCCGCCCAAACAGCAAAAGCCCCCGTTGCGGCCGGATGCGCCAAAGCCAACGCGCTCGGCCTCCAGCACCGTGGCCCCTACCCCGGCTTGCGCCAGATGCAGCGCCGCGTTGAGACCGGTGAACCCGCCGCCGATGATCGCCACATCGGCCTGCGCGTCGCCCTCTTGCGCCGGGCAGGCCGGCGCGGCGCAGGTTTCATCCCACCAGCATCCCGCGCGCGGTGCCTCGGAATAGGCGAAATCCGCGTAGATGCGCCTCATGAGGCGGGCCGTTCCGCCGCACGGGCCTCCTCTTGCGCGCGTAGGCTGGAGCGTTTGCTGACCAACGACGCGGTGATGACACCGACAGTGACGATGGCGATCATGATCGTCGACAGCGCGTTGATCTCAGGCGAGACCCCCAAACGCACGGCGCTGAAGATTTTGATCGGCAACGTCGTCGCCGACGGCCCGGCGGTGAAGGAGGCGATCACCAGATCATCAAGGCTCAGCGTGAAGGCCAAGAGCCAGCCCGAGATCACCGCAGGCGCGATGATCGGCAGGGTGACCAGACGAAACGCCTCCCAAGGAGACGAACCCAGATCAAGCGCGGCCTCCTCCAACGAGCGGTCAAAAGACACCAGCCGCGAAGACACGACGACCGAGACGTAGCACATCGAAAAGGTCGTATGCGCCAGCACGATGGTCAGCACGCCCCGGTCCAGCCCGATGCCGATGAACAGCAAAAGCAGCGACAGGCCGGTGATCACCTCGGGCATCACCAGCGGCGCGTAGATCATACCGGAAAACAGCGTCCGCCCCATAAAGCGCCCGCCGCGCACCAGCACATAGGCGGCCATCGTGCCCAGCACCGTGGCGATCGACGACGAAATCACCGCGACCTTGATCGTGACCCAAGCGGCGTTCAAAAAGGCTTCGTTTTGCAGCAACTCGCTATACCAACGGGTCGAAAAACCGGCCCAAACCGTCACCAGTTTCGAGGCGTTGAAGCTGTAGATCACCAGAATGATCATCGGCAGGTAAAGAAAGGCAAACCCCAGCGTCAGTGAGGTCACGTTGAACCATGTCATCCGCTTCATTGTTCGGCCTCCGCCTGTTTCTGCTGGTTGCGCTGGAACAGGATGATCGGGATGATCAGGATCAGCAGCAAGATCACGGCAACGGCGCTCGCCACCGGCCAGTCGCGGTTGTTAAAGAACTCTTCCCAAAGCACTTTGCCGATCATCAGCGTGCCCGACCCGCCCAGTAGCGAGGGGATCACGAATTCGCCCAAGGCGGGGATGAAGACCAGAAAACTGCCCGCCACGATGCCATTGCGCGACAACGGGATCGTTACCAGCCAGAAGGCTTGCAGCCGCGAACAGCCCAAATCTTCGGCGGCCTCGTTTAGCGATTCATCCAGACGGTCCAGCGCAGCGTAAATCGGCAAGATCATGAACGGCAGGTAGGTATAGACGATGCCGATATAGACTGCCGTATTGGTATTAAGGATCTGTAAAGGCTCTGCCGTTAGACCCAACCCCATCAGCAATTGATTCAGCAGCCCTTCGTTGCTGAGAATGCCCATCCACGCATAGACGCGGATCAGGAAGGAGGTCCAGAAGGGTAAGATCACCAACATCATCAATGTGGCGCGCCACTCTTCGGGGGCGCGGGCCATGCCGTAGGCGATAGGATAGCCGACCAACAGCGTAAAGACGGTCGAGACCACAGCGATGCGCAGCGAACTAAGGTAGGCTTTCCAATACAGATCGTCGGAGGCGAGGAAGGTGAAATTCTCGAAATCCAATTGGGCGATCAGCGCGCCGATGCCATCCTTGATGGTCGGCGTGTAGGGCGGAATCGCCAGCGCCGTGTCAGACAAGGAGATTTTGAAAACAATCAGGAAAGGCACCAGAAACAGCGCCAGCAGCCAGAAATAGGGGACCGCGATCAGGGCGAAGCGACGCATGTTCATTGCGCCAACAAGACGCCTGCGGTGGCGCTCCATGAAATCCAAACGGGGTCTTCCCACGTGATGTCGCGCCGCGCGATGCGCCGGGTGTTGGCTGTCTGCGCTTTGATCACCTGCCCCCCGGGCAGTTCGACGTGATAGGTGCTGAGGTTTCCCAGATACGCGATGTCGAGCACTTTGCCCTGTAGCGCATTGGGGGCATCCTCGGGCCGGTCGGTCGAGATACGAATTTTCTCGGGTCGGATCGCCAGATGGGCCTGCTGCCCCTCGCTGAACGGCACGGCAGAGGTCGCGGTCAGCGGCGGCTGCCCGTCGATCCAGTTCAGATGATATTGGTCTTGGCCAATGGCCTTGGTGCTGGCTTCGATGATGTTCACGTCGCCGATGAAGTCGGCCACGTAGACGGAATTCGGCGCCTCATAGATTTCAGCCGGGGTGGCCACCTGAATGACGCGCCCCTCGTCCATCACCGCCACGCGGGAGGCGACGGTCATCGCCTCTTCTTGGTCGTGGGTCACGATAACAAAAGTTGTGCCGGTGGATTCTTGAATATCCATCAGCTCGAACTGGGTGTCTTGGCGCAATTTTTTATCGAGCGCGCCCAAGGGTTCATCCAAGAGCAAAAGCTTCGGCGCTTTTGCCAGCGACCGCGCCAGTGCAACGCGCTGCCGTTGGCCGCCGGAGATCTGATGCGGTTTGCGGCGGGCGAATTTCTCTAGCCGGGTCAGTTTCAGCATCTCGGCCACACGGGCCGCAATCGCGTCCTTGTCCATTTTGTCGCGGCGCAGACCAAAGGCGATGTTGTCCCAGATGCTAAGATGCGGGAACAGCGCATAGGACTGGAACATCATGTTCACCGCCCGTTTGTTCGGCGGCACCGGGCCGATGTCTTGCCCGGCCAGTTCGATTTGCCCGGAGGTTGGGTTTTCAAACCCCGCCAGCATCCGCATCATCGTCGTCTTGCCGCAGCCCGATGGGCCCAGCAGAGCAAAGAATTCCTGCGCATAAATGTCCAAAGACAGGTCGTCGATGGCGACGAATTCACCGAATTTCTTAGTTACATTCTTAAAGCGAATGAGCGGTTTTTCGTCGGGGTCGTTCCAGGGGGCGAAGACGGTTGGGCTCACGGTTGAGACATCCTTTGATCGGGCTTTGATCGGGTCGCGGGGCAAGAAAAAGGGGCGCGACCAGACTGGCCGCACCCCCTGTCTCGGATCAGGTACCAGACTTGATCTTGGTCCAGAGCCGGGTCACCACGCGCTGCACTTTCGGCGGGTAGGGTGTGGTGGTGAACAGGTTGTTCAGCGCCGCTTCGGAAGGGTAGATCGCCGGGTCGCCGATCACATCCTCGACCAAATGCTCTTGCGAGGCTTTGTTGCCGTTCGCGTAGTACACGTAGTTCGACGCTGCCGCCATATTCTCGGCGTCCATGATGAAGTTCAGAAACTTATGCGCGCCCTCGGGGTTTGGCGCGTCGACCGGGATGGCCATCTGGTCGAACCACATCTGCGCCCCTTCGGAGGGGGCGTTGTAGGCGATCTCAACGCCGTTGTCGGCTTCGGCCGCGCGGTCGCGGGCCTGCAGAATATCGCCGGACCAGCCGACTGCGACGCAGACATCACCGTTGGCCAAAGCATTGATATATTCCGAGGAGTGGAATTTTTGGATGTAGGGGCGGACCGGCATGAAGACCTCCTCCGCCTTTGCGATTACATCGGGGTCATGGCTGTTGGGGTCTTCGCCGATGTAGTTCAGCGCCGCCGGGATCATCTCGGCCGGGGCATCGAGGAAATGCACGCCGCAATCGGCCAGTTTCTCCATATTGGCAGGGTCGAAAACCAGGTCCCAAGAATCGACCGGGGCGTCTTCGCCCAAAGCTTCTTTGACCTTGCCGAGGTTCACGCCGATGCCTGTGGTGCCCCACATGTAGTTGATCGAATGCGCGTTGTCGGGATCATATTGTTCGGTCCGCGAGGAAACCACATCCCACATATTTTCAAGGTTGGGCAGCTTGGAGGCATCCAGCGGCTGAAATGCACCGGCAGTGATCTGGCGCTGCAGGAAGGTGCCCGAGGGGACAACCACGTCATAGCCCGACCCACCGGCCAGCATTTTGGTCTCTAGCACTTCGTTGCTGTCGAACACGTCATAGACCAGTTCGATGCCGGTCTCTTCTTCGAATTTATCCAGCAGGGATTCGTCGATATAATCCGACCAGTTGTAGACGCGGACCGTTTCGGCAGTGGCGGCACCTGCCATCAAGGTGGCGACGGCGACGCTGCTTAGTAGCACATGTTTCATTTCATACTCCCGTTAGACAGGTCGGGTTGATCCCCACCTTTCGTCAATTTGATCAAGTTTTGCCTCCTCGGGCAAGATGGTTTATGCTTTCATGCAGAATGAAATGCTGCAACACACGGCGAAACAAGACGGAAAGACCGCTCCCATGGGTTCAGAAAAGACCGATCCGAGATTGCTTCCCGCCGCCGATGCGGCGGTCAAGACACCAATCCATCAGCATGTTTACGAACGTCTGCGCAAGATGATTCTCTTTGGCGATTTGGCCCCCGGACAGGGGGTTACGATCCAAGGTCTGACCGCCGCGTTGGATGCAGGCATGACGCCCGTGCGCGAGGCCATCCGACGCCTGATCTCCGAAGGGGCGCTGACCCATTTGGGCAACCGCCGTGTCACCGTGCCAGAGCTGACCCACGCCGGGCTGGAAGAACTGGGATTCATGCGTGAAACGCTAGAGCCGGAACTGACCAAACGCGCCGCAAACCGCATGACAGACGGGCGCTTGAACGCTCTGCATGATTGCGACAACGCGCTGAACCTTGCCATTGATCGGGGCGATGTCGGTGGCTATCTGATGCAGAACTACAGCTTTCACAGGATGATCTACGACCTTGCAGAGGCGCCCATCATGGCCGCCACGGTGGACCGGTTGTGGCTGCGTTTCGGCCCCTCGCTTCGCGTGGTTTGCGGGCGCTATGGCACCAGCAATCTGCCCGATAAACACGCAGAACTTCTTGCGGCCTTTGCCGCCGGGGATGCCGCATTGGCGGGTGAGGTCATGGCAGGCGATGTTGCACAAGGAATGACCCAAATCCGCGCCGCCCTTGATGGGTTGCCCATTCCGCGTTGATTCGATTGACATGCTATAATTTGATCATATTCTGCAGCGAAGCTTATTTTTCACGCAGATAGAAGGTGCACAGACATGCCGCCCATTACGAATCACCTCCCCACCGCGGACCTTCAAGCGCTTGATGCGGCGCATCATATGCATCCTTTCACCACCAATGATGATTTGGGCGACAAGGGCGCGCGCATCATCACACGGGCCAAGGGCATCTATTTGACCGACAGCGAGGGGAATGAAATCCTCGATGCGATGGCGGGGCTGTGGTGTGTGAACCTTGGCTATGGCCGCGAAGAGATGGGCAAGGTCGCCGCACGGCAGATGAACGAACTGCCCTATTACAACACCTTCTTCCAAACGACCCATGTGCCCGCCATCGCGCTGGCCAAGGAACTGGCCGACCTCGCTCCCGGTGATTTGAACCATGTCTTTTTCGCCGGGTCCGGATCAGAGGCGAACGACACCAACCTGCGCATGGTCCGCACCTATTGGGCGCAAAAGGGCAAGCCCGAGAAGAGCCATATCATCAGCCGCAAGAATGCTTATCACGGCTCTTCGGTCGGGTCGGCCAGTCTGGGCGGCATGACCTATATGCATGAGCAAGGCGGCCTGCCGATCCCCGGCATCCATCACATCGGTCAGCCCGATTGGTATGCCGAGGGCGGTGATATGTCGCCCGAGAACTTCGGCCTGAAACGGGCGCAGGAGCTGGACGCGAAGATCGTCGAACTGGGTGCCGACAAGGTTGCCGCCTTCATTGCCGAACCCGTGCAGGGCGCCGGCGGGGTTGTCATTCCGCCCAGCACCTACTGGCCCGAGATTCAGCGCATTTGCGACAAACACGACATTCTGTTGATCGCCGACGAGGTGATCTGTGGCTTTGGCCGGACAGGGAACTGGTTCGGCTCGCAAACCATGGGGATCAAGCCGCATATCATGACCATCGCCAAGGGCCTCAGCTCGGGCTACGCGCCGATTGGCGGGTCGATTGTGTGTGACGAAGTGGCCGAGGTCATCAACGCCTGCGAATTCAACCATGGCTACACCTATTCCGGTCACCCGGTCTGTGCCGCCGTGGCGCTGGAAAACCTGCGCATCATGCAAGAAGAGAACATCGTCGACCATGTGCGAGACGTCGCCGCCCCCGCGCTGAAAGAGGCGCTGGATAAGCTGGGAGAGCATCCGCTGGTTGGCGGGGTCAACGTCTCTGGCCTGATGGCGTCTCTGCCGCTGACGCCGGATAAGGAAAGCCGTGCGCAATTCGCGGACGGGGGCGTCGCTGGCTACACCTGCCGGGAGCATTGCTTTGCCAATAATCTGGTAATGCGCCATGTCGGCGACCGGATGATCATCTCTCCGCCGCTGATCATCACGCCCGAAGAGATCAAGATCTTCGCCGCACGGGCGACCAAGGCGCTGGATGCGACCTATACCGATCTGAAAGACAAGGACATGCTGAAAGCTGCGTCCTAAACGACCCGGGCTGCCCCCGTTTGGGGGCGGCCCTTTATTCGTTTCGCAGTCGGGCCAGCAGCCGGGGCGAAGCATAGCCATCCGGCGCGATCCCCTCGGACTGCTGATAGCTGCGCACGGCATTGACGGTCAGCGGGCCGATCTTGGCGTCGATCTTTTGCGTGTCAAAACCCGCCTTCGTCAGCAGGGTCTGCAATTCGATCCGCTCATCAAAACTCAGCGCGCGGTCCTCGCGGGGCCACTCTTGCTTTATCTCCCCCGCGCCGTCGATCCGGTCGGCCAAATGGCCGACGCCGATGACATAGGCATCCGCCGTGTTATAGCGCTCGATCACCGCGAAATTCGGGAAGATCATAAAGGCCGCGCCCTGCGCACCTGCGGGCAGCAGGATCGACGCGGGCCCGTGATCCGCCACCGCGTCGCCATTCAACGCTGTCACGCCAAGGTCGGCCCATTCCGCCGGGGTCTTGGTCACCTCACGGTCGGCCAGCAGATAGTCAAACCCCTCGGGCAGGGCCACTTCGACACCCCAAGGCTGGCCCGTCGTCCAGCCGAAATGCTTGAGATATGCAGCGGTAGAGGCCAGCGCATCGCTGGGGTTGTCGCCCCAAATGTCCCGCCGCCCGTCACCGTCCCAATCGACGGCATGGGCGTGGAAGGACGACGGCATGAACTGCGTATGCCCCATCGCGCCCGCCCAAGAGCCACGCAATTGCTCTGCATCGGTATCGCCCGCCTGCAAAATACGCAGAGCGTCCAGCAATTCGCCCTCGAAAAATTCCGCCCGCCGCGCGTCGTAGGCGAGGGTGGCCAGCGAATTCAGCACGCTGTCGCCGCCTCGGAAACTGCCATAGGCGCTCTCTAGCCCCCAGATCGCGGTGACGATCTCTTTCTCAACGCCATATTTGATTTCGATATCTTCCAGCGTGCGCTCCCACTGGGCCAACGCCTTTTGCCCGTTCTGCACCCGCAGATCCGAGGTCGCGGTGTCGAGGTAATCCCAGATCGTTTTGGTAAACTCCGACTGGTTGCGGTCGCGGCGGATCACCTCGGTATCATAGAGCACCGTATCCAGCGCGCGGTCAAAGACATCCGGGTCGATGCCCTGCTGCAGGGCGCGGGGCCGGAATTCCGTCACCCAAGCGCGCAACCCGGCCTCATCTCCGGTGGCCTCTGGGGCGGCTTGCTCTGCCGGGGTGGCGGAAACAACCACGGCCTGCGACGTGCGCGGCGCGGGCCGCGTAGATTCAGCAGGACCAGACCCAAAGGCCGGAGCCCCCATGCCTGCGGTCGCAAGAATGCCTGAAATCATCGCGTAATGCCGGATCATAATCGCCTCACCTCATAGAGTTGCGACAAATCCTATGCCCGCCCCGCCCCGGTGGAAAGGGAGGGGCGCGGCCATCCGCGAAGCTCCGCCTGTTTGCCGTCTCAGCGGCGGGTGCGGGTCACTTTGCGCTTGATCTTGTCCTTCTTGCGCTTGGCCTTCACGGCCTTGCCGCGCGGATTGCGGCCTGCCGGGCTGCGCCGACTGCCACCCCCGCCTTGCTTGACCTTTTTATCTTCGATCTCAAGCAGTTCCAGTGCGATGCCCCCGGTGACGGGCACCGCCTCGGCCAGCCGTACGGTCACCCGTTGGCCGATGCCGATGATCATGCCGGTATCGGACCCCATCAGCGTCTGCGCCTCTGGATCATGGTGAAAGTACTCGCGCCCCAAAGACCGCATCGGCACCAGCCCATCCGCTCCAGTCTCGTCCAGCTTCACGAAGGCCCCGAACCGGGCGATGCCGCTGATCCGACCGGTGAACTCATTGCCCACACGCTCTGACAAGAAGGCGGCGAGGTAGCGGTCAGTCGTGTCGCGCTCTGCCACCATTGAGCGCCGCTCGGTATCCGAGATATGCGCGCCGGTCTGTTCCAGCCCTTCGATCTCTTCCGGGGTCAAACCGTCCTTGCCCCAGCCATGCGCCGTGATTAGCGCACGGTGCACAATCAGGTCGGCATAGCGCCGGATCGGAGAGGTAAAATGCGCATAAGACCGCAGGGCGAGGCCAAAGTGCCCGATATGCGCGGGCCCGTAATAGGCCTGCGTCATCGACCGCAGGGTGCTGAGGTTGATCAGCTCCGCATCATTCGTCCCCGCCGCCTGATCCAGCAGGCGGTTAAGATGCGCGGTCTGCAAAACCTGCCCCTTAGCCAGCGTAAAGCCTGCCGCCTGCGCCGTTTCGCGCAAGGACTCAAGCTTCTCCGGCGAGGGTTCCTCGTGGATACGGAACAGCAGCGGGGTTTTCTTTTTCAGCAGTGTCTCGGCGGCGGCGACATTGGCCAGCACCATGAACTCTTCGATCAGCTTATGCGCGTCGAGCCGTTCGCGGAAGTTGACCGATTTCACCTTGCCATCGTCACCCAACTCAATCCGGCGTTCCGGTAGGTCCAACTCAAGCGGCTGCCGCTCGGCCCGCGCGGTTTTCAGCGCGCCGTAGGCGGCATAAAGCGGTTTCAGCACAAGCTCCAACAGCGGGCCAGTGCGGTCGTTCGGGTTGCCGTCAATGGCGTCCTGCACCTCTTCGTAATGCAAGGATGCGGGCGAACGCATCAGCCCGCGATGGAACGTATGGCCGGTCTTGTTGCCCTTGGCATCCAGCACCATACGCACGGCGATACAGGCGCGCGGGACACCTTCGTGCAATGAGCACAGATCGCCCGACAGGCGATCCGGCAGCATCGGCACCACCCGGTCGGGGAAATAGGTCGAGTTACCCCGTTTGCGCGCCTCGATATCCAGCGCTGAACCGGGCGTGACATAGGCGGCCACATCCGCGATGGCGACCCAGACGACATGACCGCCTTCGTTCTTGGGGTCCTCATCCGCATGGGCATAGCAGGCGTCATCATGGTCGCGTGCATCGGACGGGTCGATGGTGACCAGCGGCAGGTCACGCAGGTCTTCGCGGCCCTTAAGGCCCTGCGGTTTGGCGGCATCGGCCTGTTCGACCACATCATCGGGGAAATCATCGGGAATGCCGTGCTGGTGGATCGCGATGAGCGACACCGCGCGCGGCTCGGACGGGTCGCCCAACCGCTCGACGATGCGGGCACGGGGGGAGCCCATGCGCCCCTTTGGCCCGGCCTGCTCGGCTTCGACCAGTTCACCGTCTTTGGCCCCGTGGGTATGGTCCGCCCCGACGCGCCATTCACGGTCAGCGCCCTTGTCGATTGGCACGATCCGCCCGCCCTCGGCAGCCTTGCGGAAGATGCCCAAGACCTTTTTCGGATTGCTGCCAATGCGGCGGATCAGCCGCGCCTCATAATGGTGGTCTTCGCCTTTCACCAGCGTCAGCCGTGCCAGAATGCGGTCGCCTTCGCCAAGGGCGGGATCACTGTCGCGCGGGATCAACAGCACGACGGGCTCTTTCCCCTCGCCATGCCATTCCATCGGCTTGGCAAACAGATCACCATCCTTGTCCGGCCCGGTGACCAGCAGCACCGAGACAGGCGGCAAGCGATCCGGATCCTGATAGCTGCGCTGGCGCTTTTCCAGATGGCCCTCGGCCTCCAGTTCTTTCAACACGCGCTTCAGGTCGATCCGCGCCGCACCTTTGATGCCAAAGGCTTTGGCGATGTCGCGCTTGGCGGTCAGCGTGGGGTTCTGTTCGATCCAATCGAGGATCTCGGATTTGCTGGGTATCTTGCTCATAATTCAGCAGGTAGCACGCAGCCCCCCTGTCGTCATGGCAAATCGTGAATTTCGTCCACGTCGCGCAGGGTCGAAACTTGCGCAATCCGGTAGCCCGGCAGGGTCGCGCGACTGTCGGCCAGCGCGTGCGGGCCGGACCAGCGCACAGCGTCGAACAGGCTGGGCGGTGCGCGGTGGGGGTGTTTCAACCCCACCAGCCAGTAGCCCCCATCGGGCGCGGGGCCAAAGACCGCGTCATGTCGTCCGAGCGCATCGAAGGCCCGCGCAAGTTCCTTGCGATTAATGCCGGGAATATCCGCCCCGATCACACAGGCCGGGCCGGGTGCGGCGCGTAGCATCCGTGCCATGCGGTCGCCCAGATTGCCCCTGCCCTGCGGCCAGCGGGGCAAATGCGCGGGCCAAACCCGACTTTGCAGCCCTTCGACATCCGGCGCGACAGCCAGCACCACCTGCCAACGTGGATCTTCAATGCGGCGCAGCAGGCGGCGCGTCTGGTGGCGAAACCACCATGCCGCGCCCACCATGCCAAGGTCACGGCCCAGCCGGGTTTTCACCCGACCGGGATGCGGTTCTTTTACCATAACGATGAGCGTTGGTTTCACGTGAAATAATTCCGCAGCACGCGGGTGTAGATGGATTTAAGCTGTCCGATATGTTCGACCCGCACATGTTCATCGACTTGGTGCATGGACTGGCCGACCAAACCGAACTCGACCACCGGGCAATGCGCTTTGACAAAACGCGCGTCCGAGGTGCCGCCGGTGGTCGAGAGTTCCGGCTTCACCCCAGTCTCCGCCTCGACCGCGCCCGAAACCAGATCGGACAGAGCGCCCGGCGGGGTGATAAAGCTCTCGCCGGAGATCTTGATCTCCACCTCCACCTGTAGGCCGAATTGCTCGGCGATTTTGTGCGCTTCGCCGCGCAGCCAATCGCTGAGGCTTGCGCCTGAATGGTGGTCGTTGAACCGGATATTCACCGCGCCGCGGCACTGCGCCGGGATCACGTTGGTGGCTTTGTTGCCAGTGTCGACCGTGACAACCGCCAGTGTCGACGGATCGAAATGATCGCTGCCCTGATCCAACTCATGGCTGGCCAAACGGTCCATCAGCCGCATCATCGCGGGCAGCGGGTTGTTGGCCCGGTGCGGATAGGCCGCGTGGCCCTGTTTGCCCGTCACCTTGAAATGCGCGTTCATCGACCCGCGCCGCCCGATCTTGATCATGTCGCCCATGGTTTCGGGGCAAGTCGGCTCCCCCACAAGGCAGACATCCATCCGCTCGCCGTTCTCGGTCATATAGTCCAACAGCGCCGTGGTCCCGTCGAGCGCGTCGCCCTCTTCGTCCCCGGTGATCGCCAGCACGATGGAACCATCGGGCGGTGTGTCTTTGACGAAATCAACCGCCGCCGCGACAAAGGCCGCCACGCCGGATTTCATGTCGGTGGTGCCGCGGCCATACATGATGCCGTCTTTGATCTCGGCTCCGAAGGGGGGCATCGACCAGTCGGCCTCATCCCCGATGGGGACCACATCGGTGTGACCGTTAAAGCCGAAAGACTTGGTGTTGCCCTTGTTGCCCCAGCGGGCAAAAAGGTTGCAAATGCCGCCCCGGTCCACGCGCGTACAGTCGAACCCAGCCGCGCCCAGCACCTCTTCCAGCACTTCCAACGCACCATCGTTGACGGGGGTGACAGAGGCGCAGCGCACCAGTTTTGCGGTGAGATCAACAGGGTCGAGACCGGACATTTCGGCTCCTATTCAGGGGTTATCGCTTGTCCGGTAACTTGTGTGGGCAAATCGCGCCGATGCCAAGGGGGCGCACTGCAATTCCCCGTGTGGGACCGTGGTCAGTCGAAAAACGGGGTCATTTGGGCGACGATGACCGAGTTTTCCTCTAGTGCGCGCTGCATCAACTCACGCTCTTCGCCGTCGATCTCTTGGCCCTCGGCCTCGCGCTCTTCCAGCGTGCCATAGCCGGTCACGTCCAGCGGGTTGGTGTCGGCCTGTTTGAGGATCGCCACGGTCTCTCGCACGGCTTCGGCCTCGTCGATACCAGAGGCGAAACACATCAGCGCGGCCCCGGTGGCCTTGTCGGGCAGGCCATCGCCATCCTTGCGACCGATCTGAACTAAAAGGGTAAAGACCTGCTGGCGCGAAGGTTTCTTGGTTTTCTTGGGTTCAGACATGATAAGGGCCGCCGATTGCTTTCGGCAGCCCTAACCTTTTCGCTCAGATTTGGAAAGGGGCCGCGCCCCTGCCCTTAGGTCTTGGCAATCAAGTCTTGCCGCGGACCAACCGTGTGACCCAGATCAGCAGGCAGGCACCGATAATACCGACCACCAACTGACCGAACCAACCGCCCAGCGTGCTGCCAACGATCAGCATCAAGAGCCAGTTCGCGACCAAGGCACCAACGATGCCGAGGATGATGTTCATGATCAGACCCATGTCCGATTTCATGATTTTTTCTGCGATCCAGCCTGCAAGGCCACCCACGATGATTGCGGCAAACCAACCGATACCCGTCATGTCGTTAATCTCCTTTGAATTCAGGTCTCAACGCTATGACGGGGCATTTGGTTCCCTCAGTCGCGCAGCAACTCGTTGATCGAGGTCTTGGAGCGGGTCTTGGCGTCTACCCGTTTCACGATCACGGCGCAGTAAAGGTTCACGTTGTTCTTCGATGGCATGGTGCCTGCGACGACGACCGACCCTGCGGGCACTTCGCCATACATGATCTCACCAGTTTCGCGGTCGACGATCTTGGTCGACTGGCCGATGAAGACACCCATGCCCAGCACCGAACCTTCGCGCACGATGCAGCCTTCGACGACTTCCGACCGCGCCCCGATAAAGCAGTTGTCTTCGATGATAGTCGGGCCTGCCTGCATCGGTTCCAACACACCGCCGATGCCGACGCCGCCCGAGAGGTGCACGTTTTTGCCGATCTGCGCGCAGGAGCCGACGGTGGCCCATGTATCAACCATGGTGCCGCTGTCCACATAGGCGCCGATGTTGACGAAAGACGGCATCAGCACCACGCCGGGCGCGATATAGGCCGAGCGGCGCACGACGCAGTTGGGCACGGCGCGGAAGCCGGCCTCTTTCCACTCGGCATCGCCCCAGCCTTTGAACTTGCTGTCGACCTTGTCCCACCAGCCAGCGCCCTGCGGGCCGCCTTCTTGATGTTCCATATCCTTGATGCGGAAGCCCAGCAGCACGGCCTTTTTGGCCCACTGATTGACATGCCACTGACCGTCGTCCTGCTTTTCCGCCACGCGCAGCTTGCCGCTGTCGAGCGCGTTCAGCGTCTCTTCGATGGCGTCGCGGGTCTCTCCGGTGGTGGCGGATGTGATCTGGTCGCGGGTATCCCAAGCGGCTTCGATGGCGGTTTCAAGTTGGGCGTTGGACATGGGGCAAGTCTCCGAATGATGAAAAGGCCTTTTGAGGGCTATAGCCTTGCACCGCCAAGGGTGCAATTGCCGGGCGATGAGGGGCGTGGTCATTCTGTGATCAACAATGCATGTTGACCTGAGCGGCCATCGCGCCACCTGAGCCAAGCCCTAGACCAAGGAAAGACCCGAGGATGACCGAGGAACACCGCCACCCCCTGCGCCGCGCCAATGTTGACCGCGCCAAGGCCCAAGACGCCCCCGACACGCCGCAAACCCGCGCGCCCGCCTACCGTCTGGCCTTTACCGACGATGACTTCATGTGCCGCGATGAGCTGCGCCCGGTGCGCCTGCAACTGGAATTGCTCAAGCCCGAACTGCTGCTCGATGCCCACGGCATCCAATCGACCATCGTGCTCTTTGGCGGCGCGCGCATTCCTGCACCAGCCGAGAAACACACCGCCCGCACCAAAACGTTGGCCGATCTGTCGCGTTTTTATGACGAGACGCGCACCTTTGCCCGGCTGATGACTGAAAAGTCGATGGAGACCGGCGGCGTGGAGAACGTCATCGTCACCGGCGGTGGGCCGGGTGTGATGGAGGCAGGCAACCGTGGCGCGCTGGACGCGGGCGGCCATTCCATCGGCCTGAATATCGTGCTGCCGTTTGAGCAGGCGCCCAACGAATATGTCACGCCGGAGCTTTGCTTTAACTTCCACTATTTCGCGATCCGCAAGATGCATTTCCTGATGCGCGCCCGCGCGATCTGCGTCTTCCCCGGTGGTTTCGGCACCATGGACGAGCTCTTTGAGGCCCTGACGCTGATCCAGACCGGCCGCATGAACCGCGTGCCCTTCTTGCTGTTTGGGCGCGAGTTCTGGGAAAAAATCATCAATTGGGACGCGCTGGCCGATGCCGGAACGATCTCTGCCGAAGACCTCGACCTGTTCCGCTTTGTCGAAAGCGCGGATGAGGCGATGGAAGTGATCGAGAATTGGGAGACCGCCCCCGCCCGCGAACATGTGCCGGGCCGGGAAGAGGTCGAAGATCACGGCTGATCGGGCTTTGCCCGGCCCCGTCACCGGGTAAAGGTCTGGCCCAAGGCCACTTCGGCCCCTTGGACAATATCGCGCAGGATATCGGCGGCGGGTTTGACCGCGCCGATCAACCCTGCGACCTCTCCGACAAAGGCGTTGGCAGTGCGGGCGTCGCCCTCTGCCACCGCCGCCTGCCAACGTGGCAACTCCTGCGCCAGCGCGGCGCGCAGCCCGTCGGGGTCATCATGCCAGCGGTCGGTGAACTCATTGCGCAGCACGCGGCCCGTGTAGCGTTTGGGCCAGTCATAGCCGCGCATGATGTCGGTCACGGTGCTGCGCAGCGTGTCATCGCCACTGGCCTCAATCGCGGCCTTTAGCATCGCGGGATGCACCAGCGCCTCTTCTGACGCCCAGAACCGCGAGCCGACGACCACCCCATCGGCCCCCAGCATCAGCGCCGCAGCCAACCCGCGCCCGTCACCCACGCCGCCTGCCGCACAAAGTAACGTGTCGGGCGCATGGCGGGCGATGTGATCGGCAATTTCGGGCACAAGGGTAAAGGTCGCGCGTTTTTCGCCGTGGCCGCCAGCCTCGGCCCCTTGGGCGACGATGATCTCGGCCCCCAGATTGATCGCATGGGCGGCATCGCGCAGGGTTTGCACCTGACAGATCAGCGGCACTTTGGCCGCTCGGATCGCGGGGACGAACTCTGCCGGATCGCCGAACGAAAGAAAGACCGCTGCCGGGTCGCGGGCAAGTACCTGCTCCAACGCCTGCGGATGCTCCCGCAGTTTCCAAGTGATAAAGCCGCAGCCGACCGATTGGTTGCCCGCCAGATCTTGCTGCTCAGCGATCCATTCGCCGGAATCGTAGGCCCCGCCGATCATGCCCAAGCCCCCCGCGCTTGAGACCGTAGCCGCCAGCCGCCCGCCCGCGGCGAAAGCCATGGGCGCTTGGATGATCGGATGGCTGATCCCCAGCCGTTTGGTCAAACGCGTGGTCAGCATTCCCTACCGCCCCGCCAGAATGGCATCAGCGGCCTTTTCGGCGATCATCACCGTCGGCGATGCCGTGTTGCCCGAGACGATCTTGGGCATGATCGAGGCATCAATCACCCGCAGTCCCTGCAACCCATGCACCCGCAGATCGGCATCGACCACCGCCATCGGATCACTGCCCATCTTGCAGGTGCCAACGGGGTGAAAGATCGTCGTGGCAATATCGCGCGCCTTGTCGAGCAGGTCTTCATCGCTCTGCACGACGGGGCCGGGCAAGATTTCCTCGGGCTGATAAGGGTGCAGCGCCTTGGCCGTCATGATGTGTCGCGCCTGTTTCATGGCCGCGACCGCGACACGCTTGTCGCTCTCGGCGGAAAGATAGTTCAGACGGATGTCGGGCTGCACCGCGCTGTCGCGGCTGGTCAGATGGCAAGAGCCGATACTCTCGGGCCGCAGGTTGCAGACCGAAACGGTAATCGCCGGGAACGGGTGCAACGGATCGCCCAGCTTGTCGGTCGACAGGGGCTGCACGTGGTATTCCAGATCGGGCGTCTCCAACGCCGGATCGGACTTTGTGAACATGCCGAACTGGCTGGGCGCCATCGCCAAGGGGCCGCTGCGCCGCATGAGATATTCCAGACCCATCCGCCCCTTCCCCCAAAGCGAATGGGTCATCGTGTTGAGCGTCTTGGTGTTCTGCACTTTATAGACGGTGCGGATCTGCAAATGGTCCTGAAGGTTCTCCCCCACGCCGGGCAGTTCATGCAGCGTGGTGATGCCCATGCCGCTCAAAAGCTCGCTCTGCCCGATGCCCGAGAGTTCGAGGATCTTGGGTGAGTTGATTGCCCCCGCCGACAACAGCACTTCGCCCTCGGCCACGGCCCGCAGGGCGCGGCCTTCGTGGGTAAAGCGCACGCCGGTCACGCGCTTGCCCTCTAGGATCAGCCCATTGGTATGGGCATGGGTCATCACCCGCAGGTTGGGCCGCTGCATCGCGGGGCGCAGGAAACCGCGCGCCGTGTTCCAGCGCACACCGCCATGTTGGTTCACCTCGAAAAAGCCCGAGCCTTCGTTATCGCCATCGTTGAAATCGGCGCGCGGTTCGATCCCGAACTCCCGCGCGCCCTCCTGCACGGCCTCCAAAATGTCCCACCGCAGGCGCTGTTTGCTGACCTTCCACTCGCCTCCGGCGCTGTGCATGTCATTGCCGCCCGCGTGGTGATCCTCGGACTTGAGGAAATAGGGCAGCACGTCGTCCCAGCTCCACCCGGCGTTGCCAAGTTGCCGCCAATGGTCATAGTCCGCCGCCTGCCCGCGCATGTAGATCATGCCGTTGATGGAGCTACAGCCGCCCAGCACCTTGCCGCGCGGGTAGGTCAGAGAGCGCCCGTTCAACCCCGGCTCGGGCGCAGTTTTCATCATCCAATCGGTGCGCGGATTGCCAATGCAGTAGAGATAGCCCACCGGCACCTTGACCCAGTGGTAGTTGTCATCCCCCCCAGCCTCAAGCAGCAGGACGTTATTGGCTGGATCAGCACTGAGACGGTTGGCCAAAACACAGCCCGCGGTGCCAGCGCCGACAATGATATAGTCATAGCGACCCTCTAGCTGTGTCTCGTCGTGCATGGTGATCTCTCCCGATATTCTGGCCCGCCTCCCCGGCGCGTTATTGGTAGAGCGCCCGGCGACAGGTCACAATCCCTGCCGTAAGTCGCCCGCCCACCGCGGCATTTGCCGCAAAGCCACATTCCTCGCGCTTTGCCCGCGCAGTGCATCCGTTTGTTGATTTTTTCGGCTCTTAGGTGAATATGGCCGAACTGGATATATTGCCCCGATGCGTTAGGTTTTGCCTTGGGGTTAAAATTTCGCCGCCTTCTGGTGGCCAGAGACAAGGGTTATAATTAGTGCGGCGACCCGAATTTATACTGTTTCTCGGATGTCTCGCCATCACCTTTGGGGTGTTTCTCTACAGCAATCGCAGCAATGATCTCGCCACCGAACGGGCCTTTGACCGGATCGCCGAGGAAAGCCTGCAAAGCCTCGACGCGCGGATGCACACCTATTTGCAGAGCCTCAACGGCATCGCCGCCTTCATGAACGCCTCTGACGAAGTGACCGCCAGCGATTTCGCGCATTACGTCAATACGCTGGAGATCGACACCTTTCTGCCCGGCATCAACGGCATCGGTTTTGTCGCCCCGGTCGCCCGAGGGACCGAAGAGGCTTTCATCGAAGAGGTAACCGCCCTCGGGATAGAAGATTTCCGGATCCACCCCAACACCGGCAACGCCGAGAAGATGGTGATCCAATATATCTACCCCCAAGGGCCGAATGCAGAGGCCGTGGGCCTTGATATCAGCTTTAACGAGGACCGCCGCCGCGCCGCCCTGCGGGCCCGCGAGACCAGAGAGCCGCAACTGACACCGCGCATTCTGCTGGTGCAGGACAAATCCCGTCAGCCCGGTTTTCTGTTGCTACGTCCAGTCTATGCCGCCGGCAACCGTCCGGCGCAGGATACGGCAGGCTTTATCGGTTGGGTCTATGCGCCCTTTGTCGGTGCAAACCTGCTGAACGCGCTGACCCCGGCTCAGGGGGAGGCCTATGAAATCAAAGTCTTCGATGGGCTGACCACCGCCCCGGAGAACCGGATTTTCGATAGCACGCCCGAAGGTGTCGAAAGCGGGCATCACAGCATTACCCAAACGATCGAACGCTTTGGCCGCCCTTGGACCGTGGTCCATGTCAGCACGATCAGTTTCGACAGCGCCACGCACAGTGCCGTGCCGGAGATCCTGTTGATTTCCGGCATATTGCTGGCGATCCTTTTCTTCGTCGCCTTCCGCAGCCTGCGCCAGCGCAGCGCGGCCCTGAGCGAGCTTGCCGTGCTGCGCGAACGCCAGATCGACGCCCATGAAGAGGAAAACCGCGCCGTCATCGATAACGCTGTGACGCCTGTATTCCTGCTTGACGGCGAGGACCGCGTGCTTTTCGCCAACCAAGCGGCGCTGGTCTGCTTTGGCTATGGGCATGAGGCGCTCAAGGGGATGGATTTCCGCAATCTCGTCACCGACTTGATCGAAGACCATGACCACGAGCAGGTCAACGCGGCAGGCAAGACCTGCTTTGGCCAAGACCTGAAGCTTGATCTGCAACGCAACAGTTGGACCACCCATACCGGCGAGCGGCGCGTGACGGCAATCGTGCGCGATCTGACCTCGGAACTTGCGGTGCAGGATGAACTGGCGAAGAACAAAGCGCTCTATGACCTCGCCCTCGAAGGCGCGCAGATCGGCGTTTTTGACATCGACCTGCGCACCGGGAAATCCGAGGTGTCCGACACATGGCGGCGCATTCTGGGGATGGCCGATTTCGAGCGGTTGACCGATCCGCAGGCGGAATTCCTCAAGCGGGTCCATACCGAAGACCTGCCGCTGCTGAACCAGACCGATCAGGCCTGCATCTCGGGGCAGCAACAACGTTCCGTCACCGAATACCGGCTGAAGATTGGCACCGGGGAATGGCGCTGGATGCGCTCGGACGCGGTGGTGACCGAACGCGATGCAAACGGCACTGCCTTGCGGATGGTGGGCACCCAGACCGATGTGACCGACATCGTCCATGCCCGCAACGCGCTTGAAACCAGCGAGCGGCGGTTTCGGCAGGTGCTGGCAGCGGCCCCCGTGGGCATGGCGATTCTGGGCGAAGGGGGCGTGTTCAACAGCGTCAACAGCGCGCTTTGCACGCTCTGCGGCTATAGCGAAGAAGAACTGCTGTCGAATACCAAACTGGGCGATCTGATGCCCGAGGGCGATTTGCAAAAGCTCTATGGTGAGGTTCGCGGGCTCGTCGATTCGCGCAGTTCACAAAACTATCAGGCCGAATACCGCATCACCCACAAGCTGGGCTTTGAACGCTGGGGCCTGTTCAACGTCTCGTGGACCTTTGACAAGAACACGCGCGGCTATGTCTTTATCGTTCAGATCAACGACATCACCGATCAAAAGAAGCTTGAGCAGATCAAGAGCGAATTCGTCTCGACCGTCAGCCATGAGCTGCGCACGCCGCTGACCTCGATCAAAGGGGCCTTGGGTCTGATCGACACCACGGACAACAGCCGCTTCCTGCCGGCGCATATCCGGCTGATCGACATCGCGCGCAGCAATGCCGACCGGCTGTCGCATATCGTGAACGATATTCTGGACCTCGAAAAGATTTCGTCGGGCGAGGTGCAGTTCGATTTCCACGATGTCGATCTGAACAAGGTGATCAGCGACTCGGTCAACGAAATGTCGCCCTTCGCGATCACCCACAACAACACATTGGGCGTGCAACTGCCCGACAAACCGCTGACGGTTCGGGTGGATGAAAGCCGCACGCGGCAGGTCTTGGCCAATCTTATCTCAAACGCCTGCAAATATTCCGATGCCGAGAGTGAGGTGCAAATTCGCGCCGAGCGGCTGGGGGACCGGGCGATTGTCTTTATCCAGAACACCGGCCCCGGCGTGCCGGAAAACTTCCGCCCGCGCATCTTTCAGGCGTTCTCTCAGGCCGATGGGTCCGACACACGCGCCAAGGGCGGCACCGGGCTGGGGCTGAACATCACCCGGCAGATCATCAAACGTCAGGGCGGTACCATCGGATTCGAAAGCATCCCAAAAGGCGTCACCGTCTTTTGGTTCACCTGCCCCATCGCCGAGGCCGAAACCGTGCAATCGCCCGCCGCCCCCGCCGCGGAAATCGGGGAGCGGGACACGAAGCTGCGCGTGCTGCATATCGAAGACGATATCGACTTTGCAGAGGTGATCCGCACCGGTTTGGACAGCGTGGCAGAGGTGACCAATGTCACCAACCTCGCCCAAGCGCAGAAGTTGATCGGCCAAGAAGAGCTTGATGTGGTGATCCTTGATTGGTCCCTGCCTGACGGCGATGCCCGCTCTTTGTTAGAGGACATCATCCGTCTGCACCCAGAGGCCAAGATCATCAGCCTATCCGCCGACAACAACCGAGAGCCCGATCCCCGCGTCGGGATCAACCTTGTCAAATCACGGAGCGGGATCAGCTCGGTGGTCAACTCAATTACGGGAACAACCGCACGCGCATCTTAACCTGTCGCACCACGGCGAAGTGACGCTAAAGTGCGACACGCCATATTATTGCCAATATGCTCTGGCATTTTGTTTAAATTACAACGCACATGTCATGCTATAGTTCGAGCATGTCCGCTTCGGGGCGAGGAATTACGAGTGTCTTCAAAGCCATTTACCAAGCGTACCGCCGCCACATTTTTTCTGGGCACTGCCATTTCCGGCAGTTGGTACACCGCAACCTCCGCGCTTTTCGCGGGTCAAATGGGGGAGGTTATCCCCGTCGTCGGCGCGATCATTCTGGCGGGGCTAACGCCCTTCACCGCGAACGCGCTCCAGTCAAGCCCTGAGAGGGGTACTGATAGTTTCGATATGGAACAAAGGCTTAGGGCATTTGATAGCCACGCCATTGTGAATATCGTCGATACCGGCGGAATGCTGGAACAGGTTAATGACCGTTTCATCGAACTGACGGGCTATACCCGCGATCAATTGATCGGCCAGCCTGTGTCGATGCTTTACCAAGATGAGTTTCGCGAACTTCTGGCAGAAATCCGGGTCACCTTGATGGCCGGCAAGACATGGCAGGGAGAGACCCCGCTGCGCTGCGCCGATGGTCGGGTGATACAGACGCAATGCACCGTGATGCCCCTTTTCGACAACAAAGGGGCTTGGGCCGGGTCGATCTCAGCCCGTACCGATGTGACCCACGCCAAAGAGCTTCTGGCCGAACGCGACACAGCGGAAACGCTTTATGAACTGCGCGATGACATTTGGATCGTCGATGCCGAGACCGAGCGTTTCAGCTATATGAACCGCGTCGCCATGAGCCGAAGCGGCTGGTGTACCGACACCTATACCGAGCAAACGCTCGAAACCTTGGCAGAGAAAAGCGACAATCCAGCCCTTCTTGAGGCCTGCCGGGATCTGAAAAAGTCGGGCAAGGCGATGACGCAGTTCGACACGCAACTGTTTGGCAATCATTTCCAAGTCACCATCAAACTTCTGCCCACCGGCGGCGCGGCCGGGCGATTCCTGGTCATGTTGCACGACGTTTCGGATATCATCAGCGAAGAGCGGATGAAGTCGGAATTCATCTCTATGGTCAGCCATGAACTGCGCTCGCCCCTGACCTCGATCAAGGGCTCTATGGGGCTGCTTTTGTCGCGGGCGGCGGGTGAATTGCCGAGCAAAGCGCGGGCGTTGCTAGAAATCTCCCACCGCAATGCCGACCGGCTTGTGCTGATCATCAATGACATCCTCGATCTGGAAAAGATCGCGAACGGGCGGCTGGAGTTCAACCTTGAAGAGGTTGATATCGCAGAACTTCTGCATGAGACCAGCGCCGCGAACGCCTCGCTTGAACAGCGCCACGGCGTGCGCATTCAAGTGGAAGGCACGGATGACCTGAACAAAGTGACCACAGATCCGAACCGGGTCATTCAGGTGCTGACGAACTTCTTATCCAATGCGTCCAAATTCTCCAAACCCGGAGAGCGCGTTACCATTCGCGCCGAAGAGAATGAGAACGAATTGCGCATCTCTGTAGCGGACCGCGGCCCGGGTATCCCGGCCTCTGAGCAGCACAAGGTGTTCCAGCGGTTTGCCGATCTGTCCAACTCCAACCGGGCCGACAATGGCGGCACCGGGCTGGGCCTCAGCGTCTGCAAAGCCATCGTCGAGAATCTTGGCGGTAAAATAGGTTTTGACAGCCGCGAGGGATTTGGTACGACATTTTACTTTACCCTGCCGAAGAAAAATTCTCAGGTAGCGGCAGAGGAACCGGCTGCGTTGCTGCGCGAAGCCTCCTAGAGAGAGTATGGAATGATCAAACTGCTGCACGTCGAGGATGACGCCGATATTCGTGAAATCGCGCTGATGGCGCTTGAGCTAAGCGGCGATTTCGACGTCGTCCAATGCGAGACCGGGGAAGCGGCGCTGAATCAGGTTCAGTCCTATACGCCCGATGTGATCCTGCTCGATATGATGATGCCCGGCATGACCGGTCGCCAGACCCTTGAGAAGATGCGCGAAATGGATAGCCTGCGTGACGTTCCGGCGATCTTCATGACCGCCCGCGCCCAGCATAACGAGATCGAAGAGCTGCGCGATTTGGGGGCCGCTGACGTGATCAGCAAACCCTTCGACCCCATTGCTCTCGCGGATCAGGTCAAGGCGGCGATGCAGGCCAACTAGGCCAGCGACCACTTGGCCTGCCCTATTGGCAGCTTCTAGATAAATTGTCTGTAGGAATGGGGCCGGCGCAAAGCACGGCCGCCGTGCCCTTAGGCTTGGGCGTCGATTTGCTGCCTGCAATGCGCGACGAAACCATCCAGTTCCGAGATGATCTCGATCGGGCAATCCGCGCGTTCGGCGCGAGGTCCGGCGAGATGCTCGACGATTTGGGTTTCGCACTGACGCGCCAGACGGCCAAGCTCTTCAAAGCCGAGCGACCCGGCGCTGCCTGCGATCTGGTGCAGAATGGCCTGCGCGCTGGCCAGATTGCCTTTGATCTCATCCACGGTCGTCCCGTCCCAAGCGGCCAAGCCATGGGTTGCGATCAGCGTCTGGCGTTCGTCCAGCATTTCGACAAAGCGCTTGCGAATGCGCTCTATGCCGGGAAGTTCAGCTAACATTTTAGTCATGCCTGTTGATCATTCTGCCAAAAGTCATTGAGCGATTTCGTATGTGCCTCACTGGCGGCTTCTGCGCTTGCATGAGCCTGCGCCAGCGCATCCATGACGGAATTGCCGCTCTTCCAGATCAGCCGCACGGCCTCCCCCGCGCTCACACGCGGGTGAACACGTTCGCCATTATTGTCGAACAATTCAGTTTGAGACAACTCCAAGTTAACCGCATCCATCAAACCGCCCATATTCGGACGCCATCCGCTTTCCGTAACGCACACGAAAGTGCCATTGCCCGCGTAGGACATGAGCACCTGATGGTCGACAAGCGTATCAGACAGGATCTCGGCCACATCGGACACAAGGCTATAGAACTCGAAAGAGGTCATCGTCGCGTGGAAGGCGTCAACCTCGCGGATGGTAAAGGCAAAGGCGGTGGAGCCGAAAAGCGCGCTGCGCGACAGCTGCGCGACGTAGTTTTCCATCGCGGTGTAGTCGATCACATTGTCCACGTCGTAGATCGGGACCGGCTCGAACAACTCCATATGGGTGGCCTGATCGGCGATGGTCTTGGCGGCGAAAATCTTCTTGGTCCGCTGCTGACGCTCTTTCACCATGCCTTCGACCAGCCCGATGCGAGATTTCAGCTCGGCAATCTCAAAAGGCTTGGTCACATAGTCGGTTGCCCCGGCGGCAAAGGCCGCGTCGATATAGCGTTTGTCGGACATCGCGGTGAGCATCAAAATTGGCGTATCGGCATGGCGCGCCGAGTTGCGAATGTGCTGCGCCAGTTCGATCCCGTCCATGCCCGGCATCTGAATATCAAGCATGAAGCAATCAATCGGACCGAGGTCGGGATCCCCCAACATATCGACCGCATGCAGAGCAGATGGGGCGGTCGTTAGTTCATGCGCACCGATAATCTCTACAAATTGCCCGAGCAATTCGAGGATAATCGGGTCGTCATCCACCGCCAGAATTTTCATTACATCTCTCCACAGATCAAAATCTTAGGGGCCCAAACTGGACGGACCGCTGCTTTGTCCTAATTTCTCTGGGAACTGTGGCCTAATTTTGACGAATTCTTAGTAAATAGGCGACAAACCGGGGCACTGTTTCCATATCGAGAGAATTTGACCCGAAAAACGGCCATCTTTACCGCATTTTCATTTGTGATCGGACGACTCGCCACTTCGCGTCCAAGGGTGATTCCCCTCAACGCAAACGGCCCGACGTTTCCGCCGGGCCGCTCTATCCTCATCCCCTTGGGTCTTAGCCCAAGCTTGCCTTGATCGCCTCGGCGGTGGCGCCCACGACCTTATCCGCTTCTTCGCGGGTCAGGCAGAAGGGCGGCGCAAAGCCGATGATGTCGCCTTGGGGCATGGCGCGGGCAATGACCCCGGCCTTGAGCATATCGCCGACGATGGTCGGCACCACTTTGCGCGCCGGATCAAACTGCGTGCGGCCATCGCGGTCTTCGACCAATTCCACGGCGCAGAGCATCCCTTCGCCGCGAATATCGCCCACTTTGGGGTGATCGCCCAACGCCGCCTTCATCTGCGCATTGAGATACCCCCCCACGTCCGAGGCATTCTCGATCAGTTTCAGATCGTCGATCAGCTTGAGGTTCGCGATCCCCGCAGCCGCGCCGATGGGGTGGGCCGAATAGGTCCAGCCGTGGCCGATGGGGCCGTTTTCATCGGTGCCCTGCTCCAGCACCTTCCACATTTTGTCACCCACGATCGAACCCGAAAGCGGCGCGTAGGCCGAGGTCAGGCCCTTGGCGATGGTGATCAGGTCCGGCTTCATGCCGTAGTGTTTCGAGCCGAACATGCTGCCCAGACGGCCAAAGCCGGTGACAACCTCATCCGCGACCAGCAGGATGTCGTGTTTGTTCAGCACTTCCTGCACGGCAGCCCAATAGCCTTCGGGCGGCGGCACGATGCCCCCGGTGCCCAGAACCGGCTCACCGATGAAGGCCGCGATGGTGTCGGCGCCCTCGCGTTCGATCAGCGCTTCCAATTCGCCCACCAGATGCGCGGTGAACTCTGCTTCGCTCATGTTGGCGTCGGGGCGGCGGTAGTAATAGGGCGCGTCGGTGTGCACCACCTGTGCCAGCGGCAGGTCGAACTTCTTGTGAAACAGCTCCAATCCGGTCAGCGAGCCAGTCACCAGACCCGACCCGTGATAGCCACGCCAGCGCGAGATGATCTTTTTCTTCTCAGGACGGCCAAGGATGTTGTTGTAATACCAGATCAGCTTGACGTTGGTCTCATTCGCGTCCGAGCCACCAAGGCCGAAATAAACCTTGCTCATGCCTTCGGGCGCGCGGTCGAGGATCATCTTGCTGAGCGTGATGCTCGCCTCGGTGCCGTGGCCGACATAGGAGTGGTAATAGGCCAGTTCATGCGCCTGCTCGGCAATCGCCTCGGCGATCTCAGTCCGGCCGTAGCCCACGTTTACGCAATAGAGGCCGGCAAAAGCGTCGAGCATCTGGTTGCCGTCGCGGTCGGTGATATGGCTGCCTTTGGCGGTCTTGATCACACGGGTCGGGCTTTCGCCGCGCGCGTGCTGCGCCAGATGGGTGGAGGGGTGAAAGAAATTTTCACGGTCCCATTGTTCGAGCATATCGTTCTTCAACATTGGTCTTTCCTTTCTTCCGACGCGCCTTTGCGCCGTATCTTCAAATCTTAGGCCCAGTCACGGCAGACGTATTTGACTTCCGTAAAGGCTTCGAGCCCCAGCCGCGACCCTTCGCGTCCGATGCCCGATTGTTTCGTCCCGCCAAAGGGGATCGGCGCGCCGGTCACCTTGGTGCGGTTCACCGCCACCATGCCGAAACACAGCGCCCGGCTGGCGCGGTAGATGCGGCGTGGGTCTTGGCTGTGGACATAGGCCACCAACCCGTACTCCGTGTCATTGGCCCGTGTGATCGCCTCATCCTCACTGTCGAAGGCCGCGATGGCGGCCACGGGGCCAAAGGTCTCTTCGCGCATGATCAGCGCGTCGGCAGGCACATCCGCCAGCACCGTCGGTTCAAAGAACAGCGGCCCCGCCGCGTGCCGCTTGCCACCACAAAGCAGCCGCGCCCCACGGTCAAGCGCATCTTTGACGTGCTCTTCTTGTTTGGCGACGGCTTTCTCGTTCATCAACGGCCCGATGTCGGGATCATCCGCGCCGACGCCCACGGTCAGCGCCTGCGTCGCTGCGGTGAATCGCGCGCAGAAGGTCGCATAGCTGTCGCGGGCAATAAAGAAGCGGTTGGCACCGAGGCAGTCTTGACCGGAGGTGGCGAACTTGGCCTTGATCGCCTCTTCGACCGCGCGGTCCATATCGGCATCATCGAACATGATGAAAGGCGCATGGCCACCCAGTTCGAGGACCAAGCGTTTCACGCTGTCGGATGCTTGACGATACAGCAGTTTTCCGATCTCGGTGGAGCCGGTGAAGGAGATGGCCCGCACGCGGGTGTCTTCCATCCAAGGTTTCACGATCTCGGGGGCCTCCCCGGTGACGACGTTGAACACGCCTTTCGGCAGCCCCGCCTGTTCGCCCAATTCGGCCAGTGCCAGCGCCGAGAACGGCGTCTCTGCCGAAGGATGCGCCACTACGGTGCAGCCCGCCGCCAGCGCGGCACCTGCCTTGCGGGTCAGCATGGCGGAGGGGAAGTTCCACGGGGTGATCAGTGCGGCTACACCCACCGGCTCGCGCCAGATTTCCACCTCGGCATCCGGCAAGTGCGAGGTGACGCCTTCGATGTTGGGGCGGCGCGCCTCTTCGGAATAGAACTCAAAGAAAGACGCGGCATAGTCGATCTCTCCGCGCGACTCGGAGATGGGTTTGCCCTGTTCGGCGGTCATGATCCGGGCCAGATCCTCGCGGTTTTCCAACATCAGATCGCGCCAGCGGCGCAGGATGGCACCACGCTCTTGCGGCAACAGGCCGGCCCAATGGGGAAAGGCGGCATGGGCGGCATCCACCGCGGCGCGGCTGTCGTCGGCGTTAAGCTTGGCAACCGACCCCAAGACCGCACCGCTTGCCGGGTCAGTCACCTTGAAGTCATCGCTCTGCGCGCCAGCGACCCATGCGCCGCCGACATAGGCGAAATGGCGGGCCAGCTCGCCCCGGGTCAGCGCGGGCAGACCATCGGCAGGCGTTGGGATCATCTTGGTCATCGGGCACCTCCTTGGGATGAATTGCCCCGAAGGTAAGACAGGATGCGGCGCGGGTTTGACCGAATATCACACCATCGGTAGGAGGTTTTGCGGCGCAGCACCCTGCCCGCCGCAAAAACTACGGCGGCTCAGCTTTCGTCTTCGGGCAAGAGCAGCGACAGAGGCAGCGGTGCCGATTTGACCGATTTGGTTACCACATAGGTAAAGTAACGGCTCAGCCCGGCCTGCTGATCCAAAAGCGCATCCATTAGACGTTGGTAGCTGTCGATGTCGCGGGTGACGACCTGTAGCAGATAGTCAAAACCGCCACCCAAAGCCCAGCACTGCACGATCTCATCATGCTGCGCGATCACCGCCTCGAAGCGTTGAAACGCCTCGGCCCGGTGGTTGCCCAGTTCGGCCTGCACAAAGACGGTGACATGCGGGGCGATGCGGCGCAGGGCGACATGAGCCTGATAGCCGGTGATGATGCCCGCAGACTCCAACCGCGCCAGCCGTTCCCCGCAGGCGGTGGGACTAAGATTAACCTTGTCGGCAAGCGCAGATTTGGCGATGCGCCCCTCGCGAGAGAGGATCGACAGCACCGCGATATCGCGTTTATCCAGTTTGACAAAGCTCATGCCAGTTTCATGCGAGCGCAGGTCAGACTTGTCAATTGTCATGATTGTGGTGATCATCCAGATCATGACAAAATGGCGCCCAGACCCCGGATCCCTGACCCGACCTGCCTACCGTTCACTCGTTCAGACGATTGAAACGGCGATTCAGAACGGTGTGCTCAAACCCGGAGACCGGATGCCGACGCAGCGGCAACTGGCGTTCGATTTGTCGCTTAGCGTGCAAACCGTCAGCCGCGCCTATGACAAGCTGGTCGAGGCGGGCAAGATCGTCGGAGAGGTAGGGCGCGGCACTTTCGTCCGCGCGGCGAGCGATGATATCTCCATGCCCTTCGTCAGCCGCAAGGCTGCCGGGCGGTTGCTGGACATGTCGATCCTGAAACCTGTGCTGGATCACGCCCATGAAGAGGCGATGCAAAAGACGCTCCGCGCCATGGCCCGCTCCCTGCCCCGCGCGATGATGGGCGGGTTTCGCCAAGACCTCCGCGCCGGAGACAGCAGCAGCGCGGTGCGGCGCTGGCTCTCGCTTTGCGGCCTTGATCTGGACGGGATGGCAGTGATCCCCACCAACGGCAGCACCAGCGCCATGACCGTCGCGATCATGACAGCCGCCCAACCCGGCGATCTGATCGTCAGCGAAGACATCGGCCATCACACCCTGCGCCCCCTCGCCCGCTTTTTGGGCATCCGCCTGCAAGGAGTAAGCGTCGACGCAGGTGGCATCTGCCCCGAGGCGCTGGAGCGGGTCTGCGCGAAAGAGCCTGTCAAAGCCGTCTACCTGATCCCGAATGGCGCCAACCCGCTGGCCTTTACCATGACCGAAAGCCGCCGCGCCGCGGTGATCGAGGTGGCGAGACGCCATGACCTGCTGATCATCGAGAACCAGTCATGGGGGCCGCTGCAAGACGCGCCGCCACCGCCGATGGCGACCATGGCGCCAGAACGGGTGCTCTATTTTACCAGCCTCACCAAATGCCTGATGCCGGGGTTGCGGGTCGGTTATCTGGTGGTGCCGGACCACCTTTGGGCCTCGGCGGCCAACCGGCATATGGTGACCAGTTGGATGGCCACCAATATGATGACCGAAATCGCCGGGCGCTGGATCGAGGAAGGCACCGCCCAAACCCTGCTCAACCGTCAACAACTGGCCCTGCGCGACCGCGCCGATTTCGCCGCCAACGTCTTTCGCGGGCTCGACATGCGCACCAGTCCAAACGGGCTGCATCTTTGGTTGCCCTGTCGTGACATTTACGAAGAGGCTGAACTGGTCAAATCCATCCGCGAGAGCGGCGTCGCCGTGGCCAATGGAGCCAGTTTCGCCATCGGCCCGCCAGACCGTCACCCCGGCCTGCGTATCGCCGTCGGGGGGCAATCCTTTCCTGAATTTGCCCGCGGGATTCGCATGATCGATGCAAGATTACGCAACAGGGGTAGGCCGGAGTGACTGTGAGAGCGTCTTAAATTGTCATGGATCAATATTCACATTGACATGATTGGGATCGGTTTAAATGATCTAACAGTCAGGACATTAGTTTCGCTGCGGCCTTTGTGCTGCGCGGACAATAAATGAAAGGGAGTAACATGGCTATTTTTAAGACCGTAATCACCGGGGGTATCCTCGCAGCCGTGACGAGTGTCGCAGGCGCGGCTTCGGCAGACACATGGCGCTATGCCTTCGAAGAAGCACTCGACGAAGTGCAGGGCAAATACGCCCAGAAGTTCAAAGAAGAAGTCGAAGCGAACTCCGACCACGAAGTTCAGCTCTTCCCATACGGCACCTTGGGTGAATCCGTGGACACGATGGAGCAGGCACAGGCTGGCATCCTGCAGTTCGTCGACCAGTCGCCCGGCTTTACCGGCGCGCTGATCCCCGAGGCGCAGGTGTTCTTCGTGCCCTACCTGCTGCCGCAGGACGGTGAGCAACTCAACGAGTTTTTCCGCACCTCCAAGGCCATCAACGAGATGTTCCCCGCGCTCTATGCAGAGCAAGGTCTGGAACTGCTCAAGATGTTCCCCGAAGGCGAGGTCTGCATGACCACGCAAGAGCCGGTCAAAACGCCCGAAGACCTTAACGAGGTCAAGTTCCGCGTGATGACCAACCCGCTCTTGGTGGAAAGCTACAAGGCCTTCGGCGCGACACCGACACCGCTGCCATGGGGCGAGGTTTACGGCGCGATGCAGACCGGCATCATCCAAGGTCAGGAAAACCCCGGCTTCTATCTGGAATCCACCAAGATGTACGAGGTGACAGACGTCATCACCTGCATCGGCCACAACAACTTCACCACTGCTGTGATGGCCAACAAGGATTTCTATGACGGCCTGTCCGATGAGGACAAAGAGGTTGTGCAGAACGCTTCTGACGCGGCATTCGATTATATCCTCGAATACCAGTCCGGCCTGCAGGAAAAGTCGCTGGAAAACATCGCAGCGGCGAAGCCTGACATGCAGATCAACATCCTGTCCGAAGAAGAGCGCCAGCCCTTCAAAGACAAGGCTGCATCGGTCGAAGAAGCCTTCATCGAGATGACAGGCGACAGCGGCAAAGAGAACCTTGAGCAATTTAAGGCCGACCTCGAAGCCGTTAAGTAAACGCATCCTTTCACCCTCCGGCACTGTCCGGGGGGTGACCTTATTTTGACGCGATCCATTTTGAACCATTCACGGGATGACGCCGGTGACGGAAGACAACCACAGTTCGCAACTGCAATCGCAGACAGACACCACCGGCACTGATGACGCCCCCGTTGGCACCTACAAATCCACCCTACCCGGCCCGTTGGGCACAATCGACAACGCGATCAGCTGGCTTGAGTCTGTGATGCTCGCCGCTGGTGTTTTGTTGATGGCCGCCAATACGATTGCCAATGTGGTAGGTCGTTTCGTCTTTCAAAGCTCGATCTTCTTTTCCGAAGAATTGAACAGCATCCTGATCATTATCATCACTTTCGCAGGCATTTCCTATGCCGCGCGGCACGGGCGGCATATCCGCATGTCGGCAATTTTCGACGCCCTGCCCCCGCGCCCCCGTAAGGTGCTGATGATCTTCATCGCCTTCGTCACCGCCGTCTTCATGTTCGGCCTCGCGTGGTATGCGCTGCAATATATCATGACCCAAGCCGGGCGTGGCCGCCTGTTGCCTGCCCTGCAGGTTCCGGTCTGGTGGACGCTGGTCTGGGTGCCCTTCGGCTTCTTCATGACCGGGCTGCAATACCTGCTGACCGCCATCAAAAACATCATCGAGCCTGACATTTACCTGTCGACCAGCGTGCTGGAAGGCTACGACGACAACGAGCGGGAGGTCTAAGCGATGGCTGCTACCATTTTCTCCATCATGGTCGTCCTGCTGCTGCTGGGCTTTCCCATGATGATCCCGCTGATCGTCGGCGCATTTGTCGGTTTCTATTCGCTCTTCGGCGGCTTCGGCCAGTTAGAGACGATGGTGCAACAGATGATGGCGGGCGTCCGGCCCGCTTCGCTGATCGCCGTGCCGATGTTTATCTTTGCCGCCGATATCATGACACGCGGCCAGTCCGCCGGGCGGCTGATTGATATGGTGATGTCCTTCGTGGGTCACATGAAGGGCGGTCTTGCGGTTGCCACGGCGGCGGCCTGTACCATGTTCGGCGCGGTCTCGGGCTCCACTCAGGCGACGGTCGTCGCCGTCGGCTCCCCCCTGCGGCCCCGGATGCTCAAGGCCGGGTACAAAGATAGTTTTGTGCTGGCGCTGATCGTGAACTCCTCCGACATCGCTTTCCTGATCCCGCCCTCCATCGGCATGATCATTTACGGCGTCGTCTCCAACACGTCGATTGCTGAACTGTTCATCGCGGGCATTGGGCCGGGGCTGCTGATCCTTGCGCTGTTTTCGATCTATTCGGTGATCTACGCCTACCGCCACAACGTCCCCACCGAAGAGAAAGCTACATGGGGCGAGCGCGCACGCGCGGTACAACAAGCGCTTTGGCCGCTGGGTTTTCCGGCGATCATCATCGGCGGCATCTACGGCGGGGTCTTCTCTCCGACCGAGGCGGCAGCGGCCTGTGTGCTTTATGCCATCTTCCTTGAGATGATCGTCTTTCGTGAGATCGACTTTGCGGGCATCTATGAGACGGCGAAATCCACCGGGCTTATCACCGCCGTGGTCTTCATTCTTGTTGCGGCAGGCGCGGCCTTCTCTTGGGTGATCTCTTTCGCGCAAATCCCGCAGGCGGTTTTGGCGGGCATCGGGATCGACAGCATGGGGCCAATCGGCGTGCTCTTCGTCATCTCCATCGCCTTCTTCATCGGCTGTATGTTCGTGGACCCGATCGTGGTGATCCTCGTCTTCGTGCCGATCTTTGCACCGGTGGTCGACTCGGTCGGCCTTGATCCCGTGCTGGTCGGGACAGTCATCACGCTGCAAGTCGCCATCGGTTCGGCCACGCCGCCCTTTGGTTGTGACATCTTCACCGCCATCGCGGTCTTCAAACGACCCTATATGGAGGTTATCCGCGGCACCCCGCCCTTCATCGTCATGCTGCTCAGCGTGTCTGTCGCGTTGATTTTCTTCCCACAGATCGCCCTATTCCTGCGCGATCTGGCCTTTTCGAAATAAGAGGACAGCGTCATGTTCACCCATATCCTCGCCCCCTATGACGGCTCGGTGAATGCCGACCGCGCGCTGATGAAGGCGGCAGAGATGGCCAATCTGACCGGGGCGAAGGTAACGCTGCTGACGATCTACCGGCATCATTCGATGCTAGAGGCGTCGCTGTCGATGGTGCGGGTCAACGATCCCGGCAATATCGACGACGCGATGCAGGCCCACGCGACCGAGATCATCAACCACGGCAAACAACTGTTGAAAGACGCCGGCGTTGAGAATGTCCGCGCCTTTGTCCGCTCGGGCCGGCCTGCGCGCGCCGTCACCGAATTTGCCAAGAAACATGACGCTGATCTGATCGTCATCGGTTCGCGCGGTTTGGGCGCGACAGGCGATAGCTATCTGCTGGGTTCAGTGTCACACAAGGTCACGGGGCTCGCGAAATGCCCCGTGCTTGTAGTCTAGCGTAAAGGAATATTCAGGTGACACCCCCTGTGCAAAGCGAAACGCTTCAGTGCCGTTTGCGTGAGGATGATCCGGTGCGCCTTGGCGCGATGTTGCTGTCGACCGACATGACCTTTGAGCGTGACGCGGCGCGGCTGATCGACCCCGCGCAGGCCGCATTGCATGTGGCGCGGATCGCTTTTGAGAACCCCACCACCCCCGAACGCCTGCGCGCCATGACCCCCGATATGGCCCGCACCGCGGCGCTGCTGGTGCCGGGGATCAAGCTTTCGGCCATCGCTTTTTGCTGCACCTCGGCCTCGGTCGCCATCGGCAACCCGGCGGTGCGTGAAGCCATCGGCGAAGGGCTCCCCGGCGTGCCGGTCATCACCCCCGCCTCTGCCGCCATCGCAGGCTTTGCAGCACTTGGCGTGAAACGTGTGGCAATGCTCACCCCCTATCTGCCCGAAACCGCCGCGCCCCTCGCCGCCTATTTCGAGGAACAGGGCCTTCAGGTCATGCGCAACGGCGCCTTCGGGTTGGAAGACGACCGCGACATGGCGCGGATCGACGACGAGAGCATCATCAACGGCGCCGCAGCACTGGACGGAGCGGAAGTAGAGGCATTTTTCCTCTCCTGCACGTCCCTGCGCGGTGTCGACGTAATCGACCGGATCGAAGCCGCCTTGGGCAAACCGGTCGTGACCTCTAACCAAGCGCTGTGCTGGGCGTTGCAACGGATGGGCGGGCTGACGGGCCGCCCCGATGGCTATGGCCGTCTGTTCGACTGCGACATGCCAAGCGCCCATGCACAAGGCATCATTCCGTGATCCCGGCCCCTCTGGCCGGATCGCAATATTCGGGTAACCAGACATGAAAGGGGCTGGCCTATGACCACGTATGAGGCGAATTTTACCAACAGCGAGTACCAGCGCCGGGTTGACCGAACGCGCAAGGTCATGGCCGCGCGCAACATGGATGCGATCGTGGTCAGCGACCCGTCGAACATGTCGTGGCTGTCGGGCTATGATGGCTGGTCGTTCTACGTCTACCAAGCGGTAATCCTGACCCAAGAGGGCGAGCCGATGTGGTGGGGCCGCGGCATGGACGCGCTTGGCGCACGGCGCACCGTGTTTATGGAGGACGACCGCATCCGGGGCTACGACGACAGCTATGTCCAAAACCCCGAGAAGCATCCGATGGAAGACCTCTCAAGCCTCTTGAGCGAAATGGGCCTCGAGAACGCGCGCATCGGCGTGGAGATGGACAACTACTATTACTCCGCCCGCGCCCACGACACGCTAAAGACCAAACTGCCCAAGGCGACCTTTATGGACGCCACCGCACTGGTGAACTGGGAACGCGCTGTGAAATCCGAGCGCGAGATCGAATATATGGAGCGCGCCGCGCGGATCGTCGAAGAGATGCACGTCCGCATCCTCGAAGTCGCCGTGCCGGGGATGCGCAAGAACGATCTGGTGGCCGAGATCTATGCCACCGGCATTCGCGGTGCGCAGGGCTTTTGGGGCGACTACCCGGCCATCGTGCCCATGGCTCCATCCGGCATGGACGCCACCGCCCCGCATCTGACGTGGGACGACCGGCCCATGCAGCCCAACGAGGCGACCTTCTTTGAAATCGCAGGTGCCCACCGGCGCTATCAATGCCCCCAGTCGCGCACACTGTTTTTCGGGGATGTGCCACAGAAATACCGCGACGCCGAACAGGCGGTGCTTGAGGCCATCGACGCAGGGCTGGAGCAGGCCAAGCCGGGCAACAAGGCCGAGGACATCGCCAACGCTTTTAACAAAACGCTGAACAAGGCCGGGTTTGAGAAGGACAGCCGCTGCGGCTATGCCATCGGCATCAGCTACCCGCCCGACTGGGGCGAGCGCACGATCTCTTTCCGTCGGGGCGACACGACGATCCTTGAGCCGAACATGACCTTCCACTTCATGCCCGCGCTCTGGCTGGACGATGGCGGGCTCGAGATCACCGAGCCGATCCGCATCACCGAGACCGGCCATGAATGTTTCTGCACCACACCGCGAAAGTTGTTTGTTTCCGCATGACCAGCAATCCCATCACCCCGACCATCCCGCTCGACGCCCCCGGCGCGCATCACGGGTTTCTCCGCCTGCCCTACAGCCGCGATGACAGCGCTTGGGGCTCTGTCATGGTGCCGATCACCGTCATTAATGGCGGCGCCGGCCCTACGGCGCTGCTGACAGGCGGCAACCACGGCGATGAATACGAAGGGCCGATTGCCCTGCAAGAACTGGCGGCCACGCTGGATCCTGCGCAGATCAAAGGCCGCGTCATTATCCTGCCGATGATGAACCAACCCGCCTTTGCCGCGGGACGGCGCTGTTCGCCCATCGACGGCGGCAATATGAACCGCAGCTTTCCGGGCAGCCCCGGTGGCACGGTGACCCAGAAAATCGCGCATTACATCGCGACCGAATTGGTGCCGCTGGCCGACATCGTGCTGGATTACCACTCTGGCGGGCGCACCCTAGATTTCTTGCCCTTTGCCGCCGCGCATATCCTGCCCGACAAGAAACAGGAGGCCGCCTGCATGGCCGCGATGGAGGCGTTCAACGCGCCCTATTCGATGAAGATGTTGGAGATCGACAGTCGCGGCATGTTCGACACGGAAGTGGAGGAACAGGGCAAGGTCTTTGTCACCACCGAGCTCGGCGGCGCGGGCACGTCGACGGCCAAGAGCGTTGCCGTCGCCCGCAAAGGCGCGCGCAATCTGTTGATCCATGCAGGGATTTTGGAGGGCGAGCCCGAGATGGCCGAGACCGTGATGCTCGACATGCCCGATGGGCGCTGCTTCACCTTTAGCGAGACCAACGCCCTGCTAGAGCCGCTGGTTGATCTAGGGGATGAGGTCACCGAGGGCCAGCCCATCGCCCGTCTCTGGCCCAGCGACCGCAGCGGTCAGCCAGCGATCCTCGCTCATGCGCAGCTTGGTGGTATCTTGACCGCCCGGCATGTGCCGGGGCTGGTCAAGATGGGCGATTGTATTGGGGTGGTGGCGCAGGTGGTCTGACCCACCTGCAACGCCTCATTCGTCGACGGGGAAGTAGCAGGCTGCCGGATGCGGCGCGCCCTCAAGCACGGGGCGCTCTTTCCGGCAGACATCCTGCACCTTCCAGCAGCGCGGGGCAAAGGGGCAGCCCTCAGGGATCGCCAGGGGCGAGGGCAATTCGCCCTGTAGCTTGATCCGCTCCTTGCCGCCTTCGGGGTCGGCGCGTGGGGTCGCGGAGAGCAGCGCCGCCGTATAGGGATGGCGCGGGTTCTCAAAGACTTCGTCTTTCGGCCCCTTCTCAACCGCGCGGCCCAGATACATGACGATCACATCGTCAGCCACATGGCGCACGACAGAAAGGTCATGGCTAATGAACAGATACGCCAGCTGCATCTTCTCCTGAAGGTCCACCAACAGGTTCAGGATCGCCGACTGGATCGACAGATCAAGCGCCGAGACGGGCTCATCCAGCACCAGCACCTTCGGGTCCAACATCAACGCCCGCGCCACCGCGATCCGCTGGCGCTGACCGCCCGAGAACATATGCGGGTAGCGGTCGTAGTGTTCAGGCCGCAGACCGACAAGGCGCAGCATCTCGCGGGCCTTCTCTTCACGTTCCTTCTTGGACATGTCCTTGCGGTTGATAACCAGCGGCTCTTGCAGGATCGTTCCGATCTGCTGGCGCGGGTTTAGGGAGCCGTAAGGATCTTGGAACACGATCTGCACATGCTGGCGCAGGTCGGCCCAATCCTCAGGCCGTACCTGTTTGCCGTCGAGCGTGAGCGACCCTGCGGTCGGCTCTTCGATCATCGTGACCATCCGCGCCAGCGTGGACTTGCCACAGCCGCTTTCGCCCACAACGGCCAGCGTCTTGCCGGGGTGCAGTTGGAAATCGAGGCCCGCGACGGCCTTCAAAGTCTGGGTCTTGCGCAGGAAGCCGCCACCAACCTGATAGTGACGCTCTAGCGCGTCGGCGGTCATTACGGGGGCAGTCATGACGCGACCCTTTCATCGGTATTCAGCGGATAGAAACAACGCGCCTTGCCCAGATCCTCGCCCAAGGGCGGCGGATTCTGGTTGCGGCATTTGTCATTGGCGAACTTGCAGCGCGGCGAGAACAGGCACCCCGCAGGCCGGTCGAACTGGCCCGGCACCACGCCGGGGATTGTCGGCAGGCGTTTCTCAGTGGCACGCTCCGGCAAGGCATCGAGCAGGGCCGCTGTGTAAGGGTGGTGCGGCTCACGGAAAAGCGGCAGCACCTGCTGCTCTTCGATCTTTTGGCCGGCATATTGCACGCTTACACGCTCGGCGGTTTCGGCCACTACGCCCATATCGTGGGTGATCAGCACCAGCCCCATGCCGGTCTCTTCGCGCAGCGAGGTCAGCAGGTCGAGGATCTGCGCCTGAATGGTCACGTCGAGCGCAGTCGTCGGTTCATCCGCGATCAAGAGCTTGGGTTTGCAGGCGATCGCCATGGCGATCATCACACGCTGGTTCATCCCGCCCGACATCTGGTGCGGAAAGACCGACAGACGCTTTTCCGGGTCCGGGATGCCAACCTGTTCAAACAGCTCAATCGCCCGCTTGTGCCGCTCGGCTCGGTTCAGGCCAAGGTGAAAGCGCAGGGATTCCTTGATCTGCCAGCCCACCGGGAAACAGGGGTTGAGCGAGGACATCGGCTCTTGAAAGATCATCGCAAGGTCATTGCCGACAATCTTGCGCCGGGCGCGCTTGTCCATTTTCAGCAGGTCATGACCGTCGAAGGTCAGCTCATCGGCGGTGACGGTGGCGGTCCAAGGCAACAGGCCCATCAGTGCCAACATCGACACCGACTTGCCCGAGCCACTTTCGCCGACAATGGCGAGGATTTCGCCGGTGTCGACATCTTGGTCAACCGAGTCCACGGCGCGGAACTTGCCCGAGGCGGTGGCGAAATCGACCGAGAGGTTGCGGATACGCAGAAGAGACATCAATCAGCTCCGCTTTAGTTTCGGGTCAAGGGCGTCGCGCAGCCCGTCCCCCATGAGGTTGATCGCCAACACGGTGACGAGGATCGCAAGGCCGGGGAAGGTCACAACCCACCACGCCCGCAAGATAAACTCGCGCGCTTCGGCCAGCATGGTGCCCCATTCCGGCGTGGGCGGCTGTGCGCCCATGCCCAGAAAGCCAAGCGCGGCGGCATCAAGGATCGCGGTCGAAAACGACAGCGCGGCCTGCACGATGATCGGCGCAAGGCAGTTCGGCAGCACGGTCACGACCATCAGCCGCAGCGTGCCAGCACCGACAACACGGGCCGAGGTCACGTAGTCTTTCTGCCGCTCAGACAGCACGCTCGCCCGTGTCAGACGCACGTAATGCGGCTGCAACACAATCGCGATGGCGATCATCGCATTGGTCAGCGACGGCCCAAGGATGGCCACCAGCACCAGCGCCAGCAGCAGCGACGGGAAGGCCAGAATGATGTCCATGATCCGCATGATGATCGTGTCGAGCCACTTGGGCGCGAAGCCCGAGATCAACCCGATGATGATCCCGCCAGAAGCGGCGATAGACACCACGACGATGCCAACGAAGAAGGAGTAGCGCGCACCAACAATCAGACGCGACAGCATATCGCGACCGAGCGGGTCGGTGCCGAGGATATGGCTCCACGTGCCGCCATCTTGCCAAACAGGCGGTTGCAACGTCGCAGCGCGGAACTGTTGGGTCGCGTCATGCGGTGCGATCCACGGGCCGAACAGTGCCAGAAAGGCGAAGACGGCAAAAATCCACAGGCCAATCACGGCCCCACGGTTTTCGCGGAAATAGAACCAGAATTCGCGCAGGCGTCCGGGGCGCGCGTGGACCATTTCGGCTTCGGCAGAGAGTGCGTCGTCCATTAGCGTTTCCTGATCTTGGGGTTGATGATGCCATAGAGCATGTCAACGGTGAGGTTCACGACCATGACCATGACGGCGATCAGCAGCAGGCCACCCTGCACCACCGGGTAGTCGCGGCGGAAAATGCTGTCGACCATCCACTTGCCGATGCCCGGCCAGCTAAAGATCGTTTCGGTCAGAATGGCGCCCGCCAGCAGCGTGCCGACCGACAGGCCGATCACGGTGATGACGGGAATAAGCGCGTTGCGCAGGGCGTGGATACCATTGATCCGGCCCGGGGACATGCCCTTGGCCCGCGCGGTGCGGATGTAGTCTTCGCCCAGCACTTCGAGCATCGCCGAACGGGTCTGCCGTGCGATCACCGCCAGTGGGATGGTGCCCAGCACGATGGTCGGCAGCAGCAGGTGCCGCAGCGCCGAGGTAAACGCCCCGTCCTGCCCCGAGGCAATACTGTCGATCAGCATGAAGCCCGTGGCATTGGGGAAGTAGTATAGCAGATCAATCCGGCCCGAGACTGGCGTCCAGCCCAAGTTGCCCGAGAACACGATGATCAGCAGCAGCGCCCACCAGAAAATCGGCATCGAATAGCCCACAAGTGCGGTCGACATCAGCGCCCGGTCAAAGAACTTGCCCCGGTTCACCGCAGCAATCACCCCCGCCGGCAGGCCCAAGGCCACGGCAAAGATCATCGCGCAGACCGACAGTTCCAACGTCGCCGGGAAGAGCGAGAAGAACTCATCCCAGACAGGCCGTTTGGTCACGAAAGAGTTGCCCAGATCGCCTTGTAGAACGCCGGTGAAGTAGTCCCAGAACTGCACATAGACCGGCCTGTCAAAGCCGAACTGCTGCTGCAGTTCCAAGTAGCGTTCTTCGGAAATGCCCCGTTCGCCCGCCATAACGACGATCGGGTCGCCCGGCAGCATGCGGATGAAGGCAAATGAAATCAGCGTGACGCCGATAAAGGTCGGGATGAAGGTCGCAAGGCGCGACAAGACATATTTCAGCACGGGAGCACCATCAGTTCCTTCGGAAAGTTGGTCAGGGATTTGTAGCCATCTTCGGTGATCAGCACGTCATCTTCGATGCGCACGCCAAAGTTGCCGATCTCATAGAGGCCGGGTTCATTGGTGTACACCGTTCCGGCGGGTAAAGTCATATGGTTGCCGCGCATGATATAGGGCGCTTCATGCACATCGCGGCCAAGGCCGTGGCCGGTCTTGGTGCGGATGCGGTCGGCGTAGGGCGAGGCTTCGAGCACGCCGGTCACCACATCGTCGATCTCATGCGCGGTGACGCCTGCACGGGTGGCGTCGAGGCCGGCGAGATTGGCGCGTAGCACGGTGTCATAGACATCGCGCCCCTCGTCGCTGACATGGCCGAGGAAAACGGTGCGGGTGATGTCAGCGGCAAAGCCGTTCTTGCGGGCACCGAAGTCGATCAGCAGCGCATCGCCCGCTTTGACGCGGTAATCTTCGCGCGCTTTGGCATGCGGGCGGGCCGAGCCGTCCCCCGCAGCGACAATCGGCGCAAAGGACAGATCATCTGCGCCCTCGGCAAAGACCATCTGCACAAGTTTCTGTTCTATCTCTTTCTCGGTCTGGCCGAGCTTCACGGAATCGAGCGTGGCGCGCAGAGCGCGTTCGGAAATGTTAATGGCCTCTTGCAGGGCGGCAACCTCGGCCTTGGTCTTGATCATGCGCGGCGCAGAGATTTCGCGCTCAGCGTCGATGATCCGCAGATCGGGTTGCGCTTTCTTCAGCGCGTGATGCACGAAGACGCGCATCACTTGGCCCTCAACGGCCAGCGAGGTGATGTTCAGATGCTCGGTCAGCGCGGCAAAGGCATCGTCATAGCCTGTTTGATCGCGCCAATCGAAAACGGCACCGTCAAAGCCAACCAATTCCCAGCTGCCCAGTTCAAGGTTCGGCACCAAAGCGGAGGCGGGGCCGCGGGCCGGGATCACCAGAACAAAGGGGCGCTCGTGGCTCATGAAGGCATGGTCGACAGCGCGGGTGAAATTCGGGCCGGGCACCAGCGCCACGGCGTCCACCGATAGGTCAGCGGCGATATCGGCATAGGCCGAAAGGCGATCATTCAGTGAATTGGACAAGGTAAGGCTTCCCGGCGGTAGAGGTTAATAAAATGGGGACGGCACGAATGCCGCCCCCTTTGGTCGTAGCGGCAGGGTTACTGCTTCAGGCCAACTTGGTTGAAGATGTGGCCACCCAGCGGGTGAACGACATAGTTTTCAACTTCGGGGCGCATGGTCATGTAGACGACCGAGTGCGCGATGGTGGCCCAAGGTGCTTGATCCTTGAAGATCTGCTGCGCTTCTTCGTACAGCGGCGCACGCTCTTCTTGGGTCGGCAGAACCTTGGCTTTCTGGATCAGCGCGTCGAATTCCTCGTTGCACCACTGGGCGCGGTTGGATTTCTCGACACCGTCACAGCCCAGCAGCACCGCGAGGAAGTTGTCTGGATCGCCGTTGTCACCGGTCCAACCCAGCAGCACCGCGCCATCACGGTCTTTCGACTTGGAGCGCTCAAGGTACTCACCCCATTCGTAGGAGACGATTTCGACATCGACGCCAACTTTGGAGAAGTCTTCTTGCATCAGCTCGGCCATACGGCGGGCGTTGGGGTTGTAGGGACGCTGAACCGGCATCGCCCAGATCTTCATGGACAGGTCGGTGACGCCTGCTTCCTCGAGCATCGCCTTGGCGGCCTCGGGGTCATAGTTGTCGTCTTCGATGGCGTCGTTGTAGGACCACATGGTCGGCGGCAGCGGGTTCTTGGCGATTTCGCCGGAGCCCTGGAACACCACGTCGATGATCGCCTGCTTGTCGATCGCCATGTTCAGCGCCTTGCGGACATCGGCGTTGTCGAAGGGCGCGACCTGCGTGTTGTAAGCCAGATAGCCGACGTTCAGACCTTCTTGCTCCATCACGACGATGTCTTCGGCGTCTTTCATCGCCTGAACATCGGCAGGGTTCGGATATGCCGTCACGTGGCACTCACCCGCCTGCACCTTTTGGTAGCGGACCGAAGCGTCAGGCGTGATCGCGAAGATCAGGCTTTCGACTTTGGCCGGGTCACCCCAGTATTCGTCGTTACGCAGGTAACGGATGACCGCGTCTTTCTGGTAGGCTTGGAACTGGAACGGGCCTGTGCCGATGGGCGCTTGGTTCACCATTTCGGGCGTGCCAGCTTCCATCATTGCGTCGGCATATTCCTTGGACACGATCGAGGCGAAATCCATTGCCATGTTGGCGATGAAAGGCGCTTCGGGGCGGGTCAGGTTGAAGACGACGGTGTAATCGTCGACCTTTTCGATGCTCTCGATCAGGTCGGGCATGGACATGCCGCCGTAGTATTCCCACGTGCCGCCGGAAACGGTGTGATAGGGATTTTCTTCGTTGCCCTGACGGTCAAAGCTAAAGACCACGTCGTCGGCGTTGAAATCGCGGCTTGGCGTGAACTGGTCGTTGGAGTGGAACTTCACCCCTTCGCGCAGCTTGAAGGTCACCTTCATGCCGTCTTCGCTGACTTCCCAGCTTTCAGCCAGCGCGGGGATGACTTCGGTCGTGCCGACTTTGAACTCGGCCAGACGGTTGTAGATCGGGTGGCTAGAGGCGTCGAAGGTGGTGCCAGCGGTGTAAAGCGCGGGGTCAAAACCCTCGGGCGAGCCTTCGGAGCAATAGACCAGCGCTTGGGCCGATGCGGCTGTGGCACCCAGTGCCGCCAGCATGGCGCCGGTGGCCAATTTCGTTGTAAAAGACATAATATTCACTCTCCTGATTGGTTTGTTTTTTGGCAGCGGTTTGTCCGCCGCAGGTGATACGCCCTTACGGGCGAGACGACGCGAATGCGGTGGCTAATGCCCCTTCATTCGGACGTATTCTATTGGCGCCAGCGGCCTGTTCGTATTGCATCCGGCCCACCCAAAGGACACGCGCGGGCTTGTCGGTTTTGTTGGACCAAGAATGCGGGCTGCTGCCGAGGTAATGCAGGCTGTCGCCGGGCCGCATGATATGCTCCCCCCCATCGACGACCTGCGCGATCTCACCCTCAAGGATATAGATCACCTCTTCGCCCTCATGCACGACCTCTTCGGAGGCATAGCCCGGTGGCACGTTCATGATATAGGATGACAGCTCATGGCCGGGAAAATCCGCGCCGATCTTCTCATATTCGATGGAAGACCCCGACACGGCAAAGCGGGGACGCTCATCCGCGCGGGTCAGGCTGTCTTGGGTCTTGGGGGTATGGATGAAAAAGCTGACTTCGACCTGAAGCGCGACGGCAATCTGCGACAGGGTGCCCAGCGACGGCGTGGCCCGGCCCCGCTCAACTTGGCTCAGATAACCGACCGACACGCCCGAAGCTTCGCCCAACTGCTGCAAGGTCAGGGACAAACGATGACGTTGCTTGCGCATACGTGCGCCAAGCGTAGATACACTATCGCCATTGGCAGTTGGCAAATTCACCCTCCCCGTGAACAGCGGCCCGATCTTGCGCCGGGCGCAGCCTTTTCGTCTCCCGTTGTGTGAGATTAAAAAAGTTGAGGGTCAACAAAAATTTTTTTACTGCGGCGCAGCATGGGGCTCATGGCGACGACTGTGCGCGGCGGATGTCGTTCTATTCAAAGGATTTTAGCTGCTCACGATCAATCCGCGCCAATTCACGCGCCGTCGGGTCAAGCGGCGCGAAAGAAACACTCAGCCCGCTGGGATGCCATTCGCAGATCCCGAATCCGGTGCCCTCAACGATGCGCAAATCGCGGGTTTCGGTCAGATCGATGGTAGAATGCAGCCCGTTGGAGATCACCACCGGGATGCCGTTCCAATGGCTCACCCGGTTCACATGCACATGGCCCGAAAGGATCCCCGCCACATGCTGGCCCTTCAGCATTTCAGCCAAACGCGCGCTGCTGGCCTCATCCAAGCTGCCCCACGCCAGCGCTTCAGGATCAATGCGCGGCGGGTGGTGAATGACCAAGAGTTTCGCCAGTTCGGGGTGACGCTGCAGCGCTGCCTGTAGAAACTCGAACTGCGCGTCATCCAGCGCCCCGGCCACCTTGCCCGGTACACTGCTGTCCAGCGCAATAACATGCAGATCACCCTGCGGCGCGTCGTGGAAATAGGGCGCATCAGCCAGCCCCGGCGCAAAGACCGCGTTAAAACCGGCGCGTTTGTCGTGGTTGCCAAGGGCCATCACCAGCGGCGCTTTCAGCGGGGCCGTGATCTCGTGCACCAGCGCATAGCTTTCCCGGTCGCCCTGATTGGTCAGATCGCCGCTGGCCACGACAAAGGCGGGCTGCGGATCCATCGCGTTGATCACCTCAACCACGCGGCGCAGGGTGGCGGGCGTGTCGCTTTGCAGATGCGGGTCGGCCAAATCGGGGTGCGAGATATGCAGGTCAGTCAGGTGGACGAAACGGGTCATGGGCGTACTCCTGCGGCTGTCAGCAGGGTTTTCGTATAAGGGTGCTTGGGCGCGCGCAACACATCAGCGGCCGCACCGCTCTCAAGCGTTTTACCGTGCTGCAGCACCAGCACCCGGTCACAGACCGCCCCCACCACCGCGAGGTCATGGCTGATGAACACCATCCCGAGGCCCAGATCATCTTGCAGGTCCATCAGAAGATTAAGGATTTGCGCCTGAACCGAGACGTCAAGGGCCGAGACCGCCTCATCCGCGACCAAAAGCGCGGGGCGGGTGATGATGGCGCGGGCGATGGCGATGCGCTGGCGCTGCCCGCCCGAGAATTCATGCGGATATTTGCCTGCGTCGGCTGGATGCAGCCCGACCTGCGCCAAGGCTTCGGCGACATGGTGGCTGATATTCTCCGTCTCGCCATTGGCGCGCAGCGGCTCGGCGATGGACCAGCCAACGCGGCGGCGCGGGTTAAGCGAGCCGAAAGGGTCTTGAAACACCATCTGAAAACCGCGCCGCAGCCGGCGCAATTCTTCGCCCCGAAGCTCGTGCAGATCGCGCCCCTGAAACAGCACCTCCCCCGCGTCCGGACGCTCAAACGCCATGATGAGCCGCGCCAATGTCGATTTGCCCGAACCGCTTTCGCCGACCACGCCCAAGGTCTCGCCCGCGTGCAGCGAAAACGCCGCCCCCTCCAGCGCGGTCAGTACTGGCGGGGCGCGCAGCAGGCTTTGACGCGGCAGCTTGTAGCGGCGGGTCAGGTTGCGGACCTCCAAGAGCGGCACGTCAGTCATGCCGCGGCTCCGTCAGCAGATGACAGGCCGCGCCGCGCCCCGTTTCGGTCTGCGCAAAGGCCGGGCGCTGCGTGGCACAATGGGGCAGCTCAGCCGGGCAGCGCCCCGAGAAACGGCAGCCCAACGGCAGCGCATGCAGCGGCGGCACGGTGCCGGGAATGGTCGGCAGCCTGCGGCGCTTTCCTTGGGCATCCCGCCCTGCCACACCGGCATCGGGCCGCGCGCCCAACAGCCCCTTGGTATAGGGATGCGCGGGCGCGCCAAGCACCTTTGCCGTGCGGCCCCGCTCAACCATATCGCCCGCATACATCACCACGATGTCTTCGGTGGCGCGCGCCACGGCAGCAAGGTCATGGCTGATGAAAACCAGCGCCATCTCGCGCTCTCGCGCGAGTCGTTGCAGCAGGTCGGTGATCCGCAGCGCAACATTGGCATCCAGCGCCGTGGTCGGCTCATCCGCGATCAGCAGCATCGGATTGCAGGCCAAGGCCAGCGCGATCAGCACCCGCTGGCGCTGCCCGCCCGACATCTCATGCGGGAATTGCCGCAGGCGTCGATCTGGGTCGGGAATGCCCACCTCTTCGAACAGGCTCAGCGCGCGGGCGCGGGCCGCGCGGCGCGTCAGCCCGTCGTGCAGCAGCATCGGCTCCATCACCGTATCGCCCACCCGCCGCAGCGGGTTGAGCGCCGCCATCGGCTCCTGAAACACCATCGCGACGCGGCGGCTGCGCAGCCTCTGCCAATCCCGCTCTGCCGCGCGGGCCATATCCTGCCCGTCGATGCGAAGCTGTCCGGTCAGGCGCGCGCTGTCGGGGGCCATGCCCATCAGGCACAGGGCCAGAAGCGTCTTGCCCGAACCGCTTTCGCCAACGACACCCAAGCGGTCGCCGCGCTCGATCACCAGATTGGCATCACGCAGCGCCGCCGCATGGCCGAAATGGACCGAGAGATTGCTAAGATCGATCATCGCGCCCGCACCAGTCTCGGGTCGGTGATATCACGCAGCCCGTCGCCCAGAAGGCCGAACCCCAGCACCGCCACGACGATGCAAAGGCCGGGATAGATTGCCAGTTGCGGGGCGAGATACATCAACGTCTGCGCCTCCGACAACATCCGCCCCCAGCTTGACGCAGGCGGCTGCGCGCCGAGGCCAAGATAGCTCAGCGCCGCTTCGGCGAGGATTGCCACGGCAAATTCGATGGTGGCCTGCACGATGATGGCCGCGGCGATATTGGGCAGGATGTGATCGCGGCTGATCGCAAAGCGCCCCCGCCCCGCCGCGCGTGCCGCGGCGACATAATCGCGCGTCCAGATTTGGTTGGCAGAGGCACGGGTGACGCGGGCGAAGATGGGGATGTTGATAAATGAGATCGCCAGCACCGCATTGGTCAGCGACGGCCCAAAGACCGCCGCCAGCATGATCGCAAAGAGCAACGCGGGAAAGGCAAAGCCGAGATCGGCAAGCCGCATCACCCCATCCTCGACCCAACCGCCAAGCGCCGAGGCGAGCAACCCAAGCGATACGCCGATGCTGCCGCCTAAAAGCACCGCCACCAGCGCCACGGTCATCGAATTACGCGCCGCCGCCATCAGTTGCGCCACCACGTCGCGGCCCAACTGATCGGTGCCCAGCCAATGCTCTGCCGAAGGCGGCGCGAATTTGGTCGAGATCGACATCGTCTGCGGGTCATGCGGGGTCCAGATCAGCGACAGAGCCGCCACCCCAACCACGAGGCTGACCAGCACCGCGCCCAGCAGAAAATTCGCCGGAAGCTGCCTCATGCTCGGGCCTTCAGCCGGGGGTCGATGACCACGTAAAGTAGGTCGACCACGAAATTCGCCGTGACCACGATGGCGGCAAAAAGCATCACCAGCGCCTGCACCGTGGGCAGGTCACGGTTGGCGATGGACTGAAAGATCAGCCGCCCCAGCCCCGGCAGGTAAAAGACGTTCTCAATCACGATGGTGCCGGTGACCAACGCGGCGAATTGCATGCCCACGATGGTCACGATCGGCACCAGCGCATTGGGCAGCACATGCCGCCAAAGCACCCGCCGCCGCGACAACCCACTGGCCCGCGCGGTGCGCACGAAATCCAGCCGCATCACCTCCAGCGCCGAAGATCGCGTGACCCGCGCCAGCACCGCCGATTGCACCAGCGCCAGCGCCACCGTGGGCAGGATGAGCGACCGCAGCGCCGCGCCCGGATCGTCCCAGCCCGCAAAGCCCCCGGGCGGCAGCCAGCGCAGCTTCACGGCAAAGAGCATCACCAGCAGGATCGACAGCCAGAAGGCGGGCACCGCAATGCCGAGCTGGCTGAGAAACATCACCCCCCAGTCACCCGCCCGCCCATGCTGCGCCGTCGCCGTGATGCCAAGGCCCAGCGCCAGCACCAGCGTCACCAGCATCCCCGCCACGGCGAGGGATATCGTCATCGGCAGCCGCTCGGCGATCAGGTCAGAGACCGGCACGCGGAAGGAATGGCTGATCCCGAAATCCCCCTGCAGCGCGTTCCAGACCCAACTGAAATAGCGCGTTGTCAGGGGGTCATTCAGCCCCAACTGCGCGCGCAGCGCCGCCAAAGCGTCTTCGCTGGCGTCCATGCCAAGGATGGTCAGCGCCGGATCGCCCGGCAGCACGTTCATCACGGCAAAGACCACGAGTGAGACGGCGAGCAAGGTTAGCACGAAACCAAGCGTGCGGCGAAAGAGGAAATAGGCCACGAAGTCAGGTCCAAAGGCCGCGGCACAAGGGGCGCCGCGGCCGTTTCAAGTTAGTTGGCGACGCGCACGTTCTTCAGCGGCATGTAGAGCACAGGCGAGGAAGCCCAGTAGCCTTCGACCTCCTGCCGGAAGACGCCCAGCAGCGGCAGCTGGAACAGGAAGCCATGCACCGATTGGTCGGACAGCATCTGCTGGCCCTGCTTGAGCAATTCGTCGCGGGCCTCGGCATCGACCTCAGTCGTGATCTTTTCCCACAGGGCGGTCATCTCGGCATTGTCGTAGCCGTAGAAATAGTCAGGCCCGCGGGCGAAATTGCCCATGTCATTGGGGCTGGTGTGGGCGATGATCGTCATGTCATAGTTCTTTTTCTTGTAGACCTCATCGATCCAGAAGCCCCATTCGACATTCTCAACCTTGGCGTCGATCCCAGCCTCGGAAAGTTGGTTCTGGATGATCTCGGCCGAGCGGGTCGCGTAGGGGAAGGGCGGCACGCGCAGGGTCATGGTGGCGCCGGCCACGCCTGCCGCCTCAAACATTTCCTCGGCCTTGGCGCTGTCATGCGGATAGGCGTCCGTCAGGTCGACATAGGCGGTGCCGTGGGGCGGGTAGAAACTGCCAATAGGCACGGCTTGGCCATACATCGCGCCCTCAATAATTTCGTTGCGGTCGATGGCGGTGGCCACGGCGCGGCGCACCTCGACATTGTCGAAGGGTGGTTTCGCGTTGTTCATGGCGAGGATCACTTCGCCCTCGGTCGAGCCAACATTCACGCGAAAGCGGGGGTCGGCCTCGAACTGCGGCAGCAGTTCCGGCGCGGGGAAACCGGGGAAGGCGTCAAGCTCTTCGGCCATCATCGCCGCTGTCGCCGCGGCGGGGTCGGAGATGAAACGGAACACCACCTTGTCCAGCGCCACATCCGCCGCATCGCGGTGATCGGGGTTCTTGATTAGCGTCAGGCGGTCGCCGCGAGTCCAACTGTCGAACTTGAAGGGGCCGGAGCCGACCGGGTTGGCGTTGTTGCCCTCGGCGCTTTCGGCGGCCACGATGGCGCTGTCGCCCTGCCCCATGTTGAAGAGGAAAAAGGCGTCTTTGCCCGAAAGCGTGATCTCGACCGTCTGCGTGTCGACCGCTTTGACGCTCTCGATCGGCTCGAAGATGTCCTTGGAGGGATTCACGCTGTCTTCGCCCATGGCCCGCTCGAAGGAATAGACCACATCCTCGGCGTCGAGCGTGCTGCCATCGTGGAAGGTCACGCCTTCGGCCAAGGTGAACGTATAGGTCAGCCCGTCTTCAGACACCTCCCAAGAGGCCGCGAGGTTGGGCTGCACCTCGCCGTTTTCCGCCACGGTGGTCAGCGATTCAAAGACGTTTTGCGTCATCATGCTGTCGATGGAGGCGGTCGCATCCGCCGTCGGGTCAAGCGACGTGGGCTCCTGCTGCATGCCGATGACAAGCTCGGCGGCGGCAGAGGCTGAGGCCATCAGGCCAAAGGCCAGCGTCAGCGCGGGAAGGGTTTTGGTAAGGGGCAAATGAGACATGGGGCAGCACTCCTGTGGGGAGGGGCGTGTTCGGCCCTGCCGTGCGCCCCTTTGCGACAGATTGCGCCGGGCGGGGGCGTTCGGTCAACGGCTTTGGCGCAAAACAAGAAAACTTCATGCAATTGCAATAATATGGCGGATTTTACCGAGTGGCCTCGACAGCGGAAAGGGACCGGGGGATCGGCCCTTTTGTGCGGCAGTCGTCGGTGCTAGCCTCCGCGCAGAGAGGGCAGATTATGGATATTTCTACGGCAGGTTTCGATTGCATTGTCATTGGCGCGGGCATCGCGGGCGCTTCTGTCGCTGCTGAACTGTCCAGCGACCGCCGGGTGCTGCTGTTGGAACGAGAAAGCCAGCCGGGCTATCACACCACGGGCCGCTCTGCCGCCCTGTTTACCGTGACCTATGGGCCGGAGGTGATCCGCGCCCTTTCCCGCGCTTCTGCCGCTTTCTTTCACACCCCCGCCAGCCCCCATCTGGAGCATCCGCTGCTGGAACCACGCGGCGCGGTGTTCGTCGCGCGGCAGGATCAGAAGGCGGCGCTGGCGCGCACCGCCGAGGAACTGGGGCCCCATGTCACCCCGCTGACCGGGGCCGAAATCGAGACACTCGTGCCGCTGCTGCGCAAGGGCTATGCCAGCGCCGGGCTGCGCGATGCTTCGGCGGCCGATATCGACGTGAACGGGCTGCATCAGCATTACCTCAAGACCTTCCGCGCCGCGGGCGGTGTCTTGCAAACCAAGGCCGAGGTGCGGGCGCTTCGCAAAGAAGGGGCCTGGCAGGTCGACACGAACCAAGGCACCTTCCACGCGCCGGTCATCGTCAATGCCGCAGGGGCTTGGGCCGATGAGATCGCCACGCTGGCAGGGCTTGCGCCTGCGGGTCTCACCCCGAAACGCCGCACCGCGCTGACGGTGGCACCGCCCGATGGCATGGAACCGGACCGTTGGCCGATGGTGGTGGATATCGATGAGCAGTTCTACCTCAAGGCCGATGCGGGCAAGCTGCTGATTTCACCTGCGGACGCCACGCCCTCGCCCCCTTGTGACGCCCAGCCCGAGGAATTGGATATCGCGATCTGTATCGACCGGATCGAAACCGCATTCGACCTTCACCGCCCCCGCATTGAAAGCCGCTGGGCCGGGCTGCGCAGTTTCCTGCCCGACGGTGATCCGGTGGCCGGATTTGATCCCGAGGGAGAGGGGTTCTTCTGGCTAGCGGGCCAAGGTGGCTATGGCATCCAGACCGCGCCGGCGCTGGCGCGCCTTGCCGCCGCTTTGCTGCGGGGAGAAGACATCCCCGGCGACATTGCCGCCGAGGGTGTCACTGCAAAGGCGCTTGCACGCAGGCGTCCGGGGCTGGCTTAGCCGCCCATCCCGGCGTCAGCTTCGATCTGCTTGCGCGACTTGCGTGCGCGTTCGGTGGCCGATTTCAACTGACCACAGGCCGCCATAATGTCTTCGCCACGGGGCTTGCGCACGGGCGAGGCATAGCCCGCGTTATAGACGATATCGGCAAAGGCGCGGATGCGATTGTTGGACGACCGCTCATAGGGCGAACCGGGCCATTCGTTGAAGGGAATGAGGTTGATTTTGGCCGGGATGCCCTTAATCAACTCGACCAAGCGATGCGCGTCTTCGTCGCTGTCGTTCACGCCCTTCAGCATCACATATTCAAACGTGATCCGCTCGGAGTTGCTGACCTTGGGATAGGCGCGTAGGGCGTCGAGCAGTTCTTCGATGTTCCAACGCTTGTTGATCGGCACCAGCTTGTTGCGCACCTCATCGGTGGTGGCGTGGAAAGACACGGCAAGTTGGCAGCCGATTTCGGCGGCGGTGCGGTGGATCTCGGGCACAACGCCGGAGGTCGAGAGCGTAATGCGGCGGCGCGAAAGCTGAATGCCCTCAGGGTCCATCGCGATCTTCATCGCGTCGCGCACGTTCTCAAAATTGTACAGCGGCTCGCCCATACCCATCAGCACGATATTGCTCAAAAGACGGGCCTCTTCGGTCCGAGTGCCAGTCTCGGGCCATTCATCCAGATCATCGCGCGCCACCATGACCTGACCGATAATCTCAGCGGCGGTAAGATTACGCACCAGTTTCTGCGTGCCCGTGTGGCAGAAGGAACAGGTCAGCGTGCAGCCCACTTGGCTGGACACACAAAGCGTGCCGCGGCCCTCTTCAGGGATATAGACCACCTCAACTTCATGACCGCCTGCGATCCGCACCAGATACTTTCGCGTGCCGTCTTCGCTTTCCTGCCGGGTCACAACCTCAGGCACTTCGATCACAAATTTCTCTGCCAGTTCAGCGCGGTAGCCTTTGGCGAGGTTGGTCATGGAGTCGAAATCACGCACACCCCACTGATAAATCCACTGCCAGATTTGCCCCACACGCATCTTTGCCTGTTTCTCAGGCGTGCCGTTTGCGATCAACACGTCACGCATGGCGTCACGGGTCAGACCGACAAGGTTAATCGGCCCCTCGGGCAACTTGCGGGGAAGGGTCATCACGTCTTGGGTGATGGGCGCGGAAGCGGACATTGCAAAGACTCACAGGCTAGGGATGGGTCTCTATATAGGGAATGACGCGATTTGCAAAAGGGTTTGGCTGCCCGCGCTTTTAAGGTCAACCTTAATAGGTCTTCTTGCTCATCCGCAATTCACCGGTCGCCAGAACCGGCGCGGCATCCAGACTGTCTACATTCAGCATCGCCGCCACACGCTCCAACGAAGACACCAACTGCGCCTGCTCCCAATCGGCGAGATCGGCAAAGGCGCGGACGTAGCGCTGTTGCAACGCATCGGGGGCTTCCTCCAACACATCCTCACCTTGGGTGGTCAGGGTGATGTTGGTTTGCCGACGGTCCTGCGCCGAGGGCTGCCGCGAGACCAAACTGCGCGCCACCAACTTATCGACCAACGCGGTTACGGTCGCTTGGCTCACGCCCATCTGATTGGCGAGGGTCTTGGCTGTGGGGTCTTTCTTCTCTCCGACGATCTGCAAAACCCGCAGTTGCGCCGGGGTTACCCCTGCGGCCTGCGCCAAATCGCGGGCATAGAGTTCGGTAGCGCGCAAAATGCGGCGTAAAGCGATCAGACTCTCGTCGACCCGGTCGGGATGTTTTTGCGTCATGGTGCATCATTGCACAATGGGGACGATTTCAGCAATCGCTCTCAACTGCCCTGAACGCTTAGTATAGCTAAGCGAAACGCCTCAATTTCGTTAGCCTTACGAAACAAATATGCACATGAGCATGGCCCTGAAACAACGCTATAAGCGTATTTTGAGGTATTTTGCTTTGAATGTTGAAGTATGACCGCACATGCCCTACTTAGCTTATCGAAACAATAAGGGAGCCCCGAACGGATGCAGAATGAACTCGACATGAAAAAAGCCCGCACACCCAAACTGCGCAAGCCCAATGCCGAGGACGGAGCTGCCATTTGGCAGTTGATTCGCGACTGCAAGCCGCTCGACGAGAACTCGCTTTACGCGAACCTGATCCAGGCCGACCACTTCCGCGACACTTGTGTTGTGGCTGAGATGGACGGTGACATCGTTGGATGGATCTCCGGCCATATGATCCCTGCACAAGACGCCTTCTTTGTCTGGCAGGTTGCCGTTAGCCCCAAGGCCCGTGGCCTTGGTCTGGGTAAGACCATGCTGATGGAACTCGTGAACCGCGATGAAACTGAGGACGCCAAAACCCTCAAGACTACGATCACCCGGGACAATGACGCCTCCTGGGGGCTGTTCCGCAGCTTTGCGAACCACGTCGGCGGCGACCTTTCGGATGCGCCCCACTTTACCAAAGACGCCCATTTCGATGGCGCGCACGACACCGAACATATGGTGACGATCACGCTGCCCGAGACTGCGCCGCTTAAACGCGCCGCGTAAACCGCAGCTGACAATTCACACGACAGATTCTCTTGAAGAGAAAGGATATTCCTATGCCCAAAGACATGGCACAGAACACAACGATCTTTACCCGCCGCGAGAGCGAAGCACGCTCCTATTGCCGTGGCATGAACGCCGTTTTCACCCGCGCCAGCGGGTCGGAGATGTTCGACGTAGACGGCAACCGCTATATCGACTTTCTGGCGGGTTGTTCCTCGCTGAACTACGGCCACAACGATCCCGATATGAAAGCCGCGCTGGTGGATCACATCACGGCGGACGGCATCGCTCATGGTCTCGACTTCCACAGCGACACCAAAGCCGCCTTCCTGACCGCCTATGAGGAGAACATCCTCAAGCCGCGCGGCATGGATTATAAAATCATGATGACCGGCCCGACAGGCACCAATGCTGTTGAGGCCGCCATCAAGCTTGCGCGCAAAGTGACAGGCCGCACGAATGTGATCTCCTTCACCAACGGTTTCCATGGCATGACCATGGGCGCGCTGGCACTGACCGGCAACAAAGGCAAGCGCGGCGGTGCGGGCGGTGGCTCGCTGGCCGACGTGACGCATATGCCGTTCGAAGGTGCGCTTGGCGACAACGTGGATTCGCTGGAAATGATCGACGCGATGCTGTCGAACCCGTCCTCGGGCATCGACGCCCCTGCGGCATTCATCTTTGAGCCGATCCAAGGCGAAGGGGGCCTGAACGCCGCGTCTGACGCATGGATGCAAGGCGTGGAAAAGATCGCCCGCAAACATGGTGCTCTGCTGATCGTTGATGACATTCAGGCCGGTTGTGGCCGTTCGGGCAGCTTCTTCTCGTTTGAGGCCTCCGGCATCAAGCCTGACATGGTGACCCAAGCGAAATCGCTTTCCGGCTTTGGCCTGCCCTTCGCAGCCCTGCTGATCGCGCCTGAGCATGACATCTGGAAGCCAGCCGAGCACAACGGCACCTTCCGTGGCAACACCCACGCCTTTGTCACCGCCCGCGTCGCGATTGAGAAATTCTGGTCCGACGATCAGTTCGAAAAGTCGCTGGCCGAAAAAGCCATGGTGCTGACCACCGCACTCAATGACGTGGCCGAACTGGTCGACGGCGCCACCCTGAAAGGCCGCGGCCTGATGCAGGGTGTCGACGTTGGTTCTGGTGAACTGGCCGGTGCAATTTGTGCGCGTGCCTATGAATTGGGCCTCGTGATCGAAACATCGGGCGCGAACGACGAAATCGTTAAATATCTTGCCCCGCTCACCACGTCGCAGGAGGTTATGCGCGAAGGGTTTGATATCCTTTTGCAGGCCACCCGTGACGTGACTGGAAACCTGAAAATGGCAGCGGAGTAACTGACATGATTGTACGCGATTTTAATAAACTTCAGAACACCGACCGCCACGTTGGTGATGCAAAATGGACCTCGACCCGGCTGCTGCTGGCCGATGATGGGATGGGCTTTTCCTTCCACATCACCGTGCTGGAAGCGGGCTCTGAGCATACGTTCCATTACAAGCATCACTTCGAAAGCGTCTATTGCATGAAGGGTAAGGGCTCGATCACCGATCTCGCTACTGGCGAGACTCATGAGATCACCCCCGGCGTGATGTATGCGCTGAACCTGAACGACAAACACATCCTGCGCGCAGAGGAAGAACTGCACATGGCGTGCTGCTTCAACCCGCCAGTCACTGGCAACGAAGTGCACCGTGAAGACGGCTCCTATGCGCCTGCCGAGGAGGTAGCGTAAGTTATATGACCAACCCGTCCCACACTGTCGAAAAAATCGGCGGGACGTCCATGTCCCGCGTGAACCAACTCAAGGATACGCTCTTTGTCGGTGACCGTAAGGGCGCGGACATTTACGGGCGCGTCTTCGTGGTCTCCGCCTTTGGCGGGATCACGAACCTGCTGCTGGAGCATAAAAAATCCGGCGAGCCGGGCGTCTATGCGCATCTTGCCAACGCCAGCAATGATCACGGCTGGCACGAAGCGCTGACCCGCGTGTCCGCAGAGATGCAGCGCGTGCACCGCGAAGTGCTGGAGCATCCCGGTGACATCGAGCAGGCCGACGCCTTTGTGTCCGAGCGCACCCACGGCGCCCGCAACTGCTTGATCGATCTGCAGCGTCTGTGCGCCTACGGCCACTTCCGCCTGTCGGAACACATGTTGCAGATCCGCGAGCTGCTGTCCGGTCTGGGCGAGGCGCATTCCGCTTTCGTCACCACAATCATGCTGCAACGCGCTGGTGTGAACGCCCGTTTCGTTGACCTGTCCGGTTGGCGCGATGAGGGCAATGTCACGCTGGACGAGCGCATCGCGCAGGCGATGGAGGGCATCGACCCGCATACGGAAATGCCCATCGTCACCGGCTATGCGCAATGCGCCGAAGGGCTGATGCGTGAGTTCGACCGTGGCTATTCAGAGGTGACCTTCTCCAAGCTCGCTGCCCTGACGGGTGCGCGTGAGGCGATCATTCACAAGGAATTCCACTTGTCGTCCTGCGATCCGAAACTGGTCGGCGAACATGCCGTCAAAAAGATCGGGCGCACGAACTATGACGTGGCGGATCAGCTGTCGAACATGGGGATGGAGGCGATCCACCCCAAGGCGGCCAAGACCCTGCGTCAGGCCGATGTGCCGCTGCGCGTGACCAACGCCTTTGAGCCCGAAGACCCCGGCACGCTGATCGACGACCGCAAGGCAGAAACGCCTGCAGTAGAGATCGTCACGGGTTTGGACATTGTCGCGTTTGAGCTGTTCGAACAGGACATGGTCGGCGTGAAAGGCTACGACACCGCGATTCTCGACGTGCTGACACGGCACAATGTACGAATCGTCTCGAAGGTGTCGAACGCCAATACGATCACGCACTACCTTGATGCGTCGCTCAAGACGATGCGCCGGGTGGAGAAGGATCTGGCACAGATCTATCCCGCTGCCGAGATCACGACGAAAACGCTGTCGATGGCCTCGGTCATCGGGCGTGACCTGAACGGGCTGTCGGTGTTGCAACGCGGTCTGGTGGCCATTGCCGAGGCCGGTCAGACGGCAATCGGTGCGAGCCAAGGGCCGCGCAACGTCGACGTGCAGTTCATCGTCGAGCGCGAGAGCCTGCAGCCGGTGATCAAAGCGCTGCACGGCGCGTTCATCGAGGAAGAGGCTGCGACACCGCTTTCGCGGGCGGCCTGACGCTGACATAGCTGATGCACTATGAGCCGCGGCTTCCGAAAGGAGGCCGCGGCTTTTTCATGTGAGGGCCATCGCCTGCCTGCGGGTCGGCGATCCAACATACTTTCGATACCACTTTGTAGCTCAACCATGATGTGCGCCCGCGAAGTCACACCCAGCCTCACTAAATCGCTACCCGGTCGCACCAGAGGTGCGCCCATCAAATTCTGGCACGCCTTTGGCGTGACGGGCGGGCAGGCGATGGCCCGGCGCCAGCGGCTATCCCAGGCCCGGGTGGCAACCTAGACCCGCAAACGAAAACGGCCCCGCAATTGCGAGGCCGTTCTTAAAAACATTCTGGCGGTTATCAACCGCCGCAGCGCTTCGCCGCATCTTCGACCGCCGCGGTAAAGCCCAGCAGCGAGAATGTGTCCTTGGTCTGCGTCCCGCGCGAGGACCGCGCTGTCAGCGTCGCATCCGCGCCGCGCTTCATTGCCGCGATGATCTTAGCATCATCCGCCGTGGTTGCCGGCCAGGCCCACTCGCCTTCGGTGAACAGCTCGAACTCATTGCCGGAAATGTTCATATTGACCGTCGATCCCGAGGCAAAAGGATACCCGCCGGTGAAGGCGACCTGACCCTTGGCCTCAGCCGAGGGGCGGTAGAATACCATCAGCAATGTCTGACCCCGGTTCACCGCCACCACACGCCCATCGCGCGTGTTGACGACTTCCTTGGGCGTTGAAACGCCCCAGCATTCTGTCGGGTTATCTTCTACAAAGACGCTCCAGTCGGTCTTGGCAGCCACCCGGTTGGTGCTCTGCTCCTGCGCCACAGCGCTGCTTGCCACAAGGGCGAGCGCCCCAAGTGCAAGACCACATGTCTTCATCATTCCCATCTGTCCAGCCTCCAGCCGTCCTTGACCTCAACACGTCCACAGACCCCGTCCGGGCAACCTTGGGCGGGTTGCTCTCTTGCGGGTGTCTGCTATCTGTTCGACACCAACCACAATAACGGCAAACGCGCGACCGACGAAACCCTGATTGGCAGGATTTCGCCCAGAAACAGGATGAACCTCATGACCAAAGCAGCCCCATTTGCGGAAATCTGGCGCGGGCCCTTTCTGGAAAGCGTTCATTCCGGTCATGCCGTGATCTGCGATGCGAGCGGCCAGATCGTCGAAGCATGGGGCGATCCGGAAAAGGTGATCCTGCCGCGTTCGTCTTCCAAGATGATCCAAGCGCTGCCGCTGATCAATTCCGGCGCGGCCGACAAAGCGGGACTGAGCACCGAACAGCTGGCCCTCGCCTGTGCCTCGCACCAAGGTGCCGCCATCCACACCGACCGGGTGGGCGTATGGCTCGACACGCTGGGGCTGAGTGACGACGACTTCCGCTGCGGCGCGCAAGAACCCAATGACCGCGACGCGATGGAGGGGCTGATCCGCGCGCATGAGAAACCCTGCCAGATCCACAACAACTGCTCAGGCAAACACGCGGGATTCCTCACGCTGAACAAGCACCTCGGCGGGGGGGCGGATTACGAAAAGCCCGATCACGCGGTGCAAAAAGCCTGCCTTGAAGCGTTTGAAACGGTCACCCAAGAAACCTCGCCCGGCTATGGCATCGACGGCTGTTCGGCCCCCAACCCGGCCTGCACCCTGCACGGCATGGCCCGCGCGATGGCCCATTTCGCCGCCGCCCCCGAAGGCTCTGCCGAGGCGCGCCTGCACAAAGCCATGCGCCTGCACCCCGAACTGGTCGCCGGCGAAGGCCGCGCCTGCACCGAATTGATGCGGGCAATGGACGGTAAGGTCGCGCTGAAAACCGGGGCCGAAGGCTTCTTCATCGCGATCTGGCCCGAGCGCAAGCTGGGCATCGCGCTCAAAGCCGCCTGCGGCACCACCCGCGCCGCCGAATGCGCGATCACCGCGCTGCTGGTCAAACTGGGCGCGTTGGACGCCAACCACCCCGCCGCGCTGAAGCGGATGAACACGCCGATCACCAACTGGCGCGGGCTTGAGACCGGGATGCTGAAACCAGCGGCGGAACTGCTGTAAGACTATCGCACTGCCACTTTGCTCTGACGAAGCGGCAGTGCCATGCGGGCAGTCTCAGCCCGCAAATTCGGCACGCGCATAGCCCTGTACGAACAGCAGCGCGGTCAAATCGCCAAAATTGATGCGGATGTCGCATTCCGCCGCGACAGAAGGCTTTGCGTGCAGCGCTACGCCCATGCCAGCCCGCCCCAACATGCCCAGATCATTGGCCCCGTCGCCCACGGCAATGACCTGATCCTCAGTAATCCCCAGCTTCGCGGTGATCTCTTCCAGCGCGGCGACTTTGGCCTCGCGCCCCAAGATCGGCAGGCCCACATCGCCGGTCAGCGCGGCCCCATCGACCAGCAGCGTATTGGCGCGGTTCTCATCAAAGCCCAGCATCTCGGCCACTTTGGCAGTAAAGGCAGTGAACCCGCCCGAAACCAACGCGGCATAGCCGCCGTTGGCCTTCATCGTGCCCACCAAGGCACCGCCGCCGGGCATCAGGGTGATCCGCTCGGCCAAAACCTTGTCGATGACAGCGGCCTCCAGCCCTTTCAACAGACCGACACGTTCGCGCAGCGCGCCGTCGAAGTCCAACTCACCGTTCATGGCGCGGGCGGTGATCTCTTTCACATGCGCGCCAACGCCTGCTTCTTCGGCCAATTCGTCGATGCATTCCTGCTGGATCATCGTGCTGTCCATATCGGCCAGCAGCATCTTCTTGCGGCGGCCTTCGCTGGGCACGATCACCAGATCGACGCCCATGGACTGGCAGCTTTCCCAAACATCCCAACGGTTTTCCGGCGTCTGGGCCAGCGAGAACTCCGCCGCCTCATCCGGGGCCAGCCAAAGCGCGTCGCCCCCGCCCCAAGCGTTGCGCAGGCTTTCAACCAGCGCCGCATCGAGGGAGGGGTTGGAGGGGGAGGTCAACAAGATTGCCGTGAACATAAGTTTCCGATCCGCATCATTCGCGCCGCGCAAAGCGACATGACCGGCGTCCTAGCGCCATTTTGCGACTTGCGCCAGTCCAGCCTCCCCGCGTATGCCGACAAGTGGGACACCCTTCCCCAACGAAGGGCGATTATCTGAGAGGGTAGCATAAATGGCTATTACACAACCGGCATCGCGCCCGGACACGAAACCTGTTGCCGTACCGGCAAATCCGCGTTTCTCTTCCGGCCCCTGCGCCAAAATCCCCACATTCGATCTGACCAAGCTGGCGGACGCACCATTGGGCCGCAGCCACCGTGCCGCACCCGGCAAGGCCAAACTGCTCGAGGCAATCGAGACCACCCGCGAGGTGCTGGGCGTGCCTGCGGATTACCGCATCGGCATCGTGCCCGCCTCTGACACCGGCGCATTCGAGATGGCCATGTGGTCGCTCTTGGGCGAACGCCCAGCTGAGATGGTCGCATGGGAATCCTTCGGCGCAGGCTGGGTCACCGATGTGGTCAAACAGCTGAAAATTGAAGCGCAGGTTCACACCGCCGAATACGGCGAGATCGTAGACATGGCCGCGCTGAACTATGACAATGACGTCTGCTTCACTTGGAACGGCACCACCTCCGGCGTGCGCATGGCGAACGGCGACGCGATCCCTGCGGACCGCGCGGGTCTGACGCTCTGCGATGCCACCTCGGCGGCCTTCGCGATGGACCTGCCCTGGGACAAGCTGGATGTGACGACCTTCTCTTGGCAGAAGGTGCTGGGCGGCGAAGCGGCGCATGGCATGCTGATCCTCAGCCCTCGCGCAGTTGAGCGGCTGGAAAGCTACACCCCCGCATGGCCCCTGCCGAAAATCTTCCGCCTGACCAAAGGCGGCAAGCTGAACGAGGGCATCTTTAAGGGCGAGACGATCAACACGCCGTCGATGCTCTGCGTCGAAGATTACCTGCTGGCGCTTGATTGGGCGAAATCCGTGGGCGGCCTCAAGGGGCTGATCGCACGGGCCGATGCCAATACGGCGGCCATCGCCGAATTCGTGGAGGCGCATGACTGGATCGACTTCCTCGCCACCGATCCGGCGACACGGTCCAACACCTCGGTCTGCCTGAAGTTCACCGATGACCGCATTCAGGACGGTGCAGCCTTTGCCAAGGCCGTGGCCAAACGGCTTGCGGACGAGGGTGCGGCGCTCGACATTGGCGCCTACCGCGATGCCCCTCCGGGCCTGCGCATCTGGTGCGGCGGCACGGTTGAAACGGCTGATATCGAAGCGATGCTGCCGTGGCTCGAATGGGCCTTTGAAGCCGAAATCAACGCCTAATCAACGCCTAAAGCATTCCGGCGGGCGCGTGATCCCACGCGCCGCCCCTGCCCCCATATTTTTGAAAAGGACCACAAAAATGGCTCCCAAAGTACTCATCTCCGACAGCCTGTCGGAAGCCGCCGTTCAAATCTTTCGCGACCGTGGCATCGACGTTGATTTCCAGCCCGATCTGGGCAAGGACAAAGACAAACTGGCCGAAGTTATCGGCAACTATGACGGCCTCGCGATCCGCTCCGCCACCAAGGTGACGGAAAAGATCCTCGCCAATGCGCCGAACCTCAAAGTGGTCGGCCGCGCGGGCATCGGCACCGACAACATCGACAAAGAAGCCGCGTCGAAACAGGGTGTGATCGTCATGAACACGCCCTTCGGCAACATGATCACCACTGCTGAACATGCCATCGCGATGATGTTCGCCGTGGCACGTCAAATCCCCGAAGCGTCGGCCTCCACCCACGCGGGCAAATGGGAAAAGTCTAAGTTTATGGGCGTCGAGCTCACCGGCAAGACGCTGGGCGTCATCGGCGCGGGCAACATCGGCGGCATCGTTTGCGACCGCGCGCGGGGCCTCAAGATGAAAGTCGTGGCCTATGACCCCTTCTTGGGCGAAGAAAAAGCCGAGAAGATGGGCGTCGAAAAGGTCGAGTTGGACGAGCTGCTGACTCGCGCCGATTTCATCACCCTCCATGTTCCCTTCACCGAGCAGACGGCGAATATCCTCAGCCGCGAGAACCTTGAAAAGACCAAGCCCGGCGTGCGTATCATCAACTGTGCCCGCGGCGGTCTGGTTGACGAAGAGGCACTGGCCGACCTGTTGAAATCTGGCCATGTGGCGGGCGCGGGTTTCGATGTCTTCGCCGAGGAACCAGCCAAGGAGAACCCGCTGTTCAACCTGCCCAACGTGGTCTGCACGCCGCACCTTGGTGCCGCGACCACCGAAGCGCAGGAAAACGTGGCCCTGCAAGTGGCCGAGCAGATGTCGGACTACCTGCTGACCGGCGCCGTGACCAACGCGCTGAACATGCCATCGGTCACCGCCGAAGAAGCCAAGGTCATGGGCCCATGGGTCAAACTGGCCGGTCACCTCGGCGCGTTCATCGGCCAGATGACCGACGAGCCGATCAAGGCGATCAACATCCTTTATGACGGCTCCGTCGCACAGATGAACCTCAAGGCGCTGAACTGCGGCGTCGTGGCGGGCATCATGAAACGCGCCAACCCGGATGTGAACATGGTTTCCGCCCCCGTGGTCGCCCGCGAAAAGGGCATTCAGATCAGCACCACCAACCAAGACAAATCCGGCGTCTTCGACGGCTATGTCAAAGTGACCGTGGTGACCGAAAAGCGCGAGCGCTCCATCGCGGGCACCGTGTTCTCGGACGGCAAGCCGCGCTTTATCCAGATCAAAGGCATCACCATCGACGCCGAGATCGGGGAGCACATGCTCTACACAACCAACGAAGACGTGCCGGGCATTATCGGCACCTTGGGCCAGACCATGGGCGAAAACGGCGTGAACATCGCCAACTTCACCTTGGGCCGCCACACCGCCAAGGGCGAGGCGATTGCCCTGCTCTATGTCGACGATCAGGTGCCAGAAACCGTGATCGGCAAGCTGCGCGACACCGGCATGTTCCGGCAGATCAAGCCGCTGCAATTCGACGTGGCCTGAGACCTCCCCCTGCACAAACTTAAAGCGCCCCCTCGCGGGGCGCTTTTGCTTTCGGGCGCATCCTTTGACTGAGCCTTTCCTTCGCGGTGGCTTTGCGGCATCACGAGGGGGTGCAGAAGGATAGGAACGAATATGCCCAGCCCCATCTACGCCATCGGAGACATCCACGGTTACGCCGCCGAGCTTGAGCGCGTGTTAACCTTGATCGAAGAAGACGGCGGGCCGGACGCGCGCATCGTCTTCCTTGGCGATTACACCGACCGCGGCCCCGACAGCAAAGCGGTGATCGAACGGCTGGCACAGGGCAAGGCCGAGGGCCGCAACTGGACCTTCCTCATGGGCAATCATGACCGCATGTTCCGCTGGTTCATGGAGGATTTCCCCCGCCATGATCCGCTCTTGCTCGTTGAACTTAACTGGCTGAACCCGCGTTTGGGCGGCGACACGACGCTCGGATCCTACGGGGTTTCGGTCAGCGGGCGCGACCGGATGTCAGAGGTACACGAGAAAGCCCGCGAAGCGGTGCCGCAGGCGCATGTGGACTTCCTGAAAACCCTCGCCCTGTCGCATCAGACACCCGACCTGTTCTTTGCCCATGCGGGCATCCGCCCCGAAGTGCCGCTGGACGCGCAGCGCGAGGATGATCTGCTGTGGATCCGCAAGGAGTTTCACGAATACACCGCGCCCCATCCCAAGCTGGTCGTCCACGGCCACACGCCGGTGGACAGCGCCATGCATTACGGCAACCGGGTGAACCTCGACACCGGCGCGGGCTACGGCAAACCGCTTTGTGCGGCGGTGTTCGAGGGGGATGAGGTTTGGGTGCTGACCCAGCAGGGGCGCAATCGCCTGCGCCCCTGAGTGGCTTAGCTCCAGTCAAGCACGACCTTGCCCGACTGGCCCGATTTCATCGCGGCAAAGCCCTGCTCGAAATCATCGACCCCGAAGCGATGGGTGATGATGGCGGAGACATCGAGCCCGTTCTCCAACATGGCGATCATCTTGTACCAGGTCTCGAAAATCTCGCGGCCATAGACGCCTTTGATGGTGATCGCCTTGAAAACGATACGGCTCCAATCCACCGGCGATTTCCCCGGCGGGATGCCCAGCATCGCGATGCGCCCGCCCATGGTCATGGCCTCAACCATCTGATCCAGCGCCTGCTGGTTGCCCGACATTTCAAGCCCCACGTCAAAGCCCTGTTTCATCTTCAGCCGGGGGATCACGTCGGCCAAATCCTCTTCGGCCACGTTCACTGTCACCACGTCGGCGACCTTTTCCGCCAGCGCCAGCCTGTCGGGGTTCACATCCGTGACCACCACATGCCGCGCGCCGACATGCCGCGCCACCGCCGCCGCCATGATGCCGATGGGCCCCGCGCCAGTGATCAACACATCCTCACCCACCAGATCAAAACTTAACGCTGTGTGCACCGCATTGCCCAAGGGATCGAGGATCGCGCCGATGTCGTCGGAAATCTCATCGGGCAGCGGCACCACATTGAACGCGGGCAGCCGCAGATATTGCGCAAAGGCCCCCTGTTCGTTTACCCCGATGCCCCGCGTCGCGGGATCAAGGTGGAACTTCCCCGCACGGCTTTGGCGTGACTGTTTGCCGATCAGATGCCCCTCGCCCGAGCAACGCTGCCCGATCTCAAGCCCTTCGACATTGCGGCCCAACTCGACGATCTCGCCCGCGAACTCATGGCCCGTGATCAGCCCCACCGGCACCGTCCCGGCAGCCCAATCGTCCCAGTTCCAGATGTGGATATCGGTGCCACAGATGCCGGTCTTGTTGATCTTGATCAGCACGTCCTCGGGGCCGATCTCGGGCACTGGCGCATGGGTCATCCACAGCCCCTCGCGGGGGTGCAGCTTGGCCAGCGCTTTCATTTCATTCGTGGTCATTCGATCACCCCACAGGCTTTGCCCGCGACTTCGAATGCCGTCAACGCGCGGTCAAGTTGCTCGCGGGTCAGTGCCGCGTTCATCTGCGTGCGGATGCGCGCCTGACCGCGCGGCACCACCGGGAAGAAGAAGCCCGAGACATAGACCCCCTCCTCGAAAAGCCGTGCGGCCATGTCCTGCGCCAACTGCGCCTCGCCCAGCATGACGGGCACGATGGGGTGTTCACCGGGCAGCAGGTCAAAGCCCAACTTCTCCAGCCCCGCGCGCCAGTATTTCGTATTCTCGAAAAGGCGTGCACGCAGATCATCGCCGTCTTCGACCAGTTCCAGCGCCCGGATGCCGGCACGCACGATCGACGACGGCAGGGAGTTGGAAAACAGATAGGGCCGCGCGCGCTGGCGCAGTAGGTCGATCACCGGCTGCGGCCCTGCGATATAGCCGCCGATGGCCCCACCAAGCGCCTTGCCCAGCGTGCCGGTCACGATGTCGACCTTGACCCCGTGATGCGCGGGCGTGCCTGCACCCTTCGGCCCCATGAAGCCGGTGGAATGGCAGTCATCGACCATCACCAGCGCCTCATATTTCTCGGCCAGTGCGGTGATCTCGGGCAGGTTCGCCAGATAGCCGTCCATGGAGAAGACCCCGTCGGTCGCGATCATGATGAACCGCGCGCCATCCTCGCGGGCCTGCTTCAGCTTGGCCTCAAGATCCGCCATGTCGCTGTTGGCATAGCGGTAGCGTTTCGCCTTGCACAGACGAATGCCGTCGATGATCGAGGCATGGTTCAGCGCGTCTGAAATCACCGCGTCCTCCGGCCCCAGCAGCGGCTCGAACAGCCCGCCGTTGGCGTCGAAACAGGCGGCGAAGAGGATCGAATCGTCATGCCCGAGAAAGCCCGCCAGCTTCTGCTCCAACTCGCGGTGGATGTCCTGCGTGCCGCAGATAAAGCGGACCGAGGCCATGCCGAATCCTTTCTCGTCCATCGCCTCTTTGGCGGTGGCGATCAACTCGGGATGATCGGCGAGGCCGAGATAGTTGTTGGCGCAGAGGTTGATGACCCCGCGGTCACCCACCGCGATCTCCCCGCCCTGCGGGGTGGTGATGAGCCGCTCGCGCTTCATCATGCCCTCGGCGTCGATCTCGGCTAGGGTGTCGGTGACATGGGATAGAAATGCTTGGGTCATGAGGCTCTCCTTTTCAGGGAGCATCTACCATAACGGAGGCCGTTCCGAAATAGAGGATTTCCGAAATGGCGGATTTATTCCGATATACCGGAGATCAGGCATCTTGCACCACCAAAAAGGCACGCACCGGCCCAGCGGTCGCGCGGATCGCATGGGGCACGTCGGCGGCATAGCGGGCCGTGTCTCCGGCCTGCAACTGCTCTGTCCCCATACCGCTGGTCACTTCGACTGCCCCCTCGAAAACGCTCAGATGCTCGCGCGCGCCGCGGGTATGCGGCGCACTGTCGAGCATGCCACCTTCGGCGATGAGCAGTTCGTAAACCTCGTGATGCCCGGCCTCTTCGGGCGGGGACAAGATGCGGATCCGGCAGCCTGACCCAAGGTTGCTGATCGTCGGCACGGCGGCGCTGCGCAGCACTTCGATCTGAGCCTCTGTCGGCGCACCATCCAAAAGCCCGGCGAAATCCACCTGCAAGGCGCGCGTGAGGTTCCACAGCGTGGCGATCGTAGGGCTCGATTCGCCGCGCTCGATCTGGCTCACCATGGAGCGCGACACGCCCGAAAGCTTGGCCACCGCATCAAGCGAAAGCCCCTGCCCCTGTCGCGCCGCTTTCAAGCGGGCGGGCAGCTGTGTCAGGATCTTGTCTGTGTTGTCCGTCATGACGGATATGTCGCGCGGCGCCCCGCCCCTGTCAAGCCGCGCTTTGACGGGACGTTTCCACTGACTTTGCCCCGCCCCCGGCCCATAGTGCTGGCAACGACCAAAGGAGAGTTTCATGTCAGACGATATCGTCATCCTGAGCGGTGCGCGCAGCGCCATCGGCACTTTCGGCGGCAGCCTTGCCGGCACCCCACCCACCAAGCTTGGCAGCACCGTCGCGGCAGCGGCGATGGAGCGTGCGGGCGTCAGCCCTGACCAGATCGGCCATGTGGTTTTTGGCACCGTCATCAACACCGAGCCGCGCGACATGTACCTCAGCCGCGTCGCCGCGCGCGATGCGGGCGTGCCGGATGAAGTGCCCGCGATGAACGTGAACCGCCTGTGCGGTTCGGGCGTGCAGGCGCTGGTCTCGGCGACCCAAAGCCTGATGCTGGGCGATGCGGATTTCGCCCTTGCTGGCGGAGCCGAGAGCATGTCGCGCGCGCCTTACATTCTGCCCGATGCCCGCTGGGGCCAGAAAATGGGCGATGTCCGCAGCCTCGACATGCTTTTGGGCACGCTGAACTGCCCCTTCGGCACCGGCCACATGGGGGTCACGGCCGAGAATGTCGCGGATGAACATACCATCACCCGCGAGGAGATGGACGCCTTTGCCCTGCAAAGCCAAGAACGCGCAGCGGCGGCCATCGCGGCGGGGCATTTCAAGGATCAGATCGTGCCGGTCGACGTAAAGGTCAAGCGCGACATGGTGCCCTTTGACACCGATGAACACCCCAAGGCCACCACGGCCGAGGCGCTGGCCGGGCTGCGCCCCGTATTCCAGAAGGACGGGCGCGTCACAGCGGGCAATGCCAGCGGTATCAACGACGGTGCCGCGGCGCTGGTGCTGGCCCGCGCCGGGGCAGCCGAGGCCGCCGGGCTCACGCCCCGTGCGCGCATCCTTGGCTACGCCCATGCCGGTGTGCGCCCCGAAGTCATGGGCATCGGCCCGGTTCCCGCTGTCCGCCGCCTGCTGGAGCGCACCGGCCTGAAGGCCGATGATTTCGATGTGATCGAAAGCAACGAGGCCTTCGCCAGCCAAGCGCTGGCGGTGAGCAAGGAGTTGGGATTCGACCCGGCAAAAGTGAACCCCAACGGCGGGGCCATCGCCCTTGGTCACCCGGTCGGCGCGACCGGGGCGATCATCACCGTGAAAGCGCTTTATGAGTTGGAGCGGATTGGCGGCAAGCGCGCGTTGATCACCATGTGCATCGGCGGCGGGCAAGGCATCGCCATGGCCATCGAACGTATTGCCTGAATGCGGGGGGCCTCCGCGGCCCCCTGCCCTAAAGCAGCGCGCCGATCAGGGCGATTGTGGTGGCCCCGGCAATGCCGGACATCACCGCAGTCGCCGCGATGTAGCGCCAGAACCGCGGGCGGCGCTCTGGCTGCTCCTCGGCCTGACGGTTCAGCGCCTGTTCGACCAGCCCCGGCAAACGCGGACCAAAGCGGGCCATGACCATCGCCGTGTCGCGCAGATCAGAAACGATCGCGCGCGGCCCTAGCGACTTGGTGATGTAATCGGTCACAATCGGGCTCGCGACTTCCCAGATGTTGATATGCGGGTTGAGCGAGCGGGCCACGCCCTCAACCACGACCATCGTGCGTTGCAGCAAGATCAGCTCGGTCCGGGTTTCCATGCCGAAACGCTCAGTCACTTCAAAGAGGTAGGTCAGCAGCCGCGCCATGGAAATGCGGGTGGCATCCATGCCGAAAATCGGCTCGCCCACCGCGCGCAGGGCGCGGGCGAATTCATCGACATCCTTGTCGGCAGGCACATAACCCGCCTCAAAATGCACCTTGGCCACGCGCAGGTAATCGCGGCGGATAAAGCCATAGAGGATCTCGGCATAGACGCGGCGGGTATAGCTGTCGATATGACCCATGATGCCGAAGTCATAGGCGATGATATCGCCATTGGCCGCGACCTTGAGGTTGCCTTGGTGCATGTCGGCGTGGAAATAACCGTCGCGCAGGGCGTGTTGCAAAAAGAGTTGCAGCACCCGTTCCGACAGCGCTACCCGGTCGTGACCCGCCGCATCCAGCGCGGCGTTGTCGCCCAGCGGCAGACCATCGGCCCAGCCCAGCGTCATCACGCGGCGGCCCGAATAATTCCATTTGATCTCAGGCAGTTGAAATCCGGTGTCATCTTTGGTGTTGGCGGCAAACTCCGACGCGGCAGAGCTTTCCAGCCGCAGGTCCAACTCCCCCCGCACAACGCCGTCGAAATGCTCGATCACCTCCATCGGGCGCAATCGGCGCGATCCGGGAGAGAAGATTTCGGCCATGCGGGCGGCAAGATAGAAAGCGTCGATGTCCTTGCGGAAGGCTTTTTCGATGCCGGGGCGCAGGACTTTGACGGCGACCTCTTCGCCGGTCTCGGCCAGTCGTGCATGGTGGACCTGCGCGATAGAGGCCGCGGCGACGGGTTCGCTGAACTCAGAGAAAATCGCGCTGACCGGCTCACCCAACTCCTGCTCGACCGCCCTGCGGGCCAGCGCCGTGTCAAAAGGCGGCAGCTTGTCTTGCAAGACACGCAGTTGCACAGCCAGATCATCCCCAACCACGTCGGGCCGGGTCGAAAGCACCTGACCGAATTTGATGTAGGCCGGGCCAAGCGCGGTCAGCGCGCGGGTGGCGGGCGGCATGGTCGGGTCGCCTTTGTAGCCCAGCCATTTGAACGGCAGGCCAAGCGCGCGGGCCACGAAACGCAGCGCCGGGGAAGCATCGAAAGCATCCAGCACCACATTCATCGCGCCCGCGCGTTCCAACGTCGCGCCGGTGCGGATCAGCCGCCAAATGTTGTGAGGTCCGCGCATCAGAGTTTCCAGCCCGAATGCAGCGCCGCGATGCCCATGCTCAGGTTGCGGTATTTGGCCTGCCCGAAACCGGCCGTGCGTACCATCGACAGAAACGTTTCCTGATCGGGGAAATTGCGGATCGATTCGACCAGATACTGATAGCTGTCGCGGTCGCCCGCGATGGCTTGCCCCATGCGCGGGATCACGTTGAAACTGTAGAGGTCATAGGCTTTTTGCATCGCCGGGTTGGGCAGCTGGCTGAACTCCAACACCATCAGGCGGCCACCGGGGCGCAGCACGCGGTACGCTTCGTTCAGCGCCTCTTGGGGGCGGGTCACGTTCCGGATGCCAAAGCTGATTGTATAGACATCAAAGGTGTTGTCGGGAAACGGCAGTGCCATGGCATCGCCCACCACCCAATCAAGGCTGCCGGTCAGGCTGTCGGCCTCGGCGCGTTTGCGGCCTTCGACCAGCATCGGCTCGGTGAGGTCGAGCACCGTCGCATGTCCGTGGCCCGCGCGGCCCAGAAACTTGAACGACACATCGCCCGTGCCACCCGCCACATCCAGCAACTTCTGACCGGGGCGCGGGGCGAGCCAATCCATCATCGCTTCTTTCCAGACGCGGTGGATGCCCATGCTCATCACATCGTTCATGATGTCGTATTTGCTGGCGACGGAGTTGAACACACCCTGCACGCGACCTGCTTTTTCATCCTCGGGTACGGTCTCGAACCCGAAATGGGTGGTTTTGTCGGCGTCCTGGGTCATCTGCTCTTGCGATCCTCTGGTTCAGTCCCTTGTTATAGGGTGCCGTAGGCTGGGGACAATGCGTGCCTTTTGTCACAGGCAAGCCAGAGGGGAAACCGAGATGCCGGAACTGCCAGAGGTCGAAACCGTCCGCCGAGGGCTGGCCCCCGCGATGGAGGGGCAGGTGATTGCCCGCGCTGAGGTGAACCGCCCCGATCTGCGCTGGCCCTTCCCCGAACGGATGGCAGAGCGGCTGACTGGGCAGCGAGTCGGGCTGCTGCGACGACGGTCGAAATACATCCTCGCCGATCTGGAGGGTGGGGAATCGCTGTTGGTGCATTTGGGCATGTCCGGGCGGATGCTCGTCTCGGGTGACCCGCTGGGGCAGTTTCAGCACAACCACCCCGCCCCAGAGAAACATGACCACGTCGTGTTGCATATGGGTAACGGTGCGCGGATCACCTTTAACGACCCGCGCCGTTTTGGCGCGATGGATCTGATGCCCACGGCGGGGGCCGAAACGCATAAACTGCTGGCCTCGCTCGGGCCGGAACCCTTAGGCAATGACTTTCACGAAGCGCATCTGGTGGCCGCGCTGAAAGGGCGCAACACACCGATCAAATCCGCCCTGCTGGATCAGCGGATCGTGGCGGGTTTGGGAAATATCTACGTCTGCGAAGCACTTTACCGCGCAGGGATTCACCCCGCCCGCAAGGCCGGGCGCATCTCGGCCACGCGGATCGCCGGGCTGGTGCCGATCATCCGCGAGGTGCTGGCCGATGCCATCACGGCGGGGGGATCCTCGCTCAAGGACTTCCGGCAGGCGGACGGCGAATTGGGCTATTTCCAGCACAGCTTCGATGTCTACGGACGAGAGGGGCAACCCTGCCGCCGACCGGGCTGCGACGGCACCATCGGGCGCATCGTACAAAGCGGGCGGTCTTCCTTCTATTGTCCGCGCTGCCAAAGATAACTTGAAACATGGGGGTGCCGTGGTATGCACATTCCCCTGAGCGCAACAACAAAGAGCATTCTCGATGGCTTACGAAACGATCACCGTGGACGTGGACAACCATGTGGCCCTGATCACCCTCAACCGCCCGGATGCGCTGAACGCGCTCAACGACGCGTTGCTGGGTGAATTGGCCAAAGCGCTGAAAGGCGCACAGGAAAACGACAAGGTGCGTTGCATCGTCATCACCGGGTCGGAAAAGGCATTCGCTGCCGGGGCCGACATCGCGATGATGCGCGATCAAAGCTTTGTTGACGTCTTCATGGGTGATCTCTTCACGCCCGAGACCGATCAAATCCTGCGCGTGCGCAAGCCGATCATCGCAGCCGTGTCGGGCTATGCCTTGGGCGGTGGCTGCGAATTGGCGATGATGTGCGATTTCATCATCTGTTCGGAAAGCGCCAAGTTCGGCCAGCCTGAGATCAACCTTGGTGTCGTGGCAGGCATCGGCGGCACCCAGCGTCTGACGCGCCTTGTGGGCAAGTCCAAAGCGATGGACATGAACCTGACGGGCCGTTTCATGGATGCCGAAGAAGCCGAACGCTCGGGCCTTGTGTCGCGCGTTGTGCCGGTCAAAAAGCTGATGGAAGAAGCCATGGCCGCCGCTGGCAAGATTGCCGAAAAATCCATGATCTCGGCCACCGTGGTCAAGGAATGCGTGAACCGCGCCTATGAGGTGCCGCTGAGCGAAGGCCTGTTGTTCGAGCGCCGCATGTTCCATTCGCTGTTCAACACCGAAGACCAGAAAGAAGGCATGTCGGCCTTTCTTGAAAAGCGCGAAGCGCAGTTCCGCGACAAATAAGCGATTCCAGTGGCGCGGCTTGCATTGCCGCGCCTGCTGTCTTATAGGCAGCCCCAATACATGCGCGTGCAGCCCGCTCTGGCTAGAATCACCTGCCCTTTGGGGGCCCGGATTTCCGGTAGGGTTGGCGTCACGCATTGCTACGCAACAAAATGAACCCGAAGGCTGATACTCATGGCAAACACAACACAATCCGCAAAGCGCGCACGTCAAAACGAGAAACGTTTTGCGATCAATAAAGCCCGTCGTTCGCGCATCCGCACCTACCTGCGCAAAGTCGAAGAGGCGATCACCTCCGGTGATAAAGAAGCCGCAACCGCCGCTTTGAAAGTCGCCCAGCCCGAGCTGATGCGCGGCGTCACCAAAGGCGTTTTCCACAAAAACACCGCTTCGCGCAAAATGTCGCGTCTGTCCGCACGGGTCAAAGCACTGGGTTAATACGGCTCCACAGCCAACCCTTTGAAAGACAAGAGGCGCCGCATTGCGGCGCCTTTTTTCGTGCGGGTGCAGCGAAAAAAACACGCCAGAGATTCTTTTCAGGCAATCTCTGAGTCAAGATGGAAGATATGTTGAAGCGGACCGGAAACACTTGCTACCAAAGGTCCAGCGATTCATTTCGCTTGGGGGGACAGGCCCTGAACAAGGTGTCAGCCGACTGGCAGAATGCCAAGTTCAGGGGGGTGCAAGTGACCGTGTAAAAACGGCCCCGCGCACTGTCGTGAATGCTGCTGCCAGCACGTTTACCCTGTCGATGAGAACATGAACGGTTCGTTCAGCGCCTCTTGCGCCGGTTTACGGCGCATCAGGCTTATGGGCTTGCCATTCTTTTAAAGTCCGAAGGACACAGGTCGGTCATCC